>CBFIBQ010000007.1:0-124235 GCA_965660875.1 Salibacteraceae bacterium | reverse complement strand
TTTGTTAGCTGCTGGCTTTTTATTTTTCTTCTTTTCTTGAGTCATAAAGTTTCTGGCTTGTACTCATACTTCCCGGTTCTTTATAGACGAACTTTAAAAAACAAACATGACTCTCCAACGAAAACTCAGAAGTCAGTAAATCGGAAATTTTCTGTTCTGATTCTTCAAAATTGTCATAGTCACTGCGGTTGGCGAAGTAGAGAATACCTGCTACGTACTTTCTATCGTCATTTTCAATTTGGTCGTAAAACTTAAAGTCTGCTTCTCTTATTAACCCGTCAAGTTGTGTCTCAAATAGAGTGTTAATCTGCTTGCTTCTGTTTTGGTCATAAGTCTGTTCTACATAGGCGACTTTGTCCGTTTTCCATTTTGAACTCAAAAGCGTAAACGGAAGTGATATGAGAACAGAAAAACTAATTGCTATCAAAAGTGCAATTGTGAATTTCGACCAATCCATTTTAGTTTTTTCTGGATTTTCGACATAGTCAATTCGTGTTCCTGCGATTTTGTCGCCAAGTCGTCTCTTAGGGTCGATTAGGACAAAGATTAATTCTAAGGGCCATAGCACAATGGTTAAGTTCCTTGCTAAGCATTTCAAAGGATTTGCCACTTCTCCTGTTTTGTTGTCAATGACCTGCATTTTAAGAATTCTCTTTGCAGGACTTCGTCCGTTAAAAATGTCTTTATTGAAGTAGGCGGAGAAGCCAAAAGCAAACAGAAATGACATTCCACCAAACCCTACCGAACTCGGTTCATGGTCAAGATTAAATGCGTCAAACATACTTACCGCAAATCCTGGCATAACGATAAACATCATTATGAATGTCATTGCGAAGTGGTCAACCAACATTGAAGCTAATCTGAGTCCAATGGTTACTTTGTCTTTTGTTCCTGTCATGTTTGTTCGTTGTCTTTTTTCAGCTTGCAGCTAACTAGTGGCTAAACATGTGGGTGCGTTTATATTTATTATATTTTTTGACTAATTTACCGTTTAATTGTTTGGTTATGTGCAGTATAAGAATTTTTAATCACTTAAAAATAGTTAGTATTTTCTACAAATTTCAAAGCTTAAAAATAAGAAATGAATTGGACACAACCGCAAGAAGGTAACTTGCCAAATAGTCTAATCCCTCAACTCCAACACCACCACGTTCTCCACATGATGTGTATGCGGGAACATATCAACCGGTTGCACATGCGTTACTTGGTATTTAGTATCCAGCAATTGTAAATCACGAGCTTGAGTAGCTGCGTTGCAGCTTACATAAACAATTCTTGGCGCTTTTAGTTCCAGCATAACCTCAACCACATTGGTGTGCATACCTGCACGGGGTGGGTCAGTAATGATAATATCGGGTTTGCCATTTTCGGCAATAAAATCAGCGGTAAAAATGTCCTTCATATCACCAGCATAAAAGCTGGTGTTTTCAATACCGTTGTTTTCGGAGTTTAGTTTGGCGTCTTCAATCGCTTCAGGAACCGATTCGATACCCACCACATGTTTGGCGTATTTAGCTACGAAATTCGCAATGGTTCCAGTACCGGTATACAAATCGTAAACTACTTGCTCTTCTTGTATATTGGCTAGTTTTCTGGTGATTTCGTACAATTTGAGTGCTTGGGTGCTGTTCGTTTGGAAAAAGGATTTGGGGCCAATTTTAAATTTCAACCCTTCCATTTCCTCCACGATATGGTCTTTGCCTGCAAATAGCTGAACGTCCAAATCGTAAATGGTATCGTTTTGTTTGGTATTGATAACGTACATGAGGCTCGTAATGGCTGGAAATGTCGCTTTTAAGTGCTCCATTACCAGTTTAATGTTTTCTTCTTCCTCAGCGCCAAAACAAACCAATACCATGAGTTCGCCTAGGTTGGTGTTACGGATAATCAAGTTACGCAGCAGTCCTTCGTGGGCGCGCACATTGTAGAAGGACAAATCGTTTTCAAAAGCAAACTCCTTAATTGCTAATCGAACTGCATTAGAAGGATCTGCTTGCAAGTGGCATTTATCTACGTCCAATATTTTGTCAAAGCGCCCAGGAATATGGAAACCAACTCCTCGGCGTTCTTTTATTTCGTCGTTATTGGCAATTTCTTCTTCAGTAACCCAGCGGCTATTCGAGAAGGTAAATTCTAATTTGTTGCGGTAAAATTCGGTTGAAGGAGAACCTACAATGGGTTGAATTTCAGGTAATTCAATTTTACCAATGCGGGTAAGGTGGTCGGTTACTTGTTTTTGTTTGTACATCAACTGGTCATCATACCCCAAGTTTTGCCATTTGCAACCACCACAAATTCCGAAATGGGAACAAACCGGTTCAACACGTCGTTCGCTTTTCTTATGGATTTTGGTCACGCGACCTTCCATATAGTTTTTTCGTTTCTTAATAACCTGAACGTCAACTATATCACCTGGAACCACATAAGGCACAAAAACTACCTTTTCGTTGTACTTTCCAATGGCCTTTCCCTCAGCGCCTGCATCTATTATTTCTAGCTCCTCAATATGAGGGTGTCTGCCTTTTTTTCTTCCCATAAACAGAGCAAAAGTAGGGATTAACTTAATCTTATAACCGTGCTATTCCAAGCTTTTCAATTCCTTTTTAGATAGTTCAAAATATTAAGCCTTGAATTGGGGTTGGCATCCAATCAAAGCGAGCGAAATTCACGAAGAACCAGTTATACGTTCTAGTGTGATGTCGTCATTCCGTAAGACTACTTGAGTTGATTTTTAGAAAAAAATCAAAACGAAAGTTCTATACGGAATCTAAATAACCAATAACAGATATAGATTCCGTATAGAAGTGTCTCAAAGAATTTCATGCTGAAATTCTGTTCCACTATTCTTACGGAATGACGGAATAAGGTTGGCTTTAGGCTGGCAAACTGAAATTATATAATACATTGTTTGGATAACTGATACTTAAACATTGTGATAGTTATTGTAAAAGAATGTCCTTTCGTGTAAAAAGCAAATTCAAAATCTTAATAAACTGTTGGTTTATCGGTTAGCATGGCCCTTTAAAACTCTCAAACCATATTATATTTGCAGCCCATTTACGAACGACAAAACGTTACACATTATGACTCAAGTTTCAGATAAATTAAGCTCAGAACAAGCCATTGAATTGGAAGATAAATACGGTGCCCATAACTACCACCCGCTTCCAGTTGTATTGGACAGAGGCAGTGGTGTGCACGTTTGGGATGTAGAAGGAAAGCGCTACTACGATTTCTTGAGTGCGTACAGTGCAGTTAATCAAGGACATTGTCACCCAGATATCAACTTTGCACTGACTGAGCAATCTAGAAACTTAACCCTTACTTCAAGAGCATTTTATAACAGTGCTTTAGGTCCGTTTGAGGCATTCATGAACAAGGTGTTTGGCTACGATAAAGTATTGCCAATGAATACGGGAGCTGAGGCTGTTGAAACGGCGTTAAAGCTCGCTCGTCGTTGGGGATACGTAAAAAAAGGAATTGCTGAAAATCAAGCAAAAATTGTGGTTGTAAATGGAAACTTCCACGGAAGAACAACTACGATTATTTCGTTTAGTTCAGACCCAGATTCGTATGCTGGATTTGGACCCTATACGCCAGGGTTTATTGAAATTCCTTACAACGATTCGGATGCTTTAGCCAAAGTATTGGCAGAAGACGAATCGATTTGCGCATTTATGGTGGAACCCATTCAAGGTGAAGCTGGAGTTTATGTGCCAGACGAAGGTTATTTGGCTGCTTGTAAAAAACATTGTGAAGACAATAGTGTGTTGTTTATCGCTGATGAAGTTCAAACGGGAATTGCGCGTACAGGTCGTTTATTGGCTACCTGTGGTAAATGTGATTGTGGAACACAATGCGAAAACAAATACGAAGTAAGAGCGGATATCGTAATTCTTGGTAAAGCGTTAAGTGGGGGAGTGCTGCCTGTTTCGGCAGTATTGGCAGATGACGAAATCATGTTGACCATTAAACCTGGAGAACACGGTTCTACGTTTGGAGGAAACCCATTAGCGTGCAAAGTAGCTGAAGCGGCGCTTCAAGTTGTTTTTGATGAAAACCTCGCGGTTAAAGCAATGGAATTAGGGAAAATATTCCGCTCGGAATTGACCAAGTTCGCAGAGTCTTGCGATTTAGTAACTAAGGTTAGAGGTAAAGGATTGTTGAATGCGATTATCGTAAACGATACACCAGACAGCAAAACTGCGTGGAATCTTTGTATGGCTTTGAGAGATAATGGTTTATTGGCGAAACCTACGCACGGTAACATCATTCGTTTTGCTCCGCCATTAGTGATTACGAAAGCTCAATTGATGGAGTGTTTAGACATTATCAAAAAGACTTTTTCAGAATACGAAAAGTAGTTTCTTAATTTAACTTGTTGGTTTTTGGAATACATTTCATTTGCTATTCAATAATGAAAAGGATTCCTCTTATAGTTGCACTTTTTGTCGTTTTCGTTGGGAATAGTTTTTCTCAACAACAGACGGACTATAAGCGCTTTGAAGAATGCGATTCTACCGGAAAACGGATTTGGGGTTGCATTGAACGTGTATCAGGCGACACGATTCACAAAGCTCAATTCCGAAGAATGGATAAAGTGGAGTCCATCGGCTTTCGCTATAGCGTTGGCGAGTATTGGGGATTAATGGACAGTACATGTCGGGTGATTTTTTCGGCAGATGATTATCATTATGTAAACAAGTATTTTGTAGATGGAGAATGGTATTGGGTAACCAGCAATAGGGAAGGAAAGAATGGCCTCTACAGCAGCCAACACAAACAATTACTTCCCGAAACCTACAGCAGAATCCAGCCTTTGAATCACTTGCTGATTGCTGTTCAAAAGGATAGTTTATGTGGTGTCATGAACTCCAAGCTCGATTGGTTAATTGAACCGAAATTCAGTTACGTCCACAAATTCGATAGGGGTTACGCTAAAACTTCAATTGGGTACAATTCTGGTTTTATAGACGAAAAAGGGAATGAGGTAATTACGCCGAGATACAGCGTTACCGGTAACATAAATAGCAATAGACTTTGTGTTTCACATCCAAAAACTGGCAAAAAAGGGTATTTAAACTTGAAGGATGAATTGGTAATTCCGTTTAAACTGATTCAGGCATTTCCATTTAATACCGGATATGCTAGGGTCTACAATTACAAGGAACTTGATAGCTTCCCACCAAGATCGACTAACCTTAAAGCTAGAATGGGACTAATTGATACCAATGGCAATTGGGTAGTGGAGCCTAAGTACAATCAAGTAGTTAGAACAAATACCAATTATTGGACGGCGTATGATGAGCCCCAATACCGAGATACTTTTTACGTAAAGAATTTTAGGCCCTTACCTAATTATCATTATGCTCACAATGCGTACACCGGGTTTGGGAAGGGTAAAGACTTGGTTGTGATAATGCATCAGGACGGCAAACGATACGGCATGGAAAAGCGCTTTTTGTTTTCAAGAAATCGAGAATGGCAATTGAATAAGCTGTATTGGGTGACCAATTTAGCAAACGATACACTTACTAAAGAACCCCATGAATATATGGCGTACAGTTCAAAAACCATATTTCTCAAACACTTTGGAAAATGGAAATATTTTGACGAAGAGAAAGGAAAAATGAAACCAGTTCGAAAGCTGCCGGAGCAGTACCACATAACAAAAAATCGACCATATGATGATGCCAAAGAGCTGTTCGGTGTGATTTTTTCGAATGGGAGAATGGAAGTTCCAGCTTACTTCGATAAAATTGAATTGGTAAAAGGGGAGTTAGTTTGCACTAATGAGCGAGTTGTCCAGCGTTTCGACTTAGAAGGAAATTATTTAGGTGTAAACAAGGTCCAATAAGTGTCTTCATTGGTATGAAAGGGAAAATACAATTCTTTAGTATTTCACAAATACCTTGCGTTGCACATAAGAACCGCGTTCAAGTTCTATTACATAAAACCCTGCACTGAGTTGCTCGATATTGACGGACACTTTGGTAGCTCCCCATTGAGGCCCTAATTGCTGATTCAATAATTGGTTTCCGTGGTAATCGCTTATTGAAACGGACACTTCGGTTTCTTGCAGCTCTACAAACTCTATGGTAATTAATGCCGCGCTGGGGTTGGGGTACAAGTTGAAATCTCGAATCAAACGCTGATCCATTTCTTGGTTTTCGTGCTCCCGGGCTAGAATGTCAAACGCTCTTTTAAAATCTGGAATACCATAACCGTAGTTAAAGTCTGGAAAATCGTATCGATCGGCAGATGCTTCAATGGCTCTAAATATGTCAGAATTTGACGCCTCAGGAAAAGCTTGAATTAAACAGGCGGCTGCACCCGCAATGGTAGGCGCAGAAAATGAGGTGCCGTTGCTTTGATCGGCTCCGCCCACCGCATTGGCGACAATCACCCGTGCGCCAACAGCTACTATATTAGGTTTGAGCAAACCCGCTGCATTTGGACCGCGACTGGAGAAGGAGGCCAAGTTGCCCACACTATCCGTTGCGCCAACTGAAAGCACATAGCGTCCATCGGCTGGGGCAATAACATAGCGCCATGCTTTATTGCCTGAATTTCCAGCACTATTCACCACCAAAATGCCTTTTCTGTATGCGGTATTCGCTGCTTTGGTAACCACGGTAGTTTTCCCATCCAAGTCATCGTAGCTGTGCGAGGTAGTAGTATCTTCAAAAGTGGAGTATCCTAAAGAGGAATTGATAATATCTGCACCCAAGCTGTCTGCAATTTCAGCCGCTCGAGCCCAATTGTATTCTTCCAGTAAGGTTTCGGAGGCGTTGTCTTCCGTCCTGAAAATATGGTAGGTAGCTTCAGGGGCGGTTCCGGTCATAGTATCGCTGCTTAATGCACCCATACAACTCAATACTGCTCTTCCATGACTTCCATGCGGAATGGGGTTTTTATCTCCATCAATGATATCGTATTGTCCGAGAATTCTGTTTTCCTCCCATAAATTTCTAAACAGCGGAAAGGTGTCAATGCTCTGAAAACCATTATCAAAAACGGCAATGGAAACACCTTTTCCTCGATATCCAAATTGGTGCAAATGCGGCAGATTGATCAATTCCGTTTGGTCGGTTGCTAAACCGTAATTGTACTTATCGTAAACTACAGGAGGTAGTGCTGCTGAGCGTTTGCCCGTCCGTTTCTTTTTGATAACAAAAACAGTGTCAACAAAGGCCAATTGCGCAACTTCTAGGTCAATAGTTGTATCGGGACTAGAAAACACCAAACCGTTGGACCATTTGAGTGGATAATGCACTTTTATATTGCCCACTTTTTCTATAGCTTGTATTCGATTTGTCGAAATAGGCAGGTCTTGCTCAATAATAGAAATGTTTGATTTCTCCCGCCGTTGAATGGCGCGTTCCGTCAAAAAGACTTCGGGGCTAGCTAGTAAACCTGAATTGGTCTTTGCTTTAAACTGAGCGTAAAAGTAAAAGGAATTATTCTCCTGCCCCAAATGGCTTAGAAAGCTCAGTAGGCCAATACTTAGTAAAGCAAGATGTTTAGTTTTGACCATAAGTTGCAATTTGCTTGGTAAGTACATACCCAGAGTCAATTGGAACATCATTTTCTTCACCTGTTGTAAATCGTTTTACGCGTTTCTCGTACGCGTAAATCAAACCAATGTTTGCTGCGTATTTTACTTCTTTTATTTCTGTGTTTAATTGAAGAGGATCGGTATCGTAGAAATGTTCAACAGTGAGCACATCCTGATACACCTTTTCGTTAACGGTTTCCGTTTGCTTTGAAGTTGCTGTAAATTCTTCGCGATCTAATGCATTTCGAACGTTACTGTCCCAGCTAATGCCTTCTTCAATTGGAAATACTAAAACCACTTTCTTTAGATTGTTTTTCTGCTCTTCGACGGAGAAATTGTCCTTTTGAACAGACCAACTAATGGTTGGCTTCCAATGGTTATCTGAGAGCTGTACTTTTTTTTCTTCAATCACTTTAAGGCGTGATTCATTTTCTATAGCATAGCGTTCGGTGTGCGTTTCCTTCAAATAGTACTTGAAGGTATCCGTTGAAAGGGTAAAATCATTAAAAACAATACTGTCAACTCGATAGATGCGATAAAAGCCTTCCTTATATGGATAATACCCCAAACCAATTTCTGGTTCAACCGCTTCGTTTTTTTTGCAGCTTAGAAGCGTTGATAGAATAAGGATCATACAAACAAATGCTTTAGTCATTAGCAGTTGATTTACTTTCTACTTGAGTACTGTCTTTTGATTTCTGCAAGGCTTTAGCCTCTTCGGGGGTAAAAGATTTCTTTTTGTAACCATTTTTATACACCTCGTAACGCTGTACTTTTCCATCAGGTGCGAAATAAGTCCATGTGCCTTCTTGCACCGCAAAACGGTAATAGCCAATAATTTTAATACCACCACTGGTGTGGAAGTGTTTGACTTTTCCATCGGGGTTGCCGTCTACGTAGTTTGCTTCGTACTTTGGCTTACCTTCTGGAAAAAAATCTTTTAAGGGCCCATGCAAAACACCATTTCTATATACACACTTTCTAGATACTTGTCCCGATTTATAGTAGATCGCAACGGGACCATTTTCTTTATTCTCGCGATAAAATTTCTGTGCGGAGATATCTCCATCTGAGTCATAGAATTTCCATTTTCCGGATCGTTTCTGCTTGAAATAACTGCCCTCGGCCATTACTTTTTTGTTCAAATGGTAAAAAGTAACGTCTGCGCTGTCTCCGTCATTTACAATTACAGTGGATAAATTACCGTAGGAGTCGTAATACTTGAAGGTATCTATTGGTGCGTTGTCTTTAAAGTGTCCTTGGTACCTTATTTTTCCATTAGGATACACGGCACTCCAAAGCCCTTGTTTATTTCCATTTTCATCCGTTTTGTTGGGTGTAGTGACTTGTGCATTTGACAATTCAAAAGCGCAAATGAGTAGAATCAAGGAAATGAATTTATAAGCCATAATCTAAAGTTACAATACTTTACAAGTTATTAATTCTTCCCCTTCCAATTTCCCTACCAAAACATCGCCTTTCACTACTTGGCTGACTCCCGCAGGAGTTCCGGTAAATAGCAAATCGCCAATTTTTAAAGTCATAAACTTACTTACGTAACTGATTAATTGGTGGATATTAAAAATCATATCTTTTGTATTGCCGCTTTGCTGCAGTGCTCCGTTTTTGTCTAATTCAAACGAAACGTCTCGTGTTTTAATTGTATCAGCAGCAACAAACTTTCCAATAGGAGCAGAGCCATCAAAAGCTTTTGCTATTTCCCAAGGTAGCCCATTTTTTTTACATTCTTGTTGAACGTCTCTAGCCGTAAAGTCAATACCCAAGGTGATTTCATCGTAATATTTGTGGGCAAACTTTTCTTCAATGTGTTTTCCCAGACGATTAATTCTAACTACAAGTTCCAATTCGTGATGGACATCTTTAGTGTGGTTTGGAATAAAAAAAGGCGCTCGCTTTTTTAGCAATGCCGTATCCGGTTTTAAGAAAAATAGGGGTTTAGTGGGCAGGGGATTGCTGAGTTCTTTAGCGTGGTCGGCGTAGTTTCTTCCAATACAAATGATTTTCATTATAAGGACGCTTTAATTTCTTTTAAAACTTGTTTGGTGTATAGCGGAAAGTCACCGTGCATCATCCAACCGTAATAACCCGGTTCGTTTTTGAGGACTTCCTCAACAGATTGGCTTTTGAACTTTCCAAAATTAAAAACTACAACTCCTTCTGCATTATGTACCAACCTTCCTGCGAGGTCAGCAAACTTTTGCTGTGCAGAAAACTCAGCAAGAAAATCCACGTCGTTTTCCAAATCGGAATACCTATCCAGCTGAGCTTCTAAGACTTCATGTGTTGCGGTGATATCTGCTTCAGCGGAGTGTGCATTAGACAGCGGTTTATTGCAGTAGAATTCTAATGCGGCTTCAAGTGTTCGTTTTTCTTTTTTAAAGAAAATGCCTTGAACGTCGATGAGTCTTCTATCCTTTACTGAGAAGTTTATTCCAGCGCGTAGAAACTCCTCTGCAAGTAGAGGTACATCAAATCGATTGGAATTATATCCCGCTAAATCACAGTCTTGCAACAAGATAAACAAGGATTTTGCAATCTGACCAAAGCTAGGGGCATCCCTTACATCTTCATCGCTTATACCGTGAACAGCTGAAGCTTCTGGACTTATCGGTATTCCTGGATTTACTCTCCGTACTTTCATGTCTTTTTGTCCATCAGGTCTGATTTTTAGAATGGCTATTTCTACAATTCTATCCTTTGCTACATCGATACCTGTGGTTTCCAAATCGAAAAATGCAATGGGCTTTTCTAGTTTAAGTTTCATGGGCATAAAAATAAAAGCCCTCGCAACAAAAATTACGAGGGCTTTAAATAGGTTATCAATAAGTTTTTATTGAACTCTTATTTCCACACGTCTACCGTATTCTTTTGGCATGTTTGGCGGTGTAGGAACCGTTTCTCCGTATGCTTTGCTGGTAATGTTATTTGAAGAAATTCCGTTTTGAGTCAAATAATCAACCGCAGCTTGTGTTCGTTTCTCAGATAATTTCATATTTAGATCCGCAGGTCCAGAAGGATCTGAAAAGCCTCTTAAATCGATCTTAGTATTTGGTCTCGCTTTCACATAACTGATTACTTCATTCAGTACTTTTTGACCGTTGGCATCAACCGTTGAACTACCCGAGCTGTAGGTAAAGTAACGGTACATATTCAATTGCTCCAAACCAAAATCCACACGTCTGTTTTTCGCTCTATTTTGAGGGTTATCAGAACCATCAGGATTTAATCCTTGAACCTTTGGCTTGGTTTCACCAAAGTAATCGTAATGCACTCTGTAAGGGTCTGCACCGTCTTTCATAAGCTCATTGAAAACAGTGAGCGCTCGTTGTTTAGATACTTCGTCATTAACAGCATTCGATCCAAGGTAATCCGTATGTCCATTTAAGTTTACCACATAATTGGGGTTTTCCTTCATGTAAGTGGCAATTTTCTTTATCTGCTCTTTGGATGCTTCAGTAACTTCCATTTTGTTGAATTTGAACAGGATGTCTCTAAAAATATCCTCAGGAACAGGTGCTTTCTTTTCTTCAACTACGGGTTCTTCTTTAACTTCTACAATCTTTTCTTCTTCTACAATCTTTTCTTCTTCAACTACTGGTTTTTCTTTAACAACTTCAGCAATAGTAGTGGTGTCTTTTGCCACTTCTTTGGTGTTCTCCTCTTGCGCCAATTCGTCCGACATTAAATCTGCAAGTAATACATCGGGAAGCAAATCTTGCCGTTTTTCGAAATGAGCAGTTACTCTGTAAATGTCTTTATAACCGTAGCCATTCATACGACTAGAGGCGTAGTAAGCCACTTCGTTGTCTAGACTACTTCTTATGTATGAAATTTCATCTCCTGGGGTATTTATGGGTATACCAAGACTAACGGGGTTTTTCCATTTATCTTTTTTGTATTCCGAAAAGAATACGTCATATCCCCCAATAGAAGAGTGGCCCTTTGAGCTAAAATAAAGCAACTCATCGTTTAATAGAAACGGCGTATCTTCATCTTGCTCGGTGTTAATGACAGCGCCCATGTTTTCTAGCGGTCCCCAAGTACCATCAGCACCTTTTTTGGAGGTATATAAATCTCGTCCTCCATAACCACCAGATTTATCCGAAACTACAATAATCATATTTCCTTCTTCATTTACGCAAACAGCAGGTTCGTGGGATTTTTTTAAATTGATGTGCTCCGGCAGTAATTTGGGGGTACTCCAAGTTGCGCCATCTCGTTCAGATTCATACAATTGACCAGCGACATATAAAAACATGATGTCTTCTTTCTTATTTACTGAGACTATAGAAACATGTGTTTCTGGGTCTATTTCAAATTCTTTGGGAAATAATTTTGCGGAACCCAAAAGAAAAGGAGCTTTCCAATCCCCATTAACTTTTGTTGTGGTATACACATGCTCGTAGGTTATGCCAGGGGTAGAGGATAGAGTAGTTGTAGTACCAAAAGGGTTTCGTTTTGAGGTAAAATAAAGGTCTTTTTCGTTGTTTAAAAATACTGCGGCTTCGTCATCGTAAATGGAATTTATTTTTGCTCCTAAGTTTTGCAGTACTACGTAATCCGTTGCATTAATAAAATATTTTTTGACATCATTCAACGGTTTCTTTCTGTTTTCTAGTGGGTTTTTTGTGTTGAGTTTTACATGATAAACCCCATGCTGACAAGTTTTTATATCCCAATTCACATTAGCTGCCAGCTCTTGACCTCTTTTATTCTGTTTAATGTTTGGAATGAATTGATTGTAGGCCTCTTTTGCTTTTTCAAATTTGTGGTTTCTTTGGTAGGCTTTTGCTAAATAATAAAAGAGTTCTTCAATGGTATCCTGACCACTGAACTTTAAGGCTTGTTCAAAGTATTTGTCCGCTTTATAAAAATCTTTTGGAGATCTCAAGTAGGCAATTCCAGCTTCAAATAAAAACTGATCGTAGTTGCCCCTCATTTCCAATAACTTGTTGTACTCTTCAATTGCATCGTCGTACAATTCCATTTCCAACATACTATAGGCGCGCTTGTGTTGGCGTTTTTGTGCCTTAGTTAACTTAACTTTATCCTTGGCAACTGTCGTTTCTGGTACTGAAAAAAAAGCAAGTACCAAGAAAAGGGTGATTATTTTAAATATAGATGTGCTCATATCAACTAGACATTTTTGAATGTCTTTAAACAATGATACAAAGAAATGCAAGAAAACATAGTGTAGTTTTTTCCTTTTATAACCAATAGAGTTTGGATAACTATACTTCGCGAGACATATCCCATTGCTCCAAGTAATCCGCAACTCGACGCACAAACATGCCACCTAAAGCACCATCAACTACTCTGTGGTCGTAGGCATGAGACAAGAACATTTTGTGTCTCACTGCGATAACATCTCCATGCTCAGTTTCTAGAACAGCAGGTTTCTTAACAATTGCCCCAACTGCCATTATTGCAACCTGAGGTTGATTGATAATCGGAGTACCCATCAGGTTACCAAAAGAACCAACATTACTTATAGTGTAAGTGCCGCCAGAGATATCGTCGGGAGCTAATTTGTTGTTTCGAGCTTTTCTCGCTAAGGCATTAACGGACTTAGATAGTCCTACTAAATTTAAAGAGTCTGCATTTTTTATTACCGGAACGATTAAGTTGCCTGAGGGCAGGGCAGTGGCCATACCCACATTAATGAATTTTTTTCGGACTATTTTATCGCCTTCAATAGAAATGTTGATTAACGGGAAGTCCTTGATGGCCTTTACGATAGCCTCAATGAATATTGGTGTGAAGGTAAGCTTCTCACCCTCTCTTTGTTCGTAGGCTTTTTTGTGTTTATTTCTCCAATTCACAATATTGGTAACGTCAGCTTCAACGAAGGAGGTAACGTGAGGACTAGTAGACTTGGAATGTACCATGTGGTCTGCGATAAGTTTTCGCATTCGGTCCATTTCAATAATTTCCACCTCTCCACCAAAATCTTTTGAAGATAAATCAACGGTTTCAGTTTTTGTTGATTTGGTTTCAGCCGGCTTTGATTCTTTTTTAATGGTTTGAGTTTCTGCTGCAGTCGGCGCAGTTGCATTTTGTTGAGCTCTATTTTCTATAAAATTCAGGATATCGTTTTTAGTAACACGACCTCCTTGACCACTTCCTTTAATTCCTTCCAATTCAGCCATTGAAATATGCTCTTTGTCCGCAATATTTTTAACCAAAGGCGAATAAAAACGCTCACTGGAGTTGTAATCGTTATCTAGGTTGGCGTTAATTGCAGTAGCTTCAAGTTCAACTACTCCTGGGACTTCAATTTCTTCCTCTTTTACTGCTTGAACTACTGGTTGACTAGACTCGGAAGATGATCCTTCAGTTTCAATAATAGCTATTGCTTGCCCCACTTGGGCAACGGCACCTTCTTCGACTAGAATTTTTGAGATTACTCCATCAGCAGGGGCTGGAACTTCACTGTCTACTTTGTCTGTCGCTATTTCTACAACAGATTCTTCCGCTTCAATTGTGTCACCTTCAGATTTCAACCATGAAGTAATTGTTGCCTCTGCAACACTTTCACCCATTTTGGGTAGAATCAATTCTACGTTCGCCATGTTCACTTTTTATAAGCTGCAAAAATAATAATTTGAATCTCTGTTTACGCTTATTTTCATTCTATAAAATATGGATTGAAACTTGACTTTTATCAGTTTGAGGTTTAACTTTGTTAGCACTAAACATACCGAATTATGAAACACAAAGCGCCCCAATTAGATTGTGAATTTTGTGCAGCAAAGGACTCAAAAATCTTTGGTGATATTGATATCTCTGGTATAAGTTGTATCAGTCAAAACAAGACCTGCACTCGATATAAAAAGAGTCAAGTTGTTTTTCACGAAGGTACCAGACCGCAAGGTGTTTATCACATACACAGAGGTCGAGTTAAAATCTACAAGACAGGAGTAGAGGGTAAAGATCAAATTATTCAAATATTGAAAAGTGGTGATTTAATGGGCTACCGAGCTATGCTTAGTGAGGAACAATACCCTGTAAGTGCCGAAACACTTGAGGAAACTACTTTATGCTTTATTCCAAAGACAGATTTCATGAAAGCACTGAGTTCCGATCAGAGATTTGCAAAGTCGATAATAAAAAGTTTGAGTCAAGATTTAAGCAATATGGCGGATCACTTGACTACTCTGGCTCAAAAACCAGTGCGAGAGCGGTTGGCTGGAGCGCTTACCATGCTAATTAGCACCTATGATTTAGATGCAATTGAAGGAGATTCGGATGGTATTAATTTAACCCGAGAAGACTTGGCGAATATGGTAGGAACCGCCACCGAAACGCTTATTAGGTTGCTGCATGATTTTAAGGAGGAAAATCTCATTGAGACACAAGGCAGAAAAATTTTTATTAAGAACCAAGAGAAATTGTTTAAGGTTGCTAACCTCGCATAGTGTGAAATTAATTGTATTATTTCTGACTTTATGCTACGGCTTAGTTGCAAATAGATACTTTTGAATTGCAAAAATTATTAAGATGGAAAAGAATAAAATAACGGCTATAGTTCTTGCAGCTGTTGCCTTTGTAGCATTTTATTGGGGGTTCATGAGTTTTGATGCTGGAACTCCAATGATAACGTTATTCGCATTTGTCGTTGTGTTGGGTTCAACTTGTGCGGCTTTGTTTGTGGGAAATGCAGGAGAACGTTAATTAAAAGAAAAATGGAAAAAAAAACGATTCTACTGCCTACTGATTTCTCTGATTCTTCGAGAAATGCTATTGAGTATGGCTTGAAATTATACGCAGATAGAGCGTATCACTTTATATTGTGGAATTGTGTTGATCCAGGAACTGCTACCGGAACGGGGCTTATGGTTAACTTGAGCCAAATTTTAATTGAGGATTCTAAGAAAGGTTTGGAGTCGGATCTAGAATGGATTAAAGAAAAAAACTTATTGGGTAACAATACCATTGAAGCGGTCAACATGACGGGCGCTTTTTTATCCTGTATTGGTGAAATGGTAAAAAAGAGAGGCATTTACGCTATCATTTTAGGAACAACGGGTTCTAGTGGACTCAAAGAGTTCTTTGTAGGTAGTAACGCTGCTGAAATTATACAAGAATCACCAGTGCCTGTTCTTACCGTGCCATTTAATGCGGTTTACAAACCCGTTAATACGGTTGTTTACGCAACAGATTTAAATAAATTAAGTTCCTTCGATACACTTGATTTTCTCAAAACACTGCTTATTAAACGTTCGGCAACGCTATCCATATTTCATGTAGAAAAATCTGTGAGTAGAATAAAGGAAGCCGATAGAGATGCGCAGAAAGACTTGCTGCTGGATTACTTCAAAAATATTGATGTGGAATACGAAACATTAATTAATGAAGATACTGTAGAAGGTGTTAACGAGTACATTAAAAAGCACAAGGAAGTTGATATATTGGCAATGGTTCCAAGAAAGAAAAACTTTTTTGAAAAAATATTTACAAAAAGTGTTGCAAAAAAAGTTGCCTACCACAGCCATGTGCCGATGCTTACTTTGCACGACTAGTGTAGATTAACGTCTAAATTTCATGGAAGGCCCTATTAGCTCTGGAAACTATCTGGTAATTCTGGTTAGAAATAGAGAGCTAGGTAAGGTGAAAACAAGACTAGCTAAAACCGTCGGCAAAAAAGCCGCTCTAACTATCTATCAAAAATTATTGGAAAGGACTATGGAAGTAGCATTAAAGGTGCAGTCTTTTCGGGTAGTATATTATTCCAACTTTGTTGATTTTGACGATTTATTTAATCCCTACTACTTTTATAAAGATGAGCAAAATGGCGCTGATTTAGGTGAACGGATGCACAATGCAATTGCGGATAGTTTTAATGAAGGGGCAGAAAAAGTGGTTTGTATTGGAAGTGACTGTTACGAATTAACCAAGGAAGTGATTGATGATGCTTTTGAAAAGCTTTCGATGCATGATGTGGTCTTTGGTCCCGCAGCAGACGGCGGATATTATTTGATTGGAATGAAAAAAGATACTCCCAAATTATTTGTCAATAAAGAATGGGGAAGTTCAGATGTCTTATTAGACAGTATTTTAACAGCCAAGGAGAATAATTTGAGTTATGCGCTTTTACCAACCCTAAATGATATTGATAGAGAAGAGGACTTGCCACCTGAATTAAGAACTTTATTGCAATAATGAAGTTAAGTGTCGTAATTCCAACGTACAACGAAGAGTTGTACCTGCCCGAATTACTCGCCCAATTATCAAATTCACATCAGGTGCATGAAATCATTGTGGTAGATGCTGACTCTAAAGACAATACAAAGAAAATAGCACAGTCTTTCGGTGCGCTTGTTTTAAACTCGGTTTTAAAACGAAGGTCCGCTCAAATGGATTTAGGTGCGCGCGTAGCTACTGGAAATATTATTCTCTTCTTACATGCCGACTCAATACTTCCTGACACCTTTTTTAAGGACATTGAGGATACTTTTCGCAATGGCGCTGATGCTGCATGTTTTCGCCTTAAGTTTTATCCATCAAATGCATTCTTAGGTTTTTTCGAAATATTTGTGGGCGCACCATTTTTGATTTGCCGTGGAGGAGATCAAGGGTTGGTTGTTAAACAAACCGTGTATAGGCTCATTAATGGATTTGACAATGACCTTGTGTTAATGGAGGATATAGATATTATTCGAAGAATTTGCCGAAAGCACACTTTTAAAATCATGCAATCTAGGCTTAAAACATCTTCACGAGCGTATCAAAAATACGGCAACCTCAGATTGCAGTATGCATACTTGTTAACGCATATTAGATATTGGTTGGGGATGGATTCGAATAGCAATTATAGAAAACTTAAAAAATTCTTAGAACATGAGCGAAATTGAAAAACTACAGCAAGCAGTAAAACATATACAGACTTTGCATGAAACCAGTCCAGATATTGGTATTGTGCTGGGAACGGGTCTATCGCAACTGAAAGATCTTATGGATATTGATTGGGAAATCAATTACGAGGACATCCCTAATTTTCCTGTAAGCACGGTAGAATTTCACTCCGGTAAGTTACTCTACGGATCTATCGAAGGAAAACGCATACTGGCAATGGAGGGTAGGTTTCATTTGTACGAGGGTTACTCGGCTAAGGAGGTAGTTTTTCCAATCCGTGTGCTTAAGCTTCTTGGAATAAAGAAATTAATTATCACTAATGCGGCGGGAGGCATAAATCTTGACTATAAAAAAGGAGCGCTTGTTTTGATCGAGGATCATATCAACCTTCAAAATGATAACCCATTGTTGGGAGAAAACATAGATTCTTTGGGCGAAAGATTTCCCGATATGAGTGCACCTTATTCAAACAATATGATGGAGCGGTTTTCTGCTGCCGCTGCAATGCATAACATCTCTATTAAGACAGGAGTTTATGCCGCAGTAACTGGTCCAAATTTAGAAACTAGAGCAGAATACAAGTATTTAAAAACTATTGGAGCCGACTTAGTCGGTATGTCCACAATTCCAGAAGTAATAGCAGCGAATCACATGGGGCTGCCATGCATTGCATTATCTATAGTAACTGATTTGTGTGATCCTGAACATTTAGAAGTTGTTAATATTCAGGATATTATTTCAAATGCCAAGATAGGGGAGCAGCAATTACTGAAAATAATTCCTCAGTTTATAAAAAGCTTAACTTTTTAATTACTTACTCTTCGTTTTTCTTTTTGTGATTACCAATTAGTTTCCCTTTGATAATTTCTTCAATTGGGAATAAGATAATACCCAGAATTGCGTTCAAGCCAACTTTGATGAAAGCGATACTACCAATTTCGTCTTCAACGTTATCTTCCACGTAGTTAATCATGTATTCAAAAACAATAATAATAGCCACAGTCGCAAGGATGGTGGCAGTTCTTGAACCGCCTGTCTTTCTACCAAAGAAAACAGCCAAATACAACATGATTCCAATAATTGCAATCTGAATAAAATAGAACCAGTAGCTATCGTACCACGGTACTTCTATTTTAAACTCATAACTGGCCACTTTACTTTCTGTTTTGTCGGAATTAACGGCCTTTACTTCAAATAGATACTTTTTAGGTTTCAGGTTGGTATATGGAGCATTTCTGACTGTAGTTTCCTTCCAGTTTTCATTTTTGTGGCCAATTAATCGATATTCGTATTTAAGTTTACTCGGCATGTTCAAAGAAATACCTGTAAAATTGAACGTAAGGTTGTTTTGAAGTGCGAGTAATTCGTTGTTAAATGGAAACTCCGATGGTTCGTTATTAATGTTCAAGTTGTCCAATCGAACCATTGGTTTTACATCATTTTTGTAATGTACGTTAGGGTTATATTTAACCGCACCCAAGATAGTTCCAAACCAGATATTGCCATTATTATCTAAACAGGTAGCGTTAGGGTTAACCTGCACACCTAAAAAGCCTTCTGTTTTTCCAAAATGTTCGAAGGTGGTGTCTTTGACGTTCAGCTTTTCAATTCCATAGGTAGTTCCAAACCAAATGTCTCCTTTTAAATCAGCAATAATAGAATAGGGTGTCTCAGACTTCATCCCATCTGATTTATTATAGTTTGTAAAATTTTTGCCGTCGTATTTATAAAGTCCTCCAGTATAGCAGCCCAACCAAATGTTTCCATTTTTATCAGGTGCAATGGATAAAACCAATTGGTGTTTTAGGCCATCTTTTTCATCATAAACCCTAAACTCGCCATCTTTATAGCTGGATAACTTACCACCCAATACCGCAAACCAAATGGTTCCATCAGCGCCTTTTACAACCTTGTAAATGTTATTACCACCAAGGCCGTCTTCTTCAGTAAAAACAGACATTTTATGCGACTTTTTGTTAATTCTTGCCGCTCCACTTCTAGTTCCTAGCCAAATATTGCCCGCATTATCCTCACATATACTATAAATCACATCGTGAACGTGAGCTTCTATATTAATACGTTCATAATTTCCTCGCAAGGTCCGTTTGAATAACATACCATCTGCAGTTGCCATCCATACCGTGCCCAAGCTGTCGTGATACACCGCCATTACTGGAGCATCAGATAGGCCTTTGATATTATATTGCCCTACGCTCAGTGAATCGTTGTTTATATTGTCCGCATTCATAAGCTGAGAAACGCCTTGATTTGTACCTAACCAAATATTTCCTCTATCGTCTGGTGCAATAGACCAAATAACATTACTACTTAGCCCTAAGCCTTCGTCATAAAGCGTAAAATAATCCGATATGTATTGATTTAAGCCCACATCAGTTCCAATCCATACCGTTTTTTCCCTATCGACATAAATATCTTTTACATCGTAAAAACTTAATCCCTGATCGACAGAGTAGTGCCTGAACCGGTAGCGGCCGTTCTGTTTAACACATTTAACCGCACCATGTGATGAAGTTCCAATCCATAGATTACCGTGTTTGTCAGCTGTTAAATCCGTAATATCATTAGCATCTAATTCTGAATTATCATCTAACACAACTATTCCGGTGGAACCCGAATTTGACAAGAAATCATCAAGCTCTTCGATTATAATGTAGTTTGCACCCAACTTAGTGCCAAACCAAAGCTCACCGTCATATTCTGCAATATCCGTTATCTGATTATTTGAAAGGCCGTTTTCCTGAGTAATATGGTTCGCTGTGAAGTTTGTGTCCTTGTAAAAGGAGTTTAGTTCAATTACGAACAATCCAGCATTCTCGGTGCCTGCCCACAATCTATTTTGAGCATCTTTATGCAAGCAAGTGATCAGTCGAGAACCTTCAACGGATTTAGCCAACTCATAGCGCTTTACTTTTTCAGTCTTTATGTCATATACAAATAAACCAGAGCCTTTAGTTGAGAAGAATATTTTTTCATTTAACGTGTCTTCGGCAAAATCGCTAACCTCTTGGTAGGAATTGAATTTTTCGATGTGAATACTTTCGAAAAGCTTTGTAATGCCATCATAACGGCTAATGCTTCCTCCCCAATGACCAAAAAACACATCTCCATTACTGGCTGTGTAAGACGCGGTGACCCATTCTTCTGCCACAGAATCATTAACGCCGTATGATTGAAACTCGATGCCGTTCCAAGAAGCTAATCCAGAGACTGTACCTACCCATAAATTTCCTTCGTTATCTTGAGTAATGGTATTTACTTGACTTTGAGGTAAACCGTGTTCAACCCCTTTTTGCATAAAGTTTACCACTTGACCTGATAAACAGGTACTTACGGTTAATAACAGTAGGGTAAGTAAGCTCCTTGTAATGTTAGAGTAAATCATCAATTGAACCTAGATTTTGGACGGCGTAAAGCTAAAATAATTTTTAAGATGAGGGGCTCTTTTTGAGGTCAATTCGAGCAATTAGTGGTAAGCCTTTTCGCCAGCTTTAATGCCTATATTCAGCTTGTTCTCTTTGGGAGGTATGGGGCAAGAGTATTTAGTATTATAGGCACAATAAGGATTATAGGCTAAATTGAAATCTAAAATAAAGTTGTTCTTTTTCGGAATGGGCAGGTCAATATATCTTCCGGATTTGTACGTGTTTACTCCGTTAGTTTTGTCCATAAAAGGAACAAACAGCTCTGTGCTGCGGTTGTTTTGTTGCATAAAGGCTTCAAGAATAAATGTAGAGTCATTTAAAGTAAAACGAAGATTAGCCTTGTGCACATAAATGGGGGCGCGCTCCGTATTGGTTTTAAACTTTTGAGTTCGGCCATTTGCAATTTCCTGGTATTCAGCTGCAACGCAGTAACTGCTGTCGTATGTATAATAATTTAAGCTTATGAAATTTACCTTGTCTGTAGGGGGCAGAGGAGAGTCATCAGAAAGCATAAATTCATTTTGCTCTTGCTGGTGCTGTTGGAATGGAGATAGCTCCAGCTTTTTATCTGTTTGACAGGATAACAAATTGACTGTAAGGGCTAATAACATTATCTTTTTCAAAACCGAGCAGCAAACTTTATATTCAACCTTCTATTCGTGAGAAAGTTAGGTACTCCGTATATGCGATCGCTTATATCTCGAATCCACAAATAGGAAATGGTATTGTTTATGCCAAACATATTAAAAACCTCAACGGCTACCCAAGCTTTGTCAATAAACTGAAATTTACCCTCAGGTTTACGCTTTCTGTCAGGTTTAATAATATCGTAGGAGAAGCCAACATCTACTCTTCGATATGGAGGCATTCTTAGTGTATCTTGGTATCTATTGAAGGATGGAGGGCCAAAGGGTAGCCCCGATGCAAAAAGAAAGTTTAGATTGACTTTTAGGTCCGGAATTTTAGGCACGTAATCCTGAAAGAAGATGCTAAACCTAAATCGCTGATCGGTCGGCCTTGGAACGAAGCCAGGAAAAAATTGTGCACTGTCTACCGCCGTTTGATCAAAGGTATAACCAGAAATAATTTGTTCGCCATCTTGGTTATAGCGTTCCCAATACGAGTCATTTTTTAAGTCCTCTTCAGTTTGCATAACCCCTAGAGTAATCCAGCTATCTATTCCTTTTACAAATTCGCCAAAAACCCGCAAATCCACACCTCCGGCGTATCCTTCCGCCGAGTTTTCGGCATAATATCGTATGCGCACATTATCAATTTCATAGGGTATCAGGTTATTATATCTTTTGTAATACGCCTCTGTAGTTAACTTAAACGGACGGTCAAACATGGTAAAGTTATAATCTGAGCCAAGAACGTAATGGATACTTTCCTGTGCCCGAATATTGGGATTAACTATACCGTCGATATTTCTCATTTCTCGATAAAAGGGCGGTTGATGATAAAATCCCCATGCAAAGCGAAAAAGCCAATCTTTTTTCCAATTGGGCTTAAAGGCTATAGCTGCTCTTGGGCTTATGGTAGTTTCATTGTTAAAATCCCAATGGTTGGCTCGAATACCTGCAGTAAAGGACAGTTCGTTTGAGTCGAGCGATAATGTTCTTTTCGCTTGAAAATAGCCCATCAATCGTTGAGAGAAAATGTCATTGTTGGAACGCACCGAACGTTTCATATCGACCTGACTTCTGGGGCTATTTGGAACGGGGTTTAAGGTGTCTGAAGGTAAATAGCTCCAATTCAAGTCATTTACGGCTTGTGGTGAAGCATAACCAGTAGAATCTTGGTATTCCCACTCTTTGAGCTGATCCTTTATTTCTTCAATCTGGTAACGCACTCCCCAGTCCAATTGAGCAAACTTAGCGTAGTGGGTTCCTTTGTGTTGTAGGTTGGCCACATTCGCTTCAAGGTAATTTCTTGCATGATTAATAAAGCCACCAACGCCTCTATTAAACTTTACTTCTCCAAAGTTTTCACTTCCTAAATCTCGGTCTAACTCATCCAGTCGGTAGGCACCTTCAATATCAAAAGTCTCGCTTTCAACGGTTCTGAATATGGAAGATATAAATTGTAGTTTGGTGTTTTTTGTTGGATTATAAGTCGCACTTAAGGAGGCTGTCCCTGTCGAATAGGCATCAACTTCTTGACCATCGAAAAATATACTCAGTTGAAGGGCTTCATTAACATTCCCAAACTCAGTTTCTCTAGATTGAGGTACAAACAAGTACTGGTTTTGCGAAGCATTTAGAAGTAAACCCAACTCAAGTTCTGTATTGATTTGGTAGGTAAAATAGCCCTGGTAATCAATAAATTGAGGCTGATACTCTGCTTGAGTTTGCAAGCCTTGAAGCACGTATTGATTGGTTCGGTAGCGCACACCGTGTATCTGCGTGAAGCGGTAATCTTTAGACGCATCTCCGTAATGTCCTGTGGCACCCAACAAGCTTACAGAAACAGAACCTTCTGGTTTTGAAGGTCTTTTATAGGTAATATCTAATACAGAAGACATTTTATCTCCGTAAATAGCATCAAATCCACCAGCCGAGAACAATACATTTTCAACTAAGTCTGGGTTGATAAAACTCAGTCCTTCCTGCTGTCCGGAGCGAATTAAAAAAGGGCGATACACTTCCATATTATTTACGTAAATCAAATTCTCGTCAAAATTTCCGCCTCTTACATTATACGTACTGCTCAATTCATTATTTGAGGAAACACCAGGCATGGTAAACAATATACTCTCAAAATTTCCGCTTGGAGTGGGTATTTTTTCGGTAAACTTGGGGTCAATTTTTATTAGGTTGGTCGTCCGATTGCGTTCCTCTTCAACTACAAACTCCTTGAAGGTTTCCGACTTTTTTCGTAAGGTAATTTCTGCATATTTTTCTTGGTTTGGTTTTAAGTTGATCAAAAACCGTTGGGTTTGATATCCAATAAAGGAAAACGCCACTGTAACGGCGCTATCGGCAGGTATTACAATTCTAAAACTTCCATCATTCTTGGAACTAACACCCATGCCTGAGCCTGGAATAGAAATACTAACGGCTGGTAATTTTTGGCCGGTTGAATCTGCAATGTAGCCTTTAAGCACAGCATTGTTCTGCGCGAACACACCGCTACATGCAAGGGTTATTAGTGTAAATATAAGTATTTGGCCTTTCACGAATATTGCGCTGTAACTGCATTTTTACCAACTCACAGTGCTCATGAACGCTAACTATTGAGAGATATTGTTGTTATACTTTAGTTAACCAATTGGAATAATCCGACAGTCGGCCGCGTTTGAGGTCGTTCAGATAATTTGCCATTTTATTGCTAAAGGTTCTTGACTCAATTTCGGGTAAATTGTAATCATTTCCATTTATACCAATTGACGATATGTGAGCAATAGTGGCAGCAGTTCCAACTCCAAAAGCTTCCGTTAGTTGTCCATTTTCTAGTCCGTTTTCTAACTCAGCTACCAATACGTCTCTTTCTTCAACTTTATATCCCCAGTCTCGAGCTATGGTAAGAATACTATCGCGCGTAATTCCTGAAAGAATAGAACTAGATGTTTTAGGCGTTATTAATGTGTCGTTTAAAATGAACATAGCGTTCATGGTTCCCGACTCTTCAATCTTTTTGTGTTCTTTGGCATCGGTCCAAAGTAACTGATCGTAACCGCTTTCAAAACCTTCTTTAGCCGGAAGGAGTGATGCTGCATAATTTCCCGACGTTTTAGCAGAGCCAACTCCGCCTTCCATGGCACGAGCATAATTTGTTTCAACTTTAACTTTAACGGGTTTTGAATAATAGGCTCCGGAAGGGGATAGGATCACCATAAAACGGTAATTTGCAGATGGTTTTACACCTAGAAACTCTTCTGTACCAAACATAAATGGTCGAATATATAACGAGCTTTCTTCACCTTTTGGCATCCAAGCCCTATCTATGTTTACTAACTGTTTTACGGCTTCAATAAAAAGTTCATTGGGCAATTCAGCCATGCATAATCTTTTTGCAGAATGGTTGAGTCTTTTTGCGTTTGCTTCAGGCCTAAAAATTAGAATTTCTCCTTCGTCAGTCGCATGTGCTTTTAGTCCTTCAAAAATGGATTGGCCGTAGTGAATAAAGCTTGTAGCAGGGCTCATTTCAATATTTTGAAAAGGCTTTATTTCTAGGTTGCTCCATGATCCATTTTTATAGTCAGCCACAAACATATGGTCGGTAAATGTTTTGCCAAATTGAAGTTCAATACCTTCTTTTGAGTCTAACTTTGATTGGTTTACAGACGTGATTTTTATGTCAATTTTTTCACTAATCATCTAGCTTATTTTTCGGAGTGCAAAATAACATAATAAATAGGTATTATAAAAGCTAAAAAATTGTATTGTTTTTTTACTCCATTGCGGCGTCTCTAAATGATAATACTGGCTTTAAATAATAAAAAAGATTGTGTTGATTTGGCGGCTTTTAGGCTCTTGTGCTTGGCCTAAAATCTTTTAATATCCTCTAGTGGCGCCCAACCTTCGTTGCCATCGGGCAGGCTTACGCGAGCCCAGTTATTTACCACTTCAATAACATTTACCGTGGTCCCTTCGTGTACAATGAATAGATCTGAACTGCTTGAGTTGGGCTCTGCTTTCACAGAAAGTGACCCAATAAAAACAACAGCTTGCTTCTCCGATTTTACATAATTCATTGCACTGTAACCAAATATAAGACTACTTGCTGCCAAGAACAGAAAACCCAATGAAGTAAAAAAGGCTAACTTTTTCACATATACCTTGGCACTGAGTGCGTAAAAGCCAATAAGTAAAATGAACAACGCAAAAGTTAGTGTACCCAATACTGCCCATGAATCTATAGCCATTAAGCTGCGCAAGTAAAACCATGCCCGTTCAATTATGGGTTGCGGTACATCTTCAATTCTATCTACAATCTGACGCTTGGCCATATTTAAATTAAATTCAATATCCTTATCAAATGGAGCCAGTTTCTTAGCTTTTTCCAAATAGTAGATTGCAGGTGCTAGTTCGTTTAGTTTATAGTGCGTATTTCCTAAGTTATAATAAAGGTTTGCAGAAGAAAAGTTAGCATTCACCAACGAAGAATATAAAGTGAGCGCACTATCGTAATTGCCCGCTTCGTATTGTTGATTACCCTGTAATGCTATGTTGTAGTAATGATCCGAACTTTTAGCTGTTAAAAAAACTGCAGAAATTTGAAGTATGAAAGAAATGAAGAGTAATTTTTTCATTTTGAACCTCCTTCAATTGTTTCAATTATACTTAAAACCTTGTCATAAATTTCCTGAGGCCTATTGTTTGAAAGGGGCGCAAAGCGTGCCATCTCACAATCGTTTAATATGTCCATGAATTCCTTAATTGCTGTTGCTTGGATTCCATTGTTCCTTAGTTCTTTTTCGATGCGTGTTTTGTTTAGGTCGGCTAGTGGTATGTTGAATTTATCGGAAATAAAACCATTCACCGAGCGAAGAATTTCTTCGTAAAATTTAGATGTTTCGTTATTGTTCATAAACTCTTCAGCCGCTTTTAAGTGCTTCGTAGCCATTTTTTTAGCACGTTTTCTTCGCATGCCTACAACATCTTTTTGTGCTTCCAAAATTCGTTTTCGAACAATGAGTAAAAGCGATAAAATGCCAACAGGCGCCAGCATTAATATCCAGAAGAGCATAGAGTTTAAATAAAAAGAATGCTCTTCAGTTAGGTTAAATCCATTGGATTTTATGTAGCGGATATCGCTTCCGATTTTAGCAATATCTTTCTTGCTGACCGAGCGTTGGAGACCTCCTCCGGGGCTTGCTGCTTCGTTGCCGCTTCTTTCAACCGAAACCTTATAACTAGGTGTTGACTTTGAAACGAATTGTTTTCTTATTGGGTCGAAATATGAAAAAGAGTAGGAGGGAATCTCAAATTCTCCTGAATGTCTTGGAATTATTAAGTACTCAAAGGTTTTGCTGCCCCTAATGCCTTGTGTAGAAGTTTTAATGTTGGTGCTTTCTTTTGGATCGTAAACCTCAAAGTCTGGAGGGAATTCTAAACTTGGATCTTTTAGGAGTTTAACATTCCCTTTGCCACTGAGTTTGACAACTAAATTAATGGCCTCATTTGCTTTGACTTCATTTTTATCCAATGAAGACTCTAAATCAAATACACCGACGGCACCGTTAAAATTTTCAGGTTTACCTTTTTCGGGGAGTCGTTCTACATTTATGACGGCCTTATTGCTCTGGGCGGTATATTGGATATCTCGATACGAGCCAAAAAACTGGTCAAACACAGAACGCCCTCTTCTTTTGTCTTGAATACGAAGGGCTAAATCCATTGAAAGTGGCTCAATTTCTAACTTTCCTGAACGCTGAGGAGAAAGTACTACTTGCTTTATGATCGCTGTATTGTACTGAATTCCATTGACAATTTCTGGAGTTAGGTTTCCTTGACCTTTTTCGTCAATTTCTTGACTGTAAAAACCATTGAAGGCTGGCAGTTCTCTAATGGCATTGTCTACAATGCTAAGACGCGTGTAAATTTTATAAGTAGCCGTAAGTTGTTCGCCCACATAGGCGTTTCTTTTGTTTACCAAAAGCTTTATAAAAACATTGTCTTTCACCTCATTACCCGGCTGTTTGGCTTGTTGAGTATTGTTGTTTTGGTTGGTATTACGTCCTTTAATTACCTTGATGGAAACGCTGTTTGACTTTAATGTTTTTCCATTTGCAGATATAGTAGCTGGTGGAATCGTAAACTCTCCCATTTTTTCCGCTCGTAATACATAACTAATGGAGAGGCTAGCGCTCATTTGACCATTAATGTATTGCATGCTTTGGGACTGGTTAGGGCCGCTTAATACTCTAAATCCAGAAAAATTTGGAGGTGTGAATCGGTTGCCTTGCGCTTCAATGGTATAGGTTAATTTGAAATGTTCACCAACACCTACCTGATTCCGATTTACAGTGGCTGAGAATTTCTGGCCAAAAGAAACTCCTGCAAAACTCAGCGTAATTAATATGGTAATTAGTTTATTCATACGGTTTTACCAGTCCTTTTCAATGTTGGTTTTGCGCACTTTTACTTTTTTCTTTTTTAAGTCGTCTTGGGTTTCTTTTTCCTCATCTTCCAACATTTGAAGTAGGCGCTCGGCATCTTCCTGAGTCATTTCACCTTCCTTTGGTTTACCATCTTGCTCCTGATTTTCTTCTTGCTTTTGGTCGTCCTCACCCTCTTTTTTGTCTTCCGAATTATTTTCCTCGTTTTTTTCCTCGTTCTGGTTTTCTTCTTTATTCTCTTGCTGCTCGTCGTTTTTATCTTTTTTGTCTTGATTGTCTTCCTTATTCTGATCCTTATTCTGGTCTTTATTTTGTTCTTGGTTTTGTTGCTGTTCTTCTAATAGTTTCTTTGCCACGGCCAAGTTATATCGTGTTTCATGATCGTCTGGCTGTATTCGAAGTGAGTTTTTATATGCTTCTATAGCTTCTTTCAGTTTTTTAGATTGAAGGTATGAATTGCCCAAGTTGTGGTAGGCTTTTGCTTGTAAGTTTTTATCCTCTGAGCTTTTTGCAATCCTTCTAAATTCTCTGACCGCATCGTCCATTTTTTCTTGTCGATAAAATGCATTCGCTGTATTAAACTCTGCGGCTTCATAATTTGGATCGACAGTTAACGCTTCCGAGTATTCAAGAATTGCATTTTCATAATCTTTTTGTTCAAACGCGGCATTCCCGTCATTTAGACTGAATTTGGCGTTTTGCGCCAATACTTCTACCGACATGATATGCGTTAGGAGGAGTAGGGAAATTCTTATGATTTGCTCAAGACCGTACATTTAAACCTTTGTTTTAGCTTCAAACAATTTAAGATTACTGATGAGTTGGTTTTTTCTTTCGCTCACAAAAAACTCTAAAATCAAAAAGAAAAGGCCAATGGCTGTAAAGTATTGAAAACGGTCTTCGTAATCGGTAAATAATTGCGTTCCAATTTCTGCTTTATCCAATTGCTCCAACTCATCGAGAATTTGGTTTAACCCAGCATCGGAGTTGGTCGCTCTTATGAAATAACCATTCCCTTCGGCTGCAATTTCTTTTAGCATAGTTTCATTCAACTGCGTAACAATGCTATTTCCCTCTTTATCTTTTCTGAAACCTACTTTTCTTCCGTTTCGGTATAGTGGTATGGGAACTCCTGTACTTGTTGCCATACCTACTGTAAAGATTTGTATCTCGTTTTCGGCAGCTTCTTGTGCTGCTTTTACCGCATCTTCTTGGTGGTTTTCTCCATCTGTAATTATAATTATTGCTTTTCCAGCTGCACTTTTCTCGTCAAATGAGCTGATACAACGCTTAATAGCCGCACCAATATTGGTCCCTTGAGTAGGGATAATATCTGTGCTTACGGTGCGTAAAAACAATTTGGCTGCAGCTAAATCTGTTGTAAGCGGCAATTGTGTGTATGCCTCACCTCCAAATACCACTATACCAATCCGGTCTGAGTGCAGTCTTTCAACTAACTTGGAAATTGCGCGCTTCGATTTTTCCAAACGGTTTGGTTTCAGGTCTTCGGCAAGCATACTGTTACTGAGGTCAAGCGCAATCATTATATCGATTCCTTCACGCTTCACTTCTTCCAGTTTTGACCCAATTTGCGGGTTGGCTAGGCCAATCACGAAGAATGTGTAAGCCATACTAAACAGAATGGTTTTAATCATGAGTTTGTAGGTAGCTTTCAGAGGTATGTTATTGTCCAGCAACGCAACATCAGAAAATTCTGATAGTTTCTTTTTCCTCCAATATCTGTAAACAAAGTATACCAGCCAGATTACTGGAATACCAAGTAAAGCAAAGAGTATTTCTGGATGTTCTAGTCTATACATATCTTACACCATGGCCCTTAACCACGTATTTCGAATTAAAAACTCAATTACTAAAAGGGTCAAACCAACCAATAACCACGGAAAGAATTCTTCCGTTTTGTTTTTGTATTCAGTAACTTCAATTTTTGACTTTTCAAGTTCATCAATAGCCGAGTATATTTCAGCTAATTTTTCATTATCAGTAGCCCTAAAATATTTTCCATCAGTGGATTCAGCTATTTGACGTAAGGTCGGCTCATCGATTTTTACATCAATTTGTTGATATTGAATACCAAAGGCAGTTTGCATGGGGTAGGGGGCTTTTCCATTTGTTCCTACTCCGATGGTATACACTCTTATGCCAAAAGTTTTGGCAATATCCGCTGCCGTTAAAGGTGGAATTGCTCCAGTTGTGTTGTACCCATCGGTTAACAGAATTACTACCTTACTCTTTGCCTCGGAGTTTTTTAAGCGATTTACCGCATTCGCAAGGCCCATACCTATTGCAGTGCCGTCCTCTATCATCCCATTTTTAATGTCTCCAAATAGGTTTTTCAATACATCGTGGTCTGAGGTGAGCGGACACTGCGTAAAGCTTTCACCTGAGTAGACTACTAAGCCAATTCTATCCGTAGGGCGTTTGGAAATAAAATCAACTGCTACATTTTTAGAGGCTTCTAAACGATTGGGTTTCAAATCTTCAGCGAGCATACTACCTGAAATGTCCAATGCTAGAATAATATCAATTCCCTCTGTATTTATATCTTGCCAGGAGGAGGAGCTCTGTGGTCGGGCTAAAGCAACAATTATTGCACAAATGGCAAATAACCGGAGTACAATTAGCCACTGGGAAATGTAGGTTTTTGGTGACTTCGATACTCCTGAAAAGAAATGCAGAGTTGGTAACTTTATAGCTGCCTTGTAATTCTTAAATTGCCAGATATGATAGCCTAGTATTGCCGGCACAATTAGCAAGGCCCAAAACCACTCTTTGTTTGCAAACTCAATTCCTTCAAGCATCTTCAACCGGTTTTTCCTGTTCTTTTTCTTCGGTAACAAGTTTTGTTGCTTCAACCAATTCAAATGCACTTTTTAGAGCATCTTCATTTTCTTTGGCCAGCGGAGTTTCTTTTGCAAACTTGACGAGGTCGGTCAGCGCAAGCAATTTTCTTAAACTTATCTTCTGGTCTTCACTGATATCAGACAACCGCAAGTAATGCATGATTACTTCCGTAGTTTGCTCTAATGCGGGTATTTTATATCTATGCTCAAGGTATTCTCTTATTATTTCTGATAGCTGGACATGGTACGCCTTAACTTGATTGTTTTGCCACAGTTTTTCACTTTCCAAAGTTTTTAATTTACCCAGCGCTACAATGTGCGGGGGAATGCTTGGCTTCACTTCTATATGCTCTTCAGGTTTCTTTTTGTACCGAAGTATCCCGAATAAAATGAGTCCGATAAGCAAGGCGGCTAGCCATATCCATAATATGTATTTCCCGTAGGCATCTAAATAGTCTCTCCAAGTTAGCGGATCAGTTTCGATTCCTTTTATATCCGCAATGGCATTGGTGCTGTCAATGGGTATGGTAGCTACAGCAATTAAAAACGCCTCTGTAGAAAAAGTATCTGAGTTGATAACTGCTGGAATAGGCGGGATGGGGTAAAACCCAGAATCCCAACTGGTGACCGAAACTACCTTCGAAAAGTTGTATAAATCGGCAGATACAGTTGTATCCCATTCTGTTTGATCGACAATTTCAACATTACTCGCCAAAGAATCGGAAAGAATGGGGAAAGAAAGGAGGTCTTTCTCTTTGGCCGTTATGGATACCGTTACTTTTACTTGCTGTCCTATAAGGATGATATTGGTATCGGTAGTAGCCGTAATCCCTACGTTTTGAGCATTGGACATTCCCCAAGAAAACACGAATAAACAAAGAATGCTGAAATACTTCATCGTTTCTTCTCTCGTTTTTTGAATAAACTCATCAATGGCACCACATAGTTTTCTTGGGTAGAAATACTGGTAAAATCTACGCCAGCTTTTTTCAAACGCTTGAACAATTCGCTGCGATATTCTAGCGACTTTGCTTTATACTTCAATCTCACTGAATCGCTAGAAGTATCTACATACATGGTTTGTTCGCTTTCAGCATCAAAAAATGGAACGACGCCTACATTTGGAAGCTCCTCTTGCATCTTATCGTAAATTCTGAGGCCAATTAAATCGTGTTTTTTATTAGCCACTTTCAAAGCACTATTGTAGTCGTGATTGTCTATAAAATCACTGATTAAAAAAGCAGTGCTTTTCTTTTTAATGGCGTTTGTAAGATAGCGCAAGGCTTCGCCTATATTGGTTCCTTTTGTTTCGGGCTCAAAGGAAATAAGTTCTCTAATGATTCTAAGGATATGAGACTTTCCTTTTTTTGGTGGAATAAATTTTTCTACCTCGTTTCCAAAGAAAATAACCCCAATTTTATCGTTGTTTTGGATCGCTGAAAAAGAAAGCACCGCACAGATTTCGGTGATCATCTCCTTCTTTAGCTGAGTACGTGTGCCAAACATTTCTGATGCACTGGTATCCACCAAAAGCATCACCGTTAACTCTCGTTCCTCTTCAAATACTTTAACGAAAGGGCTATTAAACCGAGCGGTCACATTCCAATCGATTTTTCGGATTTCATCCCCAGCATAATAATCGCGCACTTCGCTAAATGCCATACCCGATCCTTTGAATGCCGAATGGTACTCGCCGGCAAAGAGCTGATTAGACAAGCCCTTTGTCTTAATTTCGATTTTACGTACTTTTTTGAGTAACTCAAAAGTTTCCATGAACGTGGTTTATGGAATTTCTACACGGTTTAATATTTCAGTGATAATATCAACGGTGCTCACGTTTTCTGCTTCTGCTTCATAACTCAGGCCAATTCTATGACGCAACACGTCTTGACAAACTGCACGAACATCCTCAGGAATTACATAACCTCTTCTTTTTATAAAGGCATAAGCCTTAGCTGCTTTTGCGAGGCTGATACTTGCTCGCGGTGATGCTCCAAAATCTATCAAGTTAGAGAAATCTTCTAATCCGTAGTCTTTTGGTGTTCGGGTTGCATATACAATATCGACAATGTACTGTTCTATCTTTTCGTCTAAATAAACCTCTTTGACAATCTCTTTGACTTTCACAACATCAGCCGGGCTTATTACAGGATTTATTTTTGGAAAGCCTTGTTTGGATATGTTGCTTCTGATGATTAATTTTTCTTCTTCCCTCTTTGGATAGTCCAACACTACTTTTAGCATAAAGCGGTCAACTTGCGCCTCAGGCAGTGGGTAAGTACCTTCTTGCTCAACTGGATTTTGCGTGGCCATTACCAAAAAAGGCTTTGGCATGTCAAAGGTGTTTTCTCCTATAGTCACTTGCTTTTCTTGCATGGCTTCCAAGAGTGCCGATTGGACTTTAGCAGGGGCGCGATTGATTTCATCCGCCAATACGAAGTTTGCGAAAATTGGTCCTTTCTTGATGCTAAACTCCTCGTTCTTTTGACTGTAAATCATGGTTCCCAAGACGTCAGCAGGGAGCAAGTCTGGAGTGAACTGAATTCTGCTAAAGTCTGCACTAATTGCTTGTGATAGGGTAGTTATAGCTAAAGTTTTTGCCAAACCGGGCACACCTTCTAATAAAATGTGGCCGTCACTCAGCATTCCAATCAGTAAAGATTCTACCATATGCTGCTGACCAACAATAACCTTCCCCATTTCTAAATTGAGCAAGTCAACAAAAGCACTTTCCTTTTGTATTTTTTCATTCAACGCTCTAATGTCAGCCGAACCCGAACCTGTTTCTACTGTATTCGTTTCTAAATCCATTTTTTCATCGTTGTAATTATAAACACTTGTTTTAGTTCAGTACAAAACTCTAGTAACAGCAAGGGTTGTGAGCGTTTTTCGCTGTTAATTAAAGTTAAGCATTGGACGGTCTAAAGTGCTCTTATTCAGCCTAATTTAGGCCGCGTTTGCTGTTAAAAAAAACGAAAAATGAAAGAAGAAAAATTAAGCTTGGCAAAAACCATTGATTACGTCACGGTATTTCACAAAGCATTTAAGGTTCCTTACCAGAATGAACCTACAGTAGAAATTGCACCTGAGCTAATCGAACTCAGGCATAAATTGATGCAAGAAGAGAACGAGGAGTATCTTGAAGCCGCCCAAGCTGGAGACCTTGTAGAAGTTGCAGATGCGTTAGGGGATATGTTATACATTCTCTGCGGTAGCATCATAACCCATGGAATGCAGCATAAAATTGCAGAAGTTTTTGAGGAAATTCAGCGCAGCAATATGAGCAAATTAGATAAAGATGGTCGGCCGATTTATCGAGCAGATGGTAAAGTCATGAAAAGTGATCAGTACTTTAAACCGGACATTGCGTCAATTCTTCGGAAATAGGTCGGGTGAGAATTTTGAGAGCAAAGAGATTACTTAAATTTGCCCGCTGAAAAGAAACTATGTATCATTTACAAGAGAAATACGAAGCGGTAATTGGGCTTGAAATCCACGTGCAATTATTGACCAATAGTAAAGCCTATTCGAATGATTTAAACGAATATGGAGCAGAGCCCAATTCCAATATCAGTGCGATTACTTTAGCCCATCCAGGTGTTTTGCCCAAAGTAAATGAGAAGCAATTGCAGTTTGCTATTCTTTTAGGATTGGCTTGTGAGTGTGACATAAGAAAGGAAAATCAATACGCTAGAAAAAACTATTTCTATGCTGATATGCCCAAAGGTTATCAAATCACACAAGACGAAACCCCCATTTGCAATAATGGTTTTGTGCGGGTAAAAGATGCCAACAGTACTGAAAAACGTGTGAACCTTACGCGCATTCACATGGAGGAAGATAGTGGGAAAAGTATTCACGACCAAGATCCGTTTAATACACTAATTGATTTAAATCGTGCTGGAACTCCACTGTTGGAAATGGTAACAGAACCGGATATCCGATCTGGAGAAGAGGCGTACAATTTCGTTTCAGAAGTGCGTAAACTGGTTCGATACCTAGAGATTTGTGATGGAAACATGGAAGAGGGAAGTATGCGCTGTGATGCGAATATTTCTGTTCGAGAGCGAGGTGCAAAGGAATTTGGGACCAAGGTGGAAGTAAAAAACATGAATTCCATTAGAAATGTTCAGCGCGCAATTGAGTACGAAATCAACCGTCAAATTGATTGTGTAGAGAAAGGACAAGAAATTTTTCATGAAACTCGAAGTTTTGATGCGTCAAGTGGTACTACAGCTGGAATGCGTAGTAAGGAAGAAGCAAACGATTATAGATACTTTCCAGAGCCGGACTTGCTTCCGGTATATGTTACAAAAGAAAAAATAGATGAGGTTAAGCAAATAATGCCACCACTTCCTCATGAATTGTTTAATAAATACACAGGCGAGCTTAAGTTGAGTAATTACGATGCTCAAATACTTACGGACAGCAAAGACCTTGCTTTGTATTTCGAGAAAATGATTGCCAAATCAAAGAACTACAAAGGTTGTGCGAATTGGTTAATGGGCGAAGTAAAGGGTTATTTGAATGAAAACGGCTTGCACATAAGCGAGTTCCCAATTTCGGCTGAACGATTGGTTGGAATGATTCAATTAATTGAAGAAGGTAAAATTTCAAACTCCATCGCAAGTCAGAAACTATTTCCGCTTCTGTTGGATAACAATGTTAAATCTGCTGCTCAGTTGGCCGAGGAACACAACTTGATTCAAGAAGATGATAATGATGCGCTACTTGGTTATATTCAAGCTGCTATTGCTGCTTATCCGGATAAGGCCGAGGCGTACAAATCTGGCAAAAAAGGATTGCTGGGCTTATTTATGGGTGAAGTAATGAAACGAAGTGGCGGAAAAGCCGACCCTAAGAAAACAAATTCGATGTTAATAGAGGAATTAGAAAAATGAAAAAATTAATTGTTGCAGCGGTTGCTGCTTTAACCATCACAGTTGGTTGTGATAAAAAAGAGGTGATTAGTCCCTCAGGAACTTATGTTGAAGGGTATTTAGAGGGAATTCAAGGTGGAGAGCTTGTGCTGCTTCAATCCTTGATGACCAATAGTATACAAACCATTGACACGATAATTACAGATGCTGAAGGCAATTTTAAAATAGGCCCTGATGTCCCAACCGTTGGTTTCTATAGAATTTATGTGAACAACAACAATTTTGTAAATCTAATTCTGCAACCCAACGATACACTCTTATTTAGTGCAAATGTTGAGAACCTAGAAGGTAGTTATGCCATTGAGGGAAGTGAGGAAACTCAAAAGCTTAAAGTGCTCAACGACATGTTGAACAACTATGTCGATAAAATAGATTCACTGAATAATTTGGTAGGCATTGCAAAGGCCAATCAATATTTAAACGAAGTGGCAGCCTTAATGACCGAACAGGATCAATTGCAGCGCTCAACTGGCGATAAAATCAGAGAATTTGTAAAAGAAAATTCAAGTTATCTAGCTAGTCTATCTGCGGTTCAAAAATTGGACCCTGAGGGAGACTTCGATTTGTTTGTGAAAGTATCTGAAGATTTAACCCCTAAAATTGGTGGCACTCCCTTGCACAATGATATTGTCAACAGAATAGAAGTTTGGCGAAAAGCGCAAATTGGTGGCAAAATGGTAGATATTACGCTTAAAAACCCTCAAGGCGAGTCCATAACTTTATACAATCAACTCGGAGAATTAACGCTGGTTGATTTTTGGGCCAGTTGGTGCAGACCCTGTCGGGCAGAAAACCCCAACATCGTAAAAGCATACGATAAGTACAAGTCAAAAGGATTTACTGTGGTTGGCATTTCCTTAGACGAAGACGAAAACCGTTGGAAAAATGCCATTGAGACTGATGGATTAAATTGGGTGCACATGAGTGATTTGAAATTATGGAACTCAGCTGCGGTACAGACCTACAATATTGGCAGTATTCCAGCCAGTTTTTTAGTAGATAAAGAGGGTGTAATTGTCGCAAAAAACTTAAGGGGAGCTGCTCTTGATTTGAAATTGATGCAAATACTTGGAGAGTAGAAGACTTCTTCCGTTCTTTGAGCAAATAAAAAACATAGCCATGAGAACGACTTTTCTCTTATTACTTGCTTGCGTTTCAGTTTTTGCTTCGCTTGGACAGCATTTGCACCATACCTTCGATACCCCTGAGAGCAAAAGATCGGACACTCTTAATGTCGTGCACTATGATGTTGCATTGGATTTAACTGACTCTGTGAATAAAGAGATAGTAGGCTTGGCGAAAGTTACGGTGCTATCAAAAATTCAAGGATTGAAAGCAATCAAATTAGATCTGTTGGAATTGACGGTCGATTCCGTTTGGATAAATGGCAGCAAAACAACCAATTGGACATACAACGATACGTTTTTAATTATTTCTACTGCTCCAAAGAACAAAGGCGATACAACAAAAGTAAAAGTAGCTTATCATGGAGTCCCTTTTGGTGAGCGCTGGGGTGGGTGGTACAACAACGCAAATTATATTTTCAATTTAGGTGTTGGCTTCGAATCGATACCACACAACCTTGGAAAGGTATGGCATCCCTGCTTGGATAATTTTATCAATCGAGCAACTTATACCGTCACTTTAAAAACATATGGCAGTTGGGTAGGTGTAGGCAGTGGTGTTTTAACACAAGTGGATACGGTCCAAACCAATCCAAGAATAATTGAAAGAACTTGGAATTTACAGCAAGCAATCCCGACTTACTTGTATGGAATAGCTTCAGGCCGCTACGTGTTATTAAAAGACACTTTGAGTGGTCCGTTTACCACTGTCACATCAGATTTTTATGTACTGCCAAATCAAATCACTTCTATACAATCTAAGACGCAGCGATTAGAGGATTGTTTTAGCTTATTTGAGCAGCGGTATGGAAAGTATCGTTGGGATAGAGTAGGATACAGCACAACTTCTCAAGGTGCAATGGAGCATGCCACCAATATTGCCATACCATTGAGTGCTCCAGAGACAACTATTATGCACGAATTGGCACACAGTTGGTGGGGAAATTTAATAACCTGCGCATCAGATAGAGACATGTGGATCAATGAGGGAATGGCGGTGTTTTCTGAATATCTCTTTGCTGAAGATGCTTATGGAGAAGAAACCGCACGAAATAATATGCAAAGTGATTTGTACACCGTATTGAATTCAGCACACAAACAAGAGGATGGATATCAGCCTATTTCAGGCGTTCCTAGAGTGCATACCTATGGCACGCATACCTACCGAAAAGGTGCGTTGGTTGGCCATAATTTAAGGGTGAAACTGGGTGATCAAAAAGCTTTTTCCGGTTTTAAAGCATTTCTAGATAGTAATGCATTTTCGTCGGTTAATAGTTATCAATTGAAATCAGGTTTAGAAAATGCTACAGGAGAAGATTTAACGGGGTTTTTTAATAATTGGGTATTTGGACCCGGTATGCCGTGTTATGTAATTGACTCCTTTAAAGTTACTCCTTCAGCGGGATTGTATCAAGTAAAGCTAACCGTGAGGCAACTGAAGGCAAATTCTGAGGAATTTTATAGCACTATGCCATTGGATGTCTTGTTTATGGATGCACAGTTCAATCGTTTTGAAAAGACCATTGAAGTTGCTGGACCACTTACAACCGTTCAGTTCCAGTTGCCTATTGATGCGAGCTACGCTACCTTAAATCCAAATCACGAGTTAAATTATGCAATGACGTCGACGAGTCAAACCGTTACAAGCAACGATAGAATAAGTTCAGAACGATTGAATGTTGGCGTTAGTCTTTCAAGTGTGAGTTCAGACTCTGCATTTGTTCGTGCTCAAACTTATTGGACAGGCCCTCACATCTCCTTGCGCAATTCGGTTGATTTAGGTGTTCGAGTAAATATCAATCGCTATTGGAGAATTGCTGGGGTAGGCTCGGCTCAATTTACCCTTTCTGGTGCTTACAATGCGAAAAAAAATGAATCCGATTATGGCTTGGTTGCAGCCAATGAAGACAGTATTGTACTATTGTACAGGCCCCAACCAGATCAGCCATGGACCATTCAAAAAGATGCAAGCATAAATAGCGGACTCTCCACCGATTCTTTAGGAGGGTTTCGAATAGAAGGCGCATCTTTTGGAGAATACGTTTTAGCTGAATACGACAGTAGCTTTAACGAATCAATATTCAATAATTTGACTCTACAGGAAGCGGATACTGAGCGCCAATTGAATTTATTTCCGGTACCAGCAAGCAATTATATAAACATTGAGGTAAAGCATACAGCAGCTGCTGAAATTGTAATACTCAATATAAAAGGTGAAGAGGTAATGGCATTAGAGAAAACCAACGACCAGCTAACGCTTGATGTTTCCAGTTGGAAGCCTGGTGTGTATTTTGTTTTACTGTACACCAAAAAAGGTGCTGAAATTATTGATTACAAACGATTTATAAAGGAATAAAATGCGATTACTACTCCTTCTGTTATTTCCGGGCATATTGTCTGCACAGCAGCCTTCCCAGGATACAAAGAGCTTTGATGTTGAACGTTATGTCGTTGCTTTAACTCTAAACGATTCTACAAACCGTATTGAAGGAAATGCACAGGTTCAATTTGTATGTGAGCCAAAAGTAAAAACGTTATTTCTAGACTTGGAAAGTTTAGAAAATGGTTTGGGTATGGAGGTGCTAAAGGTCTTGTTAAACGATGCTTCAATTGAATATGCGCATAAAGAGAATAAACTAATTGTCCAACTACCTTCCAATATAGAGGAAAATGGAGGAGGAGGTGTTTTGAGCATTGAATATGCGGGAGTGCCAAAAGATGGATTAATTATCTCAAACAACAAACACGGCGATCGGACATTTTTCGCTGACAATTGGCCAAACCGAGCGCATAACTGGTTTCCTTGTGTTGATCACCCGAATGACAAAGCAATAATAGAGTTTGATATAACTGCACCGAAAAAATATACCGTTGTTTCAAATGCCGAATTGGCTAAGGTTGAGATAGTGGGAAATTATAAAAGGTGGCAATTCGCCGAGACACTTAATTTACCTACAAAGGTTATGGTAATTGGTGTTGCTAATTTCGCCTCCGCTTCTTGTGGGGACACTGCTAACGTTCAACAAACCGCTTATGTTTTTCCACAAGAAAAGGATGCAGGCTTTTCTGATTATTGTATGAGTCAAGATATTTTGGCTTGGTTTGAGTCTAAGATCGCACCTTACCCATCTACGAAATTAGACCACGTGCAATCAAAGACGCGCTATGGAGGGATGGAAAATGCAGGTTGTATTTTTTACTATGAAAACAGTGTGGACGGAAAAGGCAGTTCTGAGTTCTTAATCGCCCATGAAATTGCACATCAATGGTTTGGAAATTCTGCTACAGAAAAGGATTGGCAACACATTTGGCTAAGTGAAGGTTTTGCGACCTATCTCACAGAGGTTTATAAGCAAGAAGTACACGGAGATACTGCGTTTAAAAGCGGAATGGAGCAAGCCAAAAACAAAGTGATTGCTTTTCAAGAAAAGTATCCAAACGCAAAAATTGTGGATACCACAATTGAAAACTTAAACCAGTTTCTCAGTCCTATGACTTATCAGAAAGCGGCTTGGATGCTGCACATGCTGCGCACAATTGTAGGTGACGACTTATTTTGGGATGGAGTGCGCAATTATTATAAAAAATACCAGTATGGGAACGCTTCTAGTGCAGATTTTCAGAGGGAAATGGAAATGGTGTGTCGTTGTAATCTAAACGATTTCTTTGATTCTTGGTTGTACCAATCGGGCTTGCCGCAGGTAAAAATAAAATACAAGTATTTTAAAAAAACCAAGCAACTTATGGTTAAGCTAAAGCAAAAGAAAAAGAACTGGTTTGTAATTCCGGTTTCTTTCGGTTACAACAAAAACTTTAAGGAAGTAATGGATGTGCCCAAAATGACCATTTTAATTGACGACGCTACTCCGCCGTTAAATGGTGTGCGATTTGACTACAAAAATGATGTACTCATGCGGTAATTGATTTTTTAAATTTTTAATAGGCCTTTAGCAGCAGTGTAATCTAGAACACCAACTGAAGAGTCACCGAATCATACCTTTGATTTTCATTTTAAACACATTTTTTTATGGAAACAAATAGAATAGGATTGGATTCGGATAAAAGTCGTGAACTTGCTGATTTACTGGGTGATTTATTGGCAAATTACTCCACGTTTTATCAAAACGTAAGGGGCTATCATTGGAATATAAAAGGGGAGAAGTTTTTTGAGCTGCATATTAAGTTTGAAGAGCTATACAACGATTTATTTTTAAAGATCGACGAAATAGCTGAGCGTATGCTTACTCTGGGGTTTAAACCAAATCACCAGTTTACAGAGTACTTTAAACAGTCTCAGATAAAAGAACAAAACGAGGTATCGAATGGAATGCATTCGGTGAAAGATATTTTAGATTCTTTCAAAGTATTGTTAGAAAAGCAGCGTCATATTTTAGACCTATCAGGTGCTATTAATGACGAAGGAACCAATGCACAGATGAGTGATTATATCAGAGAGCAGGAGAAGTTGGTTTGGATGTATTCCGCATTCTTGGGTAAATAATTGATAGCTTATAATAAAAAAGCCCCGCTGGTTTACTAACCGGCGGGGCTTTTTTTAAGATTATAAATCAATCAACTACTCCTCGATAACCTCGAAGTTAACAGTCGTTTCAATTCCTTTTTGAAATTTGATTTTTGCTTCGTAAGTGCCTACTAGTTTTACTGGCTCATTAACGATGGTGATATTTTTACGCTCAACTTCAAATCCCATTGATTTGATTTTGTCAGCTACTTGTAGGTTCGTAACGGATCCAAAAATCTTTCCGTTTTCGCCCACTTTAGCACCAATTTTTATGGTAGTATTTGCCAATTTATCAGCGGTAGCTTGAGACTCTTCGCGCATTTTTTCAATTTTGTGCGCTCGTTGTTTCAAGTTTTCTTCTCTTACTTTCTTTGCAGAATCTGTTGCAAGAATTGCTACTCCACTCGGGATTAAGTAATTGCGACCGTATCCTGACTTAACTGTAACCAAATCGTCAACTTCACCTAGTCCGTCAACGTTTTTCTTTAAAATTATATCCATGGTAAATTTCCTTCTGAATTAACAAATTACTTAATTAAATCTCCTTTGTAAGGAAGAATGGCTAAGTGTCTTGCACGCTTTACAGCGGTAGCAACTTTCCTCTGATATTTGAGTGAAGTTCCAGTAATTCTTCTTGGCAATAATTTTCCTTGATCGTTTACAAATTTCAGCAAGAAATCGCCGTCCTTGTAATCTATATACTTAATTCTGTTTTTTCTAAAACGACAGAATTTTTCCTTTGTTATCTCAATGTTAATAGGTGTTAGATACCTAATATCTCCTTGTTGTGCCATTGTCGTATTTTTATTGGGTCAATAAATTAAGCCTCTGCTTTAGCGGCTTTTTTGTTTCTATTTGGTCTGCTCTCAGCAAAGTCGATGTGGTGTTTGTCCATTTTTACGGTCAAAAAACGCATGATTTTCTCATCTCGTTTCATGTCCAATTCCAACTTTGCAATTTTCTCACCTTCCAATTCGAACTCAAACAAGTTGTAAAAACCTGTGGTTTTCTTTTGGATAGGGTAAGCTAATTTGCGCAATCCCCAATTGTCTTTGTACGTAATTTTCGCACCTAAGTCTTTTAAAGCAGACTCATACTTCTTTACTGTTTCCTTTACCTGATCATCAGATAAAACGGGAGTTAAAATGAAAACAGTTTCGTACCTATTAATCATAATTTAAATGAATTTGTTATTTAATTAATTCCTGATTCTTAAAATCAGCCGGCAAAAGTACTCATTTTAAACGGTTATGACAAGCAATGTAAGCTCAAAAATCAGTGGGCAACTGAGTTTAACTGGTTTATGGATTTGAATAAGTTGTTGACAAGTAAATGTAATCGAAAATGGGTACCGAATTTTCATTCGATTAAATTTGCGACACTCAACAGTTATGGAAAAGTACGTAGTATCGGCAAGAAAATATAGACCTCAAACGTTTGCTGACGTTGTTGGCCAAGCGTCGATTACACGCACACTTGAAAATGCAATTAAAAACAATCACCTTGCACAGGCTTTTCTTTTTTGTGGGCCCAGAGGAGTAGGCAAAACTACTTGCGCGCGAATTTTGGCTAGAAACATAAATTTGGACGCGTCTGAAGAAACGGACGACGATTTTGCCTTCAATATTTTTGAGTTGGATGCTGCTAGTAATAATTCCGTTGACGATATACGCCATCTAATCGACCAGGTGCGCATACCCCCTCAAGTGGGTACTTATAAAGTATTTATTATTGATGAGGTGCACATGTTGTCTGCGGCTGCATTCAACGCCTTTTTAAAAACACTGGAAGAGCCACCGAGTCATGCCATATTTATTTTAGCTACTACCGAAAAGCATAAAATACTTCCAACGATTCTATCGCGTTGTCAGATTTTCGATTTTAAAAGAATTGAAATTCCTGATATTATTCTGCAGTTAGAAAAAGTAGCCAAAGAAGAAAAAGTGAAAGCCGACCATGACGCCTTGCATATTGTGGCGCAAAAGGCAGATGGAGCTATGCGCGATGCACTTTCTATTTTTGATCAACTGGTGAGTTTTTGTGGAAATAAGTTGACCTATAGTGACGTAATTGAGAACTTAAATGTACTCGATTACGATTATTATTTTTCAATCACCGAGGCAATGAGTAAAGGTGATATCGCCAAATCCTTACTCATTTTTGACGAAATTCTCGAAAAGGGTTTTGATGGTCACCATTTTATTATGGGACTTGCAGAGCATTTTCGAAATCTAATGGTTTGCAGTGATCCTCAAACTATAAGCCTATTGCAGGTAGGCAAAACCATTAGTGATAAATATAGAGAGCAGAGCAAGCTTCTTTCGCCAGAAACGTTGCTGTATGCTTTAAAGATTACTTCAAAGTGTGATGTGCACTATAAAATGAGTCAAAATAAGCGGCTTTTAGTTGAGCTCTGTTTGATGCAATTGTGTTCTCTATCTGAGACGCTTGAAAAAAAAAAGGCCTAGCGCATCTCATTCTTGAAGAAGAGGAGGTGTATGAAATATTGCTTAAGCCAAACGGTATAGTTCCTGAATCCAAACTCAAAGAAAAACAGCCGATAGTTAAACCCTCATCGCAAGCAGAAAAAAAGGAAGAAACTTCTGCAGCTTCTGAAACAACTCCTACTCGAAAAAAGGTAAGTATCCGAAAAGGTTTTGATTCGGGAATGGTTTCTATAAAGGCACTAAAAAAGCCAAAAAATACCCAAACGGAGGAAGAACAGGAGCAAGAGGGTGCTTTAGCTGCCAAACCGAAAGATGCATTTACTCCCGAGTCTTTTGAAAAAGTTTGGAAACAGTACATTGGCATTTTAAAGGAAACTGGAAAATCAAGTTTTGCGAGTACCCTAGAGGTGAGCGACCCTAAGCTGAATGGCGAAACCATATTATTGGAAATAGAAAATTCGGTACAAGAAGCTTCCTTAAACGCCGAGAAAGCTGACTTGATGGATTTTCTTAGGAAAGAATTGAACAACTTTCACATAAGTTTGGCATATAATAAAGTAGAGCTAAAAGAAGAAAAAAGGTATTATACCAATAAAGAGCGATTTAATCGCCTAGCAGAGTTAAACCCAAAACTGTTGGAGCTAAAAAAACGTTTTAATTTGGATACGGATTATTAACATCAAGTCTAGATTGAAACCTTGCTTAGTCTAGCGTTCATATCAAGATACTCCTAGTGCACGATTGAAATAATAAGGAGAGCTACTTTTGCAGATTTTAGAGAACAATCGGGCAAAACCTACCTAAGGATTTAATTAATAGTACTTTCGCGCCAAATTAGAATACAGTGATTACATTTTCAGAATTAGGACTTTCACCCGAAATAAACAAAGTCTTCCCAGAGTTAGGATACGAATCTCCAACTCCAATACAACAAGAATCGATTCCTAAATTACTAACCGGCAGTACCGATTTTATTGGGTTAGCCCAAACTGGAACGGGAAAAACTGCTGCCTTTGGATTGCCCTTATTGCATTTATTGGATGCTACGCAAAATAAAACGCAAGCACTTATTGTAGCGCCTACTCGCGAGTTGGCCAATCAAATTGCTGAGCAAATGGAAAAATTTGCCAAGTATATTGATGGTATGCGTTCGGTAGTTGTTTATGGTGGTGGAGCCAATATAGTTGGTCAAATTAAAGAGCTTAAAAAGAAACCTCAAATCATAATTGCTACTCCAGGTCGTTTGTTAGACTTGGTTGGAAGAAAAGCGATTGACCTTTCTACCGTTGATTATGTGGTACTTGATGAGGCAGACGAAATGCTGAACATGGGCTTCAAGGAAGATATCGACAAGATATTGGAATACACGCCTGACACCAAGTTAACTTGGTTGTTCTCGGCAACTATGCCAAAAGAGATTCGCAGAATTGTGAAGGAATACATGACTGACCCTGAGGAGATTAAGGTTAGCACAGGTACTGAGGTGAATAAGAATATTGAGCACCAATATGCACAAGTAAAATCTTCGGACAAAATGGATGCCTTGAAGCGCTTTTTGGATAGAGATCCAGATATGCGTGGGGTAATTTTTTGTCGTACAAAAATTGATACACAAAAAGTTGCTGAGCGATTGGCAAAAGACGATTATCGAGTGGAGCCATTGCATGGTGATATGACTCAAACTATGCGCGAAAGAGTAATGCGTAGGTTTAAAGATCACGAATTGCAAGTATTGGTAGCAACAGACGTTGCTGCACGTGGTATCGATGTAGATAACCTAACGCACGTAATTCATTATGCCTTACCAGACTCTAGAGAATACTATACACACCGATCAGGAAGAACAGCTCGAGCAGGTAAAAAAGGAATTTCATTGGCAATCGTAAATAGCAGAGAAGCAGGAAAACTTAAAGAATATACCGATCGCTTAAAAATTACTTTCGAAAAAATATCGGTTCCCAGCGTCAAGGACGTTCAAATGAATCGCATGCGCGGTTGGTTTAAATCTATTGCAGATACAGACAGTTCTAAGCATTTAACTGAAGAAATGCTAGATGCAGCGTATGAGATTTGGGAAGGTATGGACATTGACATGCTCATTGAAAAATTAGTAAGTCACGAACTGAATAAATTGAATTATTCCACCGATCATTCCGACCTTAACGATACCTCAAGGCCAGGAAGAGGTGATAGAGATAGAGGTCGTGGAAGAGATCGCGATCGCGATAGAGGCAGAGGCGATCGAAGAGACCGAGATCGAGGACCAAGAGGTGATCGCCGCGATAGAGGAGATAGAGGAGACCGAAGAGATCGCGATAGAGGCAGAGATGCCAGAAAGCCAAAAAACACGAAAGAAGGTGATGTGACCTTTTTTGTAAACCTAGGTCGCAAAGATGGAATGAACGAGTCTGAATTGAGAAAGTTCATCAGTCAAAAATCGGGCGTAAATTCTCAAGACATTGGAGATATCAGGATGCGTAATCTAAACGCTTATTTTGACATCAATAAAAAGCACTCGAGTAAAATGAGTTCATCATTTACCGACCAAGAGTATAACGGTCGTGAGTTAAGAGTGAATAGAGACGCTAGTGGGAATTAAGGATTTGGGTTATTGAGTTTTCTGAGCGGTTAAACTCTAGTATTTTTTTCAACTTATTGTTTCGGATAAAATGAGCTATGATTCCTCTCGAATCCCTGTCATCTTGCATAGGTTGAATACTGTCTAAAATTTCAGAAAGGGAAAGGTTATCGTCTGTTGGAAGTTTTCCAATCCCAAGGTATGCGCCGTTTTCAACAACGACTACTTGCTGAATGTTTTTTTCGGCACTGGGTTCAATGATCAATAAATTACGATTTATAAAGCGCAAGCGTTCCAGTGCATTTTCTACTCTCAAATTGTAGGTGTCTGCCTCCTCGTGACACAGCGCTGCACCTTCGCATTGCTGCGTTCCATAAAACACACAACCTCGGTTGCATTTTTGCAAACCCAGCATACCCAAACACAACCCAAAATTTCGCGAAGAGTGTTCTAAATATTTTTTTGCCTCTGCTAAGCTCGAAAATGTTGCTATTGGAGTATGGTCAGCTTCAAGCTTCACGGGTTTCAATAAATGATAACCAAATAAATCGTGCGCTTCAACAATGCCAAACGGGAAGGAACTTCTTTTAAGTGCTACGTTATACTTTGGCTTCAAGTTCTTTATTTCCTGTGACTCCTTCAATAAGGCAATCAGCTCAGATCCCGTAATCTCATAGGAAATATCAGCAACTTCAGCATGCATTTTAATAGCCTTTTGTGTCTTCGGTTGTCTCAAATGATTGTTTAACCGTGTCCGCAAATTGGTACTTTTCCCAACATAGATGACCTCTTTATTTGCATTGTATAAATAGTAGATTCCTATCTTTTTTGGAATGCTCAAAACCTTCTCTAAATCAAGATCCGGATGCAGGTATTTTGACAGCTGGATTTCTGGCTTTAATTTAAGTCCAAATTCAGGGTCTTTGGCGTATAATAATTCAAAAAGTTTTACTGTAGCCAAGGCATCACCTGCAGCCCTATGTCTTCCATTCAAGGTAATGTTTAATTCCTTGCACAGTTTGCCCAAAGAGTATGAGCGATGGCCAGGCAAAAGCACTCGGCTTTGCTTTACTGTGCATAGTTTTTTACGCTGAAATTTGTATCCCAGTCGCTGAAACTCCTCTTGAATAAAATTATAGTCAAAGTTGACATTATGCGCTACAAAAATACAATCCTCAGTTATGTTTATAATCTCTTTTGCTATTTCGTAAAACCGAGGTGCATTAGCCACCATTTCGTTAGAAATTCCGGTTAATCTGCTAATCTCCATCGGAATGGAAGTTTCAGGATTTACTAAGCTTACAAATTCGTCAACTACCTGTTTTCCGTCGTGCTTGTAAATGGCAATTTCGGTAATTTTTCCACGGTGTCTGCTAACTCCCGTCGTTTCAATATCAATGATGCACCACACACTTCAAAAATACTTTCGAACATCAAACGAATACTCATTAATGAGTATTTTTTCAACCAATCAAATACGTTGTACTCAACCCACAAAAAATTGTTAATTTCCTTTACTAATATATTTTTTACTTAAAACGAATTAACTCTATGGTTTTCAGTAGGTTGCTAGTGATATTAATTCTATTAATTACAAGTAATTGTAACCTTTTGGCGCAAAACACTCGGCTGGAAGTATTTTCTGCTTTTGGAGGCGAGTTTACCAACTCAAAATATCAGATAGCATATACCATAGGAGAAGTAGTTACAGAAACGCAAGGTAATCGCTATTATTTTGCAAATCAGGGCTTTCACCAAGCCGATTGGAAATTGGTTTTTGTTTGGGAGTATGAGGAAGCAGCGGTCAGTATTGATGTTTTCCCCAATCCTTTTTTGAATACACTTACTATAAATCTACCCGATGTGTTGAATCAAGAAAAATACCGGTTTTACGTATATGATTTTTCAATGAAAATAGTAGCAAAAGGCGATTTAAATCAAGTTCAAAATACAATCACATTGGACCAATTGCAAGCCGGTGGTTATCTGTTAAACATCACCAATGAACAATCACTAATTAAGACATACAGAATTATCAAATCACATTAAGTTATGATCAATAAAGTACTAAGCAATTTACACCTTACCATAGGAGTCACTCTGTTATTTTTATCTTTTGGCGCGTACAGTCAACAGGGTTTTAACGGTATTCGCTACCAAGCAATTTTACGTGATGCATCCGGGAATGTGGTGAGTTCACAACAGGTGGATTTGAGGTTTACGATTTATCAACCGAGCGATCGAAGCAATGAATTTCGGGAGACACATTCCAATGTTTCAACCAATGTAATGGGGCTAATTAACCTCACGATTGGATCTCAAAATACAAACGATTTTCAAGCGATTGATTGGGGGAGAAATAATGCAGAACCTTATTTTATTAAAATAGAGTTGAGCGATAATGGAGGAAGCACATTTCTTCCATTTTCTGAATCGCAGTTGCTCAGTGTGCCTTATGCTATGTATGCAAAAGATGTAGAAAATGTGGACGATGCTGATGCCAACCCAACGAATGAAATTCAGGATTTACAGTTAAGTGGTGATCTTTTAGAAATAACCAATAATGCCGCACCAACAATTATTGATTTAAGTAAATACCTAGACAATACGGATGCGCAGGTGTTAGCTTACGGGACTGATGATACCTTGCGATTAACCAATGGTGGAGCGGTTTATTTAGGCTTTTTTGATTTGAGTGGTCAATTATCTGCTGTAGAAGCGAAAGTGAGAGCGGACAGCATTTTCCTGAGCAATCGAATAGATGGCGTTGCATCGGACTTATCCAATAGAATTACAAACGACAGTATTCGCTTAAATGCTCTATCAAACGGTGTAAATTCGCGAATTGTAAACGATTCCATCCGCTTAAATGGAATTGAAGACAGTGTATCTGATATTGAAACCAGAGTAACCAACGATAGTCTGCGTTTAAATGGAGTGGTCAACAACATTTCAGGGTTTAATACTAGAATAACCAACGACAGTATTCGACTCAACGCCATTGAAAATGATTTCGACTCAAGAATAGTGGACGATAGTCTGCGCCTTAATGGTGCGCTACTTTCCTTAACTACTCGAATAGAAAACGACAGTTTAAAATTACGCTCCGATTCAACTGATTTACACAACGCGTTAATCGACACCGCGAGAGACATTCGCGCCTACATTGACTCCAGGCCAACAAAAGGAATTGATTCGGTATTGGCAAATGGAAACGATGCTGCAGATCAATTATTAAACAACTTGGGTGAATTAAGGATCGGTACCGGAACCAAAGAAGGGAATGCGGCTACGATAGTTGATTCAAATAATGCTACTTCGGGCTATGAGCAGGGTTTAAAAGTGCGTTCACAAGGTACGAATACCAATGTTGCTACTCAATCTGCAATCTATGGAGAAATTAATGGAAGCAATGGTGAGAATATTGCCGTGGATGGAACTTCCTCAGGGAATTCGTCAGGTACAAATACGGGAACAGGCGGCTATGCTCGCAATGGAGACTTTAACCGAGGGGTTCATGCGGTTGCAGATTCCGGTAGAATAGTAGTAGGTATGCAGGCGACAGCTTCAAAAGGGAAAAGTCAAAATATCGGAGCGATTGGAACGGCTACTAATGGCGATACATTGAATCTTGGTGTGGCCGGAGAGGCTTCTGGCGGTGGACAAAGAAACACTGGTGTACGTGGTTTTGCTCAAGGAACGGGAGTTGTAAATGAAGGCGTAAGTGGAATTGTTCAAGGAAACGGGTCTGATAATACAGGTGTACGAGGTAGTGCGACTGGGAGTTCCACAAGTAATCAAGGAGTTGAAGGTTCGGTAACAGGTACTTCTTCTACGGCTGGATACCGAGGTGTTTTTGGTCAAGCAAATTCTACGGGTGCATGGAATGAAGGGGTGTCCGGGTTCTCTATTGGAACGAGTACAACCAATAATACTGGAGTTTACGGTCAGAGTCAAAACAGTACAGGAACAAATATTGGTACATACGGTGTTGCCGTTAGCCCAACTACGGGGAGTAACTATGGAAGTCAAGGTGTTGCTCGATATGGTGGTGCTGTAACAATGGGTGTTAGGGGTTCTGCAAGAGGAAATAGCAGCAGTAATTTGGTGTACGGAGTTTACGGAGAGGTGGATTCTGCTGGAAATATAAAACGAGGGGTAGTAGGAAATTTAATTGGACCGGTTGATGGGAACGATGCAGCCATTTATGGTATTGCTCAAGGACAAGGTACGAATACCGCTGTTTATGGTAGAGCGAATAACACGAATAATCTAAGTGATACAAATATTGCCTTGGTAGGGCAGGCTGCCAATGCCTTGGTTAATATATCGGGTTGGTTTAAAGAAGGAAATGTTTTTATCGACGATACCTTGTTCCTTAGGGAGGGAGCGCAGCAAGACTATGTCTTAACAGCTGTGGGATCTGATGGAAAGGCGGAATGGAGACCTGCTCAGTCGGACAATGACGGTGACTCTACCAATGAAATTATAACATCATTTACGCTTTCAAACGATACCTTGAGTATTGTAGAATCGGGAGATACCAATCGGGTAGTTTTTAGTGGGTTTGTGGATACTGCAGCTTTCAATGTATATAAAACCCTTGCTGCTCAAAATCTAATGGATAGTGTAAATGTACTGAGAGCCGAGATGTTAGCTGATACTTCAAGAATTTTTAGTTTGGAACAAGCAGTTGCTTCAGGAGCGTATAAGGATTCAAGTGCCTCAAACGAATTGATTGACACGACATACTTTGAAAACGACATTGCATTTATTGTAGAAGCAGGCGATACCAATGCAATTGATTTATCTAGTCTCAATGCCTCTGCAAGTTTGAGTCAAATACAAGATTCGTTAGCTGGTGCTTATGACTCCTTGTTAGTGGATAGTATTTTGATAGCCGCGAATATCGATAGTATCATTTCCAATCGAACTACTATACTAAACCATATAGCTGTTATGCAGGACAGTAGCGCAACGAACGAACTTATCGATACGACTTATTTTGAAAACAACACGGCATACATTGTCGAGGCAGGCGATACCAATGAAATTGATCTGTCCTCACTCAATGCTTCTGCAAGCTTGAAACAAACACAAGATTCGTTAGCTGGTGCTTATGACTCCTTGCTAGTCGACAGTATTTTGATAGCCGCCAATATCGATAGTATCATTTCCAATCGAACTACCATACTGAACCACATTGCTGCTATGCAAGACAGCAGCGCAACCAATGAAACTTTAACTGATGCGAATATGATAGGCGATAGTCTTCGCTTAATTGAAAGTGGAGATACAAGTTATGTAGACTTAACCCAGTTTAATTCTACAACAAATATTTCTGGATTAATAGCTAAGGACAGTGCATTCAGTGATTCGTTGAATAACATATATGGATATCACGACACTTTAGCACTTGATGTTGAGTTAAACTTTGATGACATTGCTGACTTAGAAATTGACTTAAGTAATGTTCAAGATTCGTTGTTAGACGTATACGATTCATTGAGGTTATTGAGCCTCAGGGTTGACTCGGCAAACTCTAATTTAATTGATTCTGCAGCTGCAATTCGGGCAGACATGCTCTCGGCAGGAGGTCTACAAGATTTAGATTCTGTTTTGTCAGTAGGTAATAATGCCGGAGGGGATTCAATTGTAAACCTCGGAAGACTCGGAATTGGAACGAGCAACCCAGATCATAACTTAACGGTTGATGTTACCGACTCTGTTGGCGTAGGAGTATTTGTAGATGCTGACACAAAGAACAATGGTGTGACTACTGGCTTGTATTCAGCAGTTGATGGTGGAGCTGTTGGGAGTTTACAAAAAAGAGCAGGTGAGTTTTCTGCGATAAACACTGCTGAAATAAATATTGGTGTTTTAAGCTCAGCTTATGGCGCAACGGAAAACTATGCAGCGTATTTTGATACTGGTAACGTCTATATTGGTGATACCTTGTATTATCCTTTGGCTCCAGTTGACGGTTATGTACTAACTACTGACGGAAATGGAAAGGCCACTTGGCAAGCAGCAGCTGCAAGTTATAGCACTCAAGGAATCGATTCGGTTTTGTTTGTAAATGATGATGCTAATGAGGAAGGGATATTTAATCTGAGCCAAGTGGGTATCGGCGTTTTGTCAACGGATTACGCAATGGAGTTGGATGTTTTTGACAGCGCAGCTGTGGTTACGACTCTTGACGGAGGTTCAAAACTTGATGGAACAATAGAAGGTATGAATATGGACGTGTCCGGTGGTGGAGGTTCAGTAGAGTCCTACGGTATTCGAGTAAGCAACAGCTCTAATGGTGACGAAACCGTTGGACTAGAAACCGATGTTAGTGGGGCCTCTTTATTTAATACAGGTGTTAAGTCCCAAGCTTCTTCTTCAAGTGTAAGTTTTGCAACTGCCTATGAAGGACATGCTACTGGTACCGGTTCCAATACCGTATTTGAAGGTTACGCTACTTCTGTAGCATCGGACGAGGCAGTCGGAGTTGACTTAAATATTGACGGTTCAGGTGAAAATTACGGTATTTATTCCAGAGCCACGGGTGGAACAGAAAATTGGTCGGGTTACTTTGATACAGGTAACGTGTATATTGGCGACACCTTATATTACCCACTCGCGCCGGTTAATGGATACGTACTTACGGTTGATGGAAACGGCAAAGCAACGTGGCAGCCTGCTGCTTCTACATACACGACCAAAGGAATTGATTCTGTTTTAGCTGCTGGAAGCGATGCAAATAACGACTCCTTGTACAATTTAAGAATGTTGGGTATTGGCACATCAACCCCTTCTGCTAGCCTGGACATTCAAACCTCGGATGAGTTTTCTGTTTCAATAATTAATAACGGTTCGAGCGCAAATGATAAGAAAGGTGTTTTCTCAACATTATCAGGTACAGGCTCAGGAGATAATTTCGGATTGTATGGTGGAGCTAGTAACTCTTCGGGCACCAACTATGGTGTTTATGGGCAAGCAACTGGAACTCAGGGTACCAAATATGCAATTTATGGAACTACTACTGGTTCTAATGCGTGGTCAGGCTATTTCAATCAAGGTAATGTTTATATCAATGACAATTTAGGTATTGGCGTTTTAAACCCAGTCCGAAGGTTGGATGTTGGAGGTGATTTAGACGTGGATTCATTATTCACCGATTCGTTGTATGCAAGATTGGCGCACATTGACTCCTTACGCATTGCAAACAGTTACAGCTTACCTAATGCGGATGGCGATAACGGGGATGTACTTACATCGGATGGATTTGGTAATGTGCGTTGGGAACCAGCAGCTTCCGTTTCTGTTGGTGACACCACCCAAATTGCCGATGCAGATAACGATACTAAAGTGTCGGTTTCAACCACAAATAACAACATCGATTTCATTCAACGGGATACTACTTTTTGGAGAATGAACAATAGGACTTTAGAGGCCTTGAATAGTGGCAATAGTGTGTTCATTGGAGAAGAGGCAGGAATAAACGATGATTTATCAAATAATCTTAACGTTTTTATTGGTTACCGGGCAGGTCGAAATAATTCTTTAGCGGGGGGTAATGTGTTTATAGGTAGCGACGCAGGTAGAAGTAACACAACTGGTGGCGTAAATGTATTTGTTGGTCGTTTATCAGGTACATCAAATACTACCGGACAGTCCAATGTTTTCACTGGATATTATACTGGTAATTCTAACACAATTGGTAACTACAATGTTTTCAATGGTTATGGTTCAGGTAGATTTAATACAACTGGCTCACATAATGTCTTCACAGGAAACGAAGCTGGGCATTCTAATAAAACAGGTATTAATAACGTATATACTGGTAGCCAAGCGGGACGAAATATTCAAACAGGCTCAAATAATGTTTTTACAGGTTACGGCGCGGGACGAGAAAGTCGTTCAGGTGAAGATAATGTTTTTACCGGTTATGAAGCTGGCTGGCGTAATCTAGGAGATAACAATATCGCTATTGGAAGCAGCGCTAACTTTAATAACTTATCGGGTAATAATAATGTAATTGTTGGATTTGAAGCAGGAAAAGGATATGGAGCAACCAGTCACACGAAGTCTGGAGCTATTTATATTGGATATAGAGCAGGACAAAACGACACCACAGACAATAAATTATACATAGAAAACTCGAATTCTTCAACACCACTTATCTACGGTGATTTCGCTGCAGATTCTTTAGTAGTAAACGGTCAACTTACCGTAGATTCAGCGAGAGACGGAAGTGGGTATGTTCTTCCCGGAAAAGATGGTAGTATTGGCCAAATACTTACTACAGACGGAAATGGCAATGCCACATGGCAAAATGGCTCGGGCGGTGACACCTTATCCTTTATACAAGACTCCGATGGCAACACTAAAGTTCAAACTGAATCAATCGGAGATCAGATCGTGTTTACTACCAGCGGAATTGACCGATGGAAATTCAATAAAATGAGCTTGGAGCCAATGAATAATGTTGAAAATGTACTTATTGGAGAAGGGGCTGGTCAATTTATGGATACAACTGCTGATCGCAATGGAGTCGCCCTTGGTAACTTTGCTTTAAATCAGAATTCTACAGGGGTTCGTAATACTGCATTGGGTAACGGTGCTATGCGTTTAAATTCTACGGGAGGACACAATACAGCCATTGGATATCAAAGTGCTAGAGCAAACAATGGTGGATTTAATACCTCTATAGGTGTTTACTCCATGTGGAAGTCAACCGGCGCTGGAAATAACGTTGCAATAGGATATCAATCTTTATACAATAACCTTACTGGTGGTGGCAATGTAACCTTAGGCTATCAGGCAGGTTTCAATGAATTGGGGTCGGACAAGCTATACATTGCAAACACAAGTACAAGTACACCGCTAATTTACGGTGAGTTCGACAACGATTCGCTTCGTTTTAACGGTGCAGTGCGCATAGCAGATGAACTCTATGTAGATAGTGCTAACGCCACGCAAGGTTACGTGCTTACTGCCGATGCCAATGGGGCAGCGAAGTGGCAAACGCCTTCTAATGTTATTGATACACTTTCAATTCTCCAAGATGGCAACAAGGACACTAAAATTCAGCTTGAAAAGTTCACCAATGAGGATATTATCCGTTTTGATATGGGAGGGGCAGAAGTATTCCGTTTTGGTAAAAATGGACAGCTTCAAGTATTTAATGGCAACAAAGGAGTTTACCTTGGAAATCAAGCTGGCAACAAAATTACCTCAGGCTCTAACAACACACTTATTGGCGAAGAGGCAGGGGCGAATATAACCACAGCTGGAAACAATACCTTTATCGGATACCAGTCAGGTAAAACCAGCAACGGAGATTTGAATACTGCACTGGGGTATTTAACTGGCTCCACACTATCAACTGGAAAACAAAATGCTCTACTAGGGGCTTCTTCTGGTGCTGGTTTAAAGGACGGCTCGAACAATACATTTATTGGGTTCAATTCTGGAAGAGTTAATAGTAGTGGAGTGGAGAACGTTTTCCTAGGTTCTGCGGCAGGAGAAACGGCTACAGGGTCCAAAAATATTTTTATTGGCTTTGAAGCGGGTAAATCGGAAACAGGTGATAATAAGTTGTACATAAACAATAAAGCCGGAACGCCATTAATATTTGGAGACTTCGCCAATGATTCACTCCGCTTCAATGGTGATGTGACAATAAGAGATGGCTTGTACCTACCTTTTGGTAGTCCAACAAGTGGCCAAGTACTTACCTCTGATGCAAACGGCAAAGCCACTTGGCAAACACCTTCAGTTGGAACACAAAACGATTCAACAAGAATTCACTTTACAAATGGTTCGGGGGCTGAAACTGCGGTAGATGTAAATAGTACATCTAACAATATTGACTTTGTTCAAAAGGATACTACTTTTTGGCGAATGAATCGAGCGACCTTAGAGGCGCTTAGTACTGGTAATAGTGTGTTTATTGGAAACGGTTCGGGACTAAATGATGATTACACTTCGAATAGAAATACGTTTTTAGGAGACAGTTCTGGGTTAACCAATACTACAGGGTTCGATAACGTGTTTTTGGGTTCAAAGACTGGTTATTCGAACAGCAATGGTGCTGATAATACCTTTGTAGGTTCTGGGTCAGGATCTTCAAATACCACTGGTTATGACAATGTATTTCTAGGTTCTTCAACTGGTACATCAAATACTTCTGGTCATGAGAACGTTTTCATTGGATTTAGATCAGGAGATAATAATGTTAGTGGTCGCGGTAATGTATTTCTTGGCTATAATTCTGGTAGAAACGAAACAGGATCTGACAAATTATACATATCAAATAGTCAAACCAATAACCCATTAATCTACGGAGAGTTCGATAACGATTCACTCAGATTTTTCGCAAATGTTCGAGTGGTAGGTGATTTGTATATAGATAGTCTTAATGCCGGTTCGGGTAAAGTACTCACCTCAGATGCAAACGGAAAGGCCATGTGGCAAAATGCAGCATCGAGTTCACCGTGGACAGAAAGCGTTGATTCGGTTTATGTATTGAACAAAAGAGTAGGTATTGGGATTCCAACACCACAAAGTTTGCTGCATGTGGCTAGTAATACAGACTCTATCGGTATTCAAACTACATTAAACCCTAGCACCAACAATAGAATAATCGGTTTGCAGTCGGGAGTAGTTGGTGTTGGCACAGGCGATAAGTTTGGTGGCTTGTTCACCACAACTGGTAGTGGAGGCGATGCCAATTATGGAATACACAGTACCGCTTCAAATGCACAAATCAATTATGGTGTGTTGGGTACAGGAACCGCCCTTTCAGGCACAGATACAGCTTACGGGGTGTATGGTCGTGGAATTGGTACTTCAGGAACCACTTATGGTGTTTTCGGAACAGCAACCGGTTTAGGTACCAACTACGCGGGTTTCTTCGATGAAGGAAATGTTCAAATCAATGATACCCTTATTTTGCCCGATGGTGCTAGTGATGGTGCTGTGCTCACCTCAGATGCAAACGGGAAAGCCACGTGGCAAACAATTTCGGACACACTTACCTGCCCAACAGGAATGGAAAAAGTAAATGATGATTTCTGTATAGATAAAACAGAGCGCACCGCAGCAATTTGGTTTGTGGCGGATAGCATTTGTGTAGACTCTGGATATACTTTGGCTTCTTATGGCGATTGGTACGGTGCGGCAACGCAAGCAGCGGCGAGTAACATTACCCTTTCCAATATGGAAAATAACTGGGAATGGACTTCTAATATTTCACAAAACAACGTGATGGTAGTTGGGGACCCAACTGGAGGGTTAGGAAGAAGACAACGTGCATTTCGTGACCCTGAAAATGATACGGCCACCTACAGATGTGTTTACAGAAATTAGTCATTGAATGGTAATCCAAGAAATTCAATTATGATTAGAAAATATTTTTCACGAGCCCTTTTTATTGACGTTCTATTGTTTGGCTTCAATTTAGAATTAGAGGCACAATGGACTACAAAGCTCTGGCGGAGCTTTGGGCGAGCCCGCGCCTTGGTAGTTATTATGTTTTTAGTTGGCTTGACATTTAATGTTGATGCGCAGTGGATGCTCATCGACCAAAACGGTGGCAACCCAGACCCCTCAGCAGCCCTCGAAGTCTCCGATACCTCAAGAGGATTTTTACCTCCACGTTTGACAACAACACAAATGAATGCTATTACCGCTCCAGCAAGTGGATTACTCATATTTAATACCACCGATTCTATTTACAAATACTACGATGGGGATAGTTGGGAGAATATTGGGAGCGGAGGAATCAATTCCAGTTCTTCTGGTTTGTCCTATCAGGAAATATCTCATTCATCCACTTCATATACTCTTTCAAGTTTAAAATTCAAGGCGACGGATTACGCTTTTAAGGGAGATTCTTTAATCACGGTAGATAATTCAGGTTCTTGGACCAATTTTATTGTATTGGAAAAATCCATAATATCGATACAATCAACTTATTTTTTATCTGGAAACGGAAGAACAGGTGTTTTACTATTTGGTGACTATATTTCTGTAAATGATGGAACTACAGGTGAGTTTAATGAAACTGGAGTGACTTTTTTGGCTGAAGCTGGAGACACTATTAGTATTTCAGGTCAAAGCGTTAATACGTCCGCGCAGTGGATTATGAGTATGGTTGCAAGAAGTGTTGAAAATCAAACTAGTACTTCCTCTTCAACCATTTCCTCAGTCGATGAATCAGGGATTGTATTGATTAAGGATCTCAAGCCTAATTCATCGAATGGTGGAGGAATATCGGCTGGTTCATGGGTAACTCGCGACGTAAACACCATGGAAGGAGATACCAGCTATGTGAACCTCTCTTCCAATCAATTTACATTAGCCCAAGGGGTATTTGACATTAAATGGTCTGCCCCAGCTTACCATGTTGGATTCCATAAGTCACGTTTATATAATGTGACAAACTCGTCGGAATTAGAAGGAGGGTCTATTGAATATAGCCTAACTGGTTCTAACTCTGTAACCAAATCTATTGGCCATGCTATAATTTCCGTGGATACAAATACCACATTTCGAATTGAACATCGAGCGTCAACAACCAATCCTACAAACGGTTTGGGGGTTGGAAATGCAACTGGATTTGGGGATAATATCTACACCCAAGTCAAAATCACCAAACTCGATAAAGTATTTGGATCAGGTACAAGCAGTTCGGGTAGCTCAACAGGTACCTTAGATGAAAATGTGTTTAGTGCAAGGATAAGTGGGTCTGCAAATGTTATATCTTCAAGTCAAAACTTTATTGGTTCAGTCTCAAAATTGAGTACTGGTTTCTACAAAGTCAATTTTATAGGTGGTTTTTTCAATGAGCACCCTTCTGTTCAGGTCACTGCTAACTCAGGCAACAATGATTTAAATTATCAAGTAAATGCCAATGATATAAGTAAAGACTCCGTAAAAGTTGTTATAACAAGGGGAGGCGCTGTTGTTGATACTAGCTTTTCACTTACGGTTTTTCGCCAAGGCTCCGACTACCGCTACAACACTTCTGGCGCTTCGGCCAGCGCATTGGCTTCAAGTTCAGATACGCTTCCGGTTATCCAAGATGCCGACAACGACACCAAAATTCAGGTAGAAGAAACTGCAGACGAAGACGTTATTCGTTTTAATATAGAAGGCACCGAATACTTTGTAATGGATACCGGGCGTATTGATGTGCTCAATACAGGCAATACCATTGCCATTGGCGAAGGCGCTGGTGAGTCCGACGATTACACCAATAATAATAACGTATTTATAGGAAAGAATGCAGGCAGAAAAACCAATACTGGATCTTTCAATTTTGGAGCAGGTACTTCTGCATTATTGAATAATACCATTGGCTCCGATAACGTTGCAATTGGTTTTCAATCGTTACTGGATAACTCAGTAGGGGGTGAAAATGTGGCCATTGGAAATTTCGCTTTGTTGAATAACACTTCAGGAAAAAGCACTGCAGTAGGACTGGGAGCATCACAACGAAACACAACAGGAAACTATAATGTTAGTCTTGGTTATAAGGCGAACGCATTCAATTTGCAGGGAGCTAAAAACACTATTTTGGGCGCTGAAGCGGGTTATTTAGGCAGCAACCACAACAAAAGCGGAAATGTAATGATTGGATTTAGAGCGGGATACAATGAATCAGGTAGCAATAAATTATACATTCATAACGACAGTACATCAAGCCCTCTTGTTTATGGAGATTTCGATAACGATTCATTACGATTTGGTGGAGCAGTGCGCATTGCGGATGAACTTCATATTGATGGCGCACTTCGATTTGAAGGAAACGCCGATGCCCAAATCGATAATTTCAATACTTCTGGACGTAATATTTTGCGGTTATTTTCTGATGTAGGTGGCACCAATGCAGGAGCAGGCATCAATATTTTTGGGGGTACGGACAATACTTTCCCCCATCAAATACGTTTTTATGCAGGTGCTAGTCAAAATGGTGTGCCTAGAATTTTGTTGGATAGTTCAGGAAGCGTTGGTATTGGAACAACTTCACCAGCTGCCAATCTTCATGTTTTTGGAGGAGCATCTGGTCAAACATTCTCAAATGTTAACGGTTTGACCGTTGAAAACAATGGTTCGAATAATTCGTTTTTTGTGTTTCAAACAGCTACCGATGGAGGAGGAAAATCTTTTTCTATTACCAACGCGGGTAATGTAGGTATTGGTACAACAACCCCTAATTATAATCTTGATGTAGTAGGAAATATTAATGCGTCGTTAACTGTGAGAGCTGCAGGTATTGCGCTAATATCAGATGAAAGATATAAGGTCAATATCACTCCTTTAAAAAATACACTTGCTTCTCTCGAGCTCTTAAATGGAGTATACCACGATTGGGATACTTTAAATTTTCCGGAAGAACAATTCCCTAAAGGTAAAGCCATAGGTGTAATAGCCCAAGACATGCAAAAAATTTATCCAGAATTGGTATATGAAAATAGTAATGGCTATTTAGCTGTTGATTATGCCAAATTCTCAACAGTACTATTAGAGGCAATTAAGGAACAACAAAAGCTTATTGAAAACCTACAGTCAGAAAACCGCTCGTTAAAATCAAGCCTGGATGTTCAGAACAGCCAACTACAAGAAATAAATGCAAAACTAGAACTCATTCAAAAGGCAATTTATGAAGGAGAAGCAAAAAAATAAGGAGAAGTTAATTACAACTTCTATAGTACGTTCATTAGCCATTTTCTTTGTGATTATGGGATATAGCAACGAAGGAGGGGCTCAATGGACGACAAAGCTCCAGTGGAGCTTTGGGCGGGACATGTGTGAAAGACTCCAGTGGAATTTTGGGCGGGGCTTAGCGTTGGCGCTCCTAGCTTTCTTTTTAACCATAAGTTCAACTACGAATGCTCAATGGATGCTTATCAACGAAAACGGTGGCTCACCGCACACTTCAGCGGCCCTTGAAATCTCTGATACCACTAAAGGTTTTTTAGCTCCAAGGCTTACTTCTGCTCAAATGAATGCCATTCCTGTTCCTGCATTGGGGCTGCTGGTATTTAACACGACTGTGGCTTCCTTCTATTATTATGATGGAAGTAGTTGGGTTGATATACCTGTAAATGGCAGCGATGATTTGGGAAATCATACCGCAACCCAAACCATACAACTCAGTGGAAATAAAATTTCAAACGACGGGGACAATGAAGGTGTGGGTGTTGCTAATAATGGTATTGTAACTTTAACACCAGCTGCTACGGGTGCCGGAAATGTTGCTTTAATTCCCAACGGAGATGTGCGCACAGTTGGCCAAGGAACAGGCTATTATATGACCAATGCTTCAATTGGTATGACTGGAAACAATGGAAATTCTGGAGATATGCGATTTAAAACTGGAGGTACTGATAGAATAAGAATTACTGGTGGTGGTCAAGTTGGTATAGGTACCAATTCACCTTCAACCAAATTACATGTTACCGGAACCGCTGCTGCCGATGGCTCGAGTGGTCAAATTCAAATAGATGAAACAGGAGGGAACTCCATGATGTTAGGAAGAACAGCCTCGTTTGGTTTTATACAAACTCAAAATTCGGAAGCATTAGTACTTAACCCTACTTCCAATAATGTTGGTATTGGTACGTCATCACCAAATGCACAATTGCACGTCGGTGGAAAAACGCAATTTACTGGTGATGATGATGCGATTACTTTTGAGAATACCGGAGGAGTAAAACAAGCCACTATAGGTATAACAGATGGTAATGGACGATTTAATATATACCAAGGAGCAGACAGTTCAGGAGACTATTACATACAAACTGGTGAAGCCGCTACCAGATTGAGAATGCACAATACGGGATTTCATTTTTATACAGCACCTTCTGGAACTGCCGATGATTTAGTTCCATGGGATGAACAAGTGACTATTTTAAATACCGGTTTAGTTGGAATAGGACAAGGAACACCAACCTCCAAATTGCATGTGTTAGGGAATACGACAATAGATCAAACTGCTGCTTCAACATCAGGTTTTGTAATTCGAAGAAGCGACGACTTGAGTAATGTATTTAGAGTGTTTACAGGAACCGGTGAGAATGGGAACCTAGCTTTACATGATGCTAGTGGTAGCACTGTTGTAAGACTTTCAGGAGGTATAGATAACTCCTTCATAAACGGTTCTAATAATTTAGGAGTAGGTATTACCAACCCTCAAAACAAATTACATGTAAACACTACTACTACAGCAACACGACTGCAATTAACGAACACTACAAGTGGTTCCGGCAGTGGTGATGGTCTATTAATTTCAAGTGATGCAACGAACGCCATAATTACCAACCAAGAATCGGGTGATATTGAGTTTAATACTAATGGCGCGGACAGGATGATTATTAAACCTGATGGGGATGTTGGTATTGGTACTGCATCTCCGGCTAATATATTACATGTTGAAGGTACTAAAACGTCCGATGCTATAGTTTATGTGCACAACACCAGTGGAAATATACAAGCCGATGGTATATATGTACAAACTGGAGCGAATAATAACCCAGGTAACTCAAATGCATTCTTAAGGTGCATGGATGGTGATGGTGATATCATTGGTAAAATAGTAGGAAATGGAAGTGGAGGTGTAACTTACAATACGACTTCCGATAGACGACTTAAAACTAAGATTGAAGACTATTCTAGTGGCCTTAATTTAGTAATGAAATTACAACCTAGATTATATGAACGGAAAAGTTTGTTCGGTAAGAAAGAAATAGGATTTATTGCTCAAGAGCTTCAGCAAGTACTTCCAATGGTAGTTAGTGGAGACTCAACTATTGATGTTAAAGTAGACCCAATGGGAGTTGACTACGGATTATTAACTCCGGTATTAACAGCTGCTATTCAAGATTTGAATGAAATCATACAAACTCAGCAAAAACAAATCGAGCAACTACAAGCAACAAGCAATTCCAAAACTGAAGAAAATAATCAGCTCAAATCGCAGTTAGATAACTTCGAGCATCGCTTGAGAAGGTTAGAGTTTTTGATAGAGGAAAAGCAATCAAAAAAAGTTGAATCTGATTTGAATAATTAGTGGATGAAAAACATACCTGAACAAGGTTCTAGAAAAAGGGTAGTAATAGTAGGTGCTGGTTTTGCAGGTGTAAAACTGGCGCTTTCACTTTCGGCAAAACATTTTCAAGTCATTCTAATCGACAAAAACAACTACCACCAATTTCAACCCTTGTTTTATCAAGTGGCCACATCTGGGCTAGAGCCCAGCTCCATTTCCTTCCCAATTCGTAAGATTTTACAAAGCAAAAAGAACGTGCATTTCCGAGTGGCAGAATTGAGAAAGGTAAATGCCGATACAAAAAGTATTGAAACCAATATTGGTCAATTGAATTATGATGAGTTGGTTTTGGCCATAGGAGCTACCACTAACTTTTTCGGAAACCCAAATTTGGAAAAATACGCCGTACCCATGAAGTCGGTTTCGGAAGCTTTATATCTGCGCAATTGCATTCTGGATAATTACGAAAATGCATTAAATACAGCCGATTCAACTGAGCAAGAAGCATTGATGAACATTGTAATTACCGGCGGTGGGCCAACGGGTGTTGAGCTGGCGGGTGCCTTGGCCGAAATGCGCAAGTTCGTTTTACCAAAAGATTATCCAGAACTCGATTTTTCTAAAATGACCATCTCATTACTGGAGGGCTCTCCACGTTTACTTAATGGGATGTCTGATTTTGCTGGAAAACAAAGTTTGAAGTACCTACAAAAGCTTGGGGTAGAGGTTCGACTCAATTGTTTGGTTGAAGATTACAATGGCAACGTTGTTTCACTAAAAGGAGGAGAGACCTTAAACTCAAAAACCTTATTGTGGGCAGCGGGAATTAAAGCAAATAGAGTAGAAGGTTTTCCAGAAGAGGCAATCGGTCCAGCTGGACGAGTGCTGGTGAATACCTTTTCTCAAACTCAATTTAACGACTCTATTTTTGTAGTAGGTGACCAAGCCTTAATGGTAACCGATAAAAACCCAAAAGGTGATCCGCAAGTGGCTCAAGTAGCTATTCAACAAGCGCAAAATGTGGCAAGAAACTTAGAACGCTTGCGTCAGAATAAACCCCTAGTGGCCTTCAAATATTTCGATAAAGGATCCATGGCAACCATTGGAAGGAACTTAGCTGTAGCGGATTTAGCGGTAGGAAGCTTAAAAGGTATATTGGCTTGGCTGATTTGGCTGTTTGTGCACCTTATGGCGATCTTGGGTACCAAGAACAAAATCTTTGTTTTCCTCAATTGGACGTGGAGTTACATTACTTACGATCAGTCGTTGCGGTTAATGATAAGGCCAAGAGACAAGCAGTAAAAAGCGGTTGTTTCTCCAGTCACAGTTCTACCGCTTTTTCAGCACTTTGTAACTAAAGCTTGACGACAAAGTACCCTTGTGGTCATCTATGGACAAAAAAAAGCCGTATCCAATGAATACAGCTTTTTTGAAGTAATCAATACTTAGCTCTCTTTTTTTGCGCCACCAGCACAACAGCCGCTAGCTCCTTTTTTTCCAGAGCATTTTTTCTCTGTCATTTCTGATTTCTTTTTCTTTTTCTTTTTCTTCTCTTTGCTTACTTCAGTAATCAAGTTATCCGAGTTTGAAGCACAGTTTAGTGCAGAAGCAGTAGTGAAGCTTAACATCGCTCCAGACAATAGTGCTATGGTAAAATACTTTTTCATAATTGTTATTGTTTTGTCCAAATATACGGGCAAAGCGGTCATTTAGTATGTAATCAATATTACTAAAGGTTAAAATAACAGCAGAAATGAAGTTTTTTTAGCGAAACCAAATCCCAAAATTTACTTTTGCTCCATGTCCATTACCCTAATAATAATTGGAATTACTGCCATTGTTTCATTCAATTGCTTCAACAATCAGAACTTGTTTAATAAACTCATGTTTAATGCCTATTCGGTGCACCACCAAAAACAGTGGTACCGATTATTGAGTCATGCATTGGTACATGGAGATTGGATGCATTTGGGTGTCAATATGTTTGTACTGTGGAGCTTTGGAACTTCAGTAGAGCGTTATTTCAATGCGTACTTTGGCTTGAAGGGAAGCTTCATGTTTATCATATTGTATCTCGGTGGAGTTGCGTTTGCTTCCCTTTCTGCGCTCATAAAACAGCGCGATAATTTTAGTTACAACTCTGTAGGTGCATCAGGTGCAGTGGGTGCGGTGTTGTTTGCCAGCATATTGTTAAACCCCGCGAGTAAAATTTACCTGTTTTTCATTCCCATAGGCATCCCAGCGTTCTTGTTTGGGCCATTGTATATAGCTTATGAAATGTATATGGAGAAGCGTTCGAGCGACAATATTGCCCATGACGCCCATTACTGGGGAGCAATTTTTGGGTTTATACTTCCATTGCTTTTTGAACCCAAACTCTTTCTAGTGTTTATCGATCAAATTTTTTAAGGTCCATGCGAAAAGTTGTTTTTTTGGATAGAGACGGTGTAGTGAATGTAGAGCGAGGGGAATACACGTATCGTTTAGAGGACTTTGTGTACACCGAGCAACTGTTTGAGGCTTTGGCAGATATAGCTGCTAAAGGTTTTGATTTTATCATCATAACCAACCAAGGTGGAATCGCAAAAGGAATATATACCCACGAAGACGTGTTGAGAATCAATAGGGACATGATACAGTCTTTTGAAGCGCACAACTTAAACTTGTTGGATATCTATTATTCGCCCTATCATTCTGATTTTTCGGAATCGCTTAGCCGAAAGCCCGACAGTTTGATGTTCGAAAAAGCCATTCACCGGTACGATGTAGATACTTCCAAAAGTTTTATGATTGGAGATAGCGAAAGAGATATTATTGCAAGCGAAAAAGTGGGCATAAAAGGCATTCAGATAAAAGCGAATAGCAGTTTGCTCAACATATTGAATCAAATCGAATCATGAACTTATTGCTGCATAACGGTAAATTAATCTCCGAGTCCACATTCTCTGGAATAAATAGGGGACTCTATTATGGGGATGGGCTTTTTGAAACCATTCGACTGATTGAAGGAAAGGTGCATCTGCTTGATGTACACTTAAAACGCATGCAACTGGGTTTTAAAATGCTCGGATTTGAGAGTAATGCCTCCTTAGAAAAAGAGACTTTGAGAGATAGCTTGTTGAAGCTGGCTGCAGCCAATGAATTGCAGAACGGAAAAATCAGGTTGACCATTTATCGAAAACAAGGCGGCGCTTTTATCCCAGAAACCGATGCCGTAGATTGGTTGGCCGAACTTCAGCCAATTGACCAATCGATATTTGAGATTAACCGAAAAGGACTCATTGTTGACGTGTATAAAAAAGAACAAAAACACAGCGCAACTCGCATTCCGTACAAGTCTGTAAATGCGGCGTTTTACATACAAGCGGGACGCTACGCTCGAGACAATAAGCTCGATGAGGTGCTGATCATAAATGAACGAGAAGAAATCATAGAATCCTTGTATTCCAACGTGTTTTACCTTGAAAAAGATCAACTCTACACTCCTCCAATTGAGGGTGGCGGGTTGCCAGGAGTTATGCGCGCTTTTGTCATTCATATTTTGAATAAACAAGGGGTGGAGGTTTTAGAAAAGCCGCTAAGCATAGAGGAGTTGTATGATGTTGATGAACTTTTTCTTACCAATTCCATTCGCGGAATTCGATGGGTCGGAGGTTTTCACTCCAAGCGCTTTTACAGCAGGCATATCCGAGAGTATGTTAACTGGCTCAATGCCTCGGTAAAGCAAGCTTTGTTGGTCTAATTACTTTTGTCGCTTTCTCTGCAGAATACTGCTAATTTTGCAGCTGCGTATGAAAACAAAAACTCTCAAGAAAAACAAGGTGAATGTAGTAACCTTGGGCTGTTCCAAAAACCTTTTCGATTCAGAAGTAATGATGAGTCAACTGAAAGCCAATAAGTTTGACGTGCAACACGAAAGCAACGATGGGGAAGCCGAAACGGTAATCATTAATACCTGTGGCTTTATAGAAAACGCCAAACAAGAATCTATCGATACCATTATCGGTTGGGCAGATGCCAAAAAGAACGGTGAGGTAGATAAAGTAATGGTCACAGGTTGCTTGAGCGAACGGTATAAAGAAGATTTAGCGGGCGAAATACCCGAAGTTGATGCGTGGTTTGGTACAAGAGAATTGCCGCGCTTGTTGAAGACCTTAAAAGCAGATTACAAACACGAGTTGGTAGGAGAGCGTTTACTTACGACCCCTGTACATTACGCTTATTTTAAAATTGCCGAAGGTTGCGATCGGCCTTGTGCTTTTTGTGCCATTCCTTTAATGCGTGGTAAACACGTTTCGACGCCAATGGACCAATTGGTAAGTAACGCTAAGAACTTGGCGGCAAACGGGACTAAAGAACTCATCTTAATTGCTCAAGACCTGACCTATTACGGACTCGATATTTATAAAAAAAGAAATTTATCTGAGTTACTTGCGCGATTAGCCGATGTCGAAGGTCTAGATTGGATTCGAATGCAATACGCCTATCCGAGCGGTTTTCCAATGGATATTTTGGATGCTATGAATAAGTACGATAACGTAACTAAGTACTTAGACATGCCTTTGCAGCACGCGAGTTCGAATATGCTTAAAGCCATGAAGCGCGGAATCAATCGCGAGCGAACGGATGCGTTAATAGACACGATACGTCAAAAAGTGCCGAATATCGCTTTGCGCACTACCTTAATCACAGGTTTTCCGGGCGAAACTGAAGCCGACTTTCAAGAAATGATGGAGTGGGTGGAAAAAACACGGTTTGAACGCCTAGGCTGCTTTACCTATTCACATGAAGAAAATACCAGCGCCTATACCTTAACGGATGATGTGCCTCAGGAAGTGAAAGAGGATAGAGCACGTCAAATTATGGCCTTACAAAGCGGCATTTCTATGGAGCTGAATCAGGCCAAGATTGGAAATACTTACAAAGTCCTTTTTGATCGAGTAGAGGGCGACTATTTTATTGGACGAACTCAGTATGATTCGCCTGAAGTGGATAACGAGGTATTGGTGCACCAAAACGATGGTTTTGCAAGAATTGGTGATTTTGCCAATGTGCAGGTTACGGATGCAGAGGAGTTTGATTTGTTTGGAAAAATTGTGTAGATAGTTGCTTGAACGATTAAACCAAGTTTAGAAACCGATCCACGTCCGCTTTGGTGTTGTAGAAATGCACCGCAACACGAATGGTTTTTTCCCGATAAGTAACAATAACACGGTGTTGTTTCAGCTTATCAAATTGTTCTTCGGTATAGGGCATGCACAAATAACCACCGCGAGATGCAGCAGAGTAGTCTCCTATTATCGATTTATTTCTTGCCTTCAATCCAACAAGTAGGTATTGCAACAATTCGGCGTTGTGTTTTTCAATATTGGAGATGCCAATTTGCTGTTTTTCTTCAATTGCACTCGCTATGCCTTCATAACCCAATACGTTTGGATGTGAGGGCTGAAATGATTTTATACCCGCTTGGTATACTAAGGCTTCTCCTTTATATTCATAGGATCCGTATCCTCCAATTTTTGGTTGGAATTGTTCTAGTAAACCCGACTTTATGCAAATGATTCCCGTGCCTAGCCCTGCATTCATCCACTTGTAGTTGCTCCAAATCAGGGCATCTATGTTACTTTCAGAAAAGTTAAGCTCTACTGCTCCTGCGCTTTGTGTTGCGTCAACTATCAACCGTACGTTTAGACGTTTACACAATTGTCCCAACTTGTTTAAATCGGCTTTATATCCCGTTCTGTATTGAATGTGACTGATAGCCAACAGCTGAATCTCATTTTTGATCAACTCTTCTTCAATTTCAGAATAATCAAAAGCAAAATGGTTTATCGCTCCAAACGTATGTATGTCAAACGATTTTAGTTGAAGCGGAAGTAACAGTGAAGGATAGTCATTCTCATAGACCAATACGCGCTGCTTACCCATAGTTTCGAGCAGGGCGTTGTAGGCATAGGAAAAATTAGGAACCAAGGCAACGTCCTCTAATGAAGCACCTACAAATTCTCCAACAGCCGCACGGGTATCGTCCCAGTGCTGGGCCATCCAGTTTTCAGCCGCATGACTGCCTTCCTCTAAAAAGCGCTGATTGAAAGCAGAAATTTTTTGTGCTGTTCCTTTGGATATTAATCCGCACGCAGCGGTGTTTAGGTAGGTTTTTGATTGAGTTCCAGGATACTCATTAGCTTTAAATTTTGTATTATCCATAAAGGTCAAAGTAATTATAAAGTTTCCATTCCATTGAAAGTGATGCAAGTAAATAAACGTTAAGTAGTGACAATTATCACCTAAGTACATTGCAAGCCCTCATTATCTTTGCGTCAGAATTTAAAAAAATAGAACTATGAAAGTAGAACAGATATATACAGGTTGTTTGGCAGAAGCTGCATACCTGATTGAATCCAACGGAGAGGCGGCAATAATTGACCCGCTTAGAGACCCTCAACCTTACATTGAAAAATTAAAAGAAAACAACAGCACATTGAAATACGTTTTTGAAACGCATTTTCACGCGGATTTTGTTTCAGGACACATCGATTTGGCTAAAGCAACTGGAGCATCAATTGTATATGGCCCCACTGCAAAACCAAATTACGACATAATTGAAGCTAAGGATAATCAAGAATTTAAGATAGGAGATGTTACGTTAAAAGTATTGCATACTCCCGGTCATACTATGGAGTCAACAACGTATTTGCTGATTGACGAGGAGGGTAATATGAACTCCATTTTTTCAGGAGACACCTTATTTATTGGCGATGTAGGTAGACCTGATTTGGCGGTAAAATCAGATTTAACGCAAGAGGATTTAGCGGGTTTATTACACGATTCCATTCACAATAAAATTTTACCACTTCCAGATGATTTGATCGTATATCCTGGGCATGGCGCAGGCAGTGCTTGTGGAAAAAACTTGAGCTCAGAAACTACCGATACGTTGGGCAATCAAAAGAAAACCAATTACGCGCTAAACACCGAAATGTCTAAAGACGAATTCATTAAGGAACTCACAACAGGTATTTTACCTCCTCCTCAATATTTTCCAAAAAATGCGAAAATGAACAAGGAAGGCTACGATGCTTTCGAAGCTGTAAAAGAAAAAGCGTTGAAGTCTTTTGATCCAAAAACATTCCGCTCAGTAGCTGAAAGCACCGATGCTTTGGTATTAGATACCAGACACCAGAGTGAATTTTTGGAATCGCACATTCCAGGATCCATTTTTATCGGTATAGATGGTGGTTTTGCTCCATGGGTAGGAGCACTGATTACTGACATACACCAGCCCATTTTAATAGTTGCTGATGCAGATAAAAAAGAAGAAGTGGTAACCCGACTCTCCAGAGTAGGTTACGATAATGCCATCGGCTTTTTAGAAGGCGGAATAGAGGCATGGAAAAATGCGGGATTAGAAACTGACAGCATGCCTACGATATCCAGCTCGGAATTTGAAGCTAAGTATGCTGCAGACTTAAACCTGTTAGACGTAAGAAAGCCGGGAGAATTCGAGGCGGAGCATATTGAAACGGCCGAGAGTGTACCGCTAGATTTCATAAACAGCAACATGGAAAAAATTGACCCAGACAAGCAGTATTATGCGCATTGTGCAGGTGGTTATCGTTCGGTAATTTTTGGTTCCATCCTAAAATCAAGAGGGTTGCATAACGTAACCAATATTGAAGGCGGATACAAGCAACTTGCAGAAACAACGATTCCTAAAACAAACTACGTGTGTCCTAGCACTAAAAAATAAATAGCATGGTAAAAAACATTACACCTCAAGAATTAGAAGCAGTAAAAAAAGAGAACAGTCAAGCGGTACTCATCGATGTACGTTCACCCGAAGAATGTGCAGAAGGTATGATAGACGGTGCGGTAAACATCAATTTATTTGATCCGAATTTTGTAGAACAAGTCGGTAAATTGGATAAAACCAAAGACTACTACATGATTTGCAGAAGTGGTGGCAGATCGGGAAGTGCTGCCGGAGCTATGGCTCAAATGGGTTTCAATTCGGTGCACAATATGGTGGGCGGAATGATGGCTTGGCAAGGAGCTACTGTGTAATCAAAACGTCAATACATTAGGTTTTAAAAAAGCCGCTTTCGTTCTTCGGAAGCGGCTTTTTTGTTGCATTTTTTTTCATTGCTAAACTCTGGAAAATTGAGTGAAAATCACAGGTCAATTAGGCAAATAACATGTGTTGTTTCTAGAATGATCAATGGTGGGTATTTATGGCGATAAAAATTATCTCGCATAAGTTATTGGTTCGTATGTCTTTGAATTGGCAAGTATAAATTATACATTGTGCCTTCATTGTTAAAAGCTAACTAAGCAGTATCAACAATTCTGAAAGCATTGCGCAAAAAAAAGCCCCGCAGATAGGCGAGGCGCTAAATGTTTTCACAACGGAATAATCCTTATTGTGAATTGCTTTCATTGGCAAATATATGTAATGTAATTATACAAGCGGATATGAAACGAATTTTAGGATTGGATTTGGGGACAACCAGTATTGGTTGGGCATTGGTTAACGAGGCAGAAAATGACAACGAAAAATCCGAAATTATTAGAACGGGCGTGCGACTGGTTCCACTTACAGTGGATGAAGAAATCAACTTTGCAAAAGGAAATTCTATTACAACTAATGCAGATAGAACTCTAAAACGAGGCGCAAGAAGAAGCCTGCAACGTTATAAAATGCGGCGAGATTATTTAAAATCAATTTTGCTTGATAACGACATCATCACGGCTGATACAATAATTGCAGAGGATGGAAAACAAACCACTTTTCAATTATGGGAATTGCGCAGCAAGGCTGCGACTGAAAAAATAGCTTTAATAGATTTTGCACGTGTACTATTCGCCATTAATAAAAAGCGGGGGTATAAGAGTAATAGGAAGGCAAATGATGAGGCGGATGGTTCTGCGATTGACGGAATGGAGGTTGCCAAAGAATTGTATAAGCGAAAAATTACTCCAGGAGAATATTCACTTGCATTATTGAAGGAAGGAAAAAAGAAATTACCGGATTTCTATCGCTCCGATTTGCAGGAGGAGTTTGACAAAATATGGAGTGTTCAAAAAAAGTATTACCCAGAATTACTTACTGATGCACTACAAAAAGAGTTAGATGGTAAAAATGCTGGCCAAACATGGAAAATCTGTGAGCAGCCTTTCGACATAAAAGGAATAAAGCTCAAGGGCAAAAAGGCTGAGATTCAGTTGGAAAAATATCAATTGAGATCTTCTGCCGTGCATGAGCAATTAGACTTGGAACATTTAGCTATTGTGCTTCAAGAAATTAATGGACAGATAAATGGAGCGAGTAGTTACTTAGCTGAAATTAGCGATAGAAGTAAGGAGCTTTATTTTAATGATGAAACCATTGGTCAATATTTATATAGGCAAGTCAAGAATAACTCACATAATCGGCTTAAAAATCAAGTGTTTTATCGGCAAGATTACATTACTGAGTTCGATAAGATATGGGAAACACAAGCACAGCATTATCCTGAGCTAAATAATCAGTTAAGAAATGAGATACGAGACGTAATAATCTTTTACCAACGAAAATTAAAATCTCAAAAAGGTCTAATTGGAATATGCGAATTTGAGGGTTTTGAAAAGGAAGTGACAATCGATGGTCAAAAGAAGATGAAAATAGTTGGGCCTAAATGCGCACCAAAATCATCACCAATCTTCCAAGAATTCAAAATTTGGCAATTACTCAACAATCTTGAATTTCGTAACAAGGAAACTAGAGAAAGGGTTAAGATACAAGATATTGATGAAGATTTAGCGATACGAAATGAGTTATTTCAAGAACTTACTGTACATGGAGGCCGAACGGCCAATCAAATTTTGAAAATAGTTTACCCCAGCCCAAATGAGTGGGAACTAAATTATAAGGATGGTATTGATGGAAACAATACCGTAAGAGCAATTTTTGAAGGGTTTCAGAAAATAGCTGAAGTAACTGGACATGAAATTAACTTTAAGGATAATGCAAGCAAAATAAAATCTGATTTACGAGATTTATTTGAGTTTTTGAAACTTGATATTAGCATCTTAAACTTTGATGAAATAACAAAAACCAAGGACTATCAAAAGCTGGCTAGTTTCAATTTGTGGCACCTGCTGTACTCCTATGAGGGAGATGACTCTAAAAGTGGTAATGAATTATTGGAACGGTTGCTTAAAGAAAAGTTTGGCTTCTCTGCAGAGCATGTTAAAATTTTAGCTCAAATAGCTTTCAAGAGCGAATACGGTAGTTTGAGCTCTAAAGCAATGCTCAAAATTCTGCCTTTTCTAAAAGAAGGCTTAAAATACAATGAGGCATGCGAAAAAGCCGAATACAATCATTCGCATTCTATTACCCAAGAAGAAAACAATAAACGACAACTAAAAAGTGTCCTTGAATTACTCCCAAAAAATAGCCTGCGAAACCCAGTAGTGGAGAAAATTCTAAATCAACTGGTAAATGTTACAAACGCCGTAATTCGCGAATACGGAAAACCAGAAGAAGTCCGTATTGAGCTAGCAAGAGAACTAAAGAAAAGTGCAAAAGAAAGGGCTAAAGCTACTACGGATATTGCAGCTGCAACCAGAAGGCATGAGGCTATAAAAGCGCAATTAAAGGAGCTATATCCTTTTAATAAGGGAGTAAGAATTACAAAAAAGGATGTGGTAAAGTATAAGCTATGGGAAGAGCTAAAAGAAAACGGACATAAAACTCTTTACACGAATACCTACATACCACTTGAGAAACTTTTTTCTAAAGAGTTTGATATTGAACACATCATTCCAAAAGCAAGGGTGTTTGATGATTCCTTTTCAAACAAAACTCTAGCAACAAGGCAATTTAACCTAGATAAAGCAGACGATACAGGCATCGATTTTATGATTTCTAAATACGGAGAGAACTCTAAAGAAACGGCTAGATATTTGGCCAATGTTGAATCATTATTTAAAAGAAATGCGATTACTAAAGCCAAGTACAATAAGCTTTTAACCCCAAAAAGTAAAATCAAAGATGGATTTATAGAGCGAGACCTAAGAAACTCGCAATACATTGCTAAAAAGGCAAGACAAATGCTTATGGGGTGCTTCCGAACTGTTACGCCAACTACAGGTAGCGTTACTGATAGACTAAGGGCAGATTGGCAGCTGATAGACACTCTTAAGGAATTAAATTTACCAAAGTATGAGCGACTAGATATGGTCGAAATCCAAGAATCAAAAGATGGCAGGGCCATAAAAAAGATAAAGGATTGGACCAAAAGAAACGATCACAGGCATCACGCTATGGATGCCATTGCAATTGCGTTCTGCAAGAACAGTCACGTTCAATACTTCAATTATTTAAATGCTCGCCGAGATGAAAACCATAAACTACATGGAAATATTATTGCCATTTCTAAAAAAGAAACCGTGGAGAATGAAAAAGGAAAGCGAGTAATAAAACCACCCATTCCTGTTGCAGCATTTCGTAAACAAGCGAAAAACCACCTAGAACAGACTTTAATTTCGTTTAAGGCAAAAAACAAGGTGGTTACCAAGAATAAAAACCGAACAAAGAGTAAAGAAGGACAGAAGACTCAAGTTTCGCTAACACCACGAGGGCAGTTACATAAAGAAACGGTGTATGGCAGTTCTATGAAGCGGGTTAAGAAACTAGAAAAAGTTGGGGCAAGCTTTGATACGGACAAAATTAAGCGAGTTGCTAAAAAGAACATCCAAGAGGCGTTGCACAAGAGATTAAGCGAATTTGATAACGATCCAAAGAAAGCTTTTACGGGTAAAAACTCTTTACAGAAATTACCAGTTTATATTGATGAAGCGAAAACAGAAATGCTTCCGGAAAAAGTGGAAGTGACGCACTGGGAAAACCAGTTTACTATTCGAAAAGCAATTAACTCGGACAACTTTAAGAATGAAAAAAGTATTGAGAAAATTGTAGATGCTGGTATTAGACGTGTTTTACTTGAGCGGCTCAAAAAACATTCAAATAATGCAAAAGAAGCATTCTCGAATTTGGACAAGAACCCAATTTGGCTCAATGAAGAAAAAGGCATTACTATAAAACGGGCTACAATTACTGGTGTAAGCGTGGCGTCTCCTTTACACACCAAAAAAGATAATCAAGGGAACGAAATTTTGGATAAAAACGGAGAATCGATTCCCGCAGATTTTGTCAGTACTGGAAATAACCATCATGTAGCCATATACCGTGACGAAAAAGGGAAATTACAAGAAAAGGTGGTTTCATTTTATGAAGCGGTGGCTCGTTCCAATGAAGGCTTGCCGATTATCGACAAACAATACAATACAGAGCTAGGGTGGGAGTTCCTGTTTACAATGAAGCAAAACGAAATGTTTGTTTTCCCAAATGAAACAACAGGTTTTAACCCTGCTGAAGTTGATTTAAATGATGTAAATAATTATGCTAAGATTTCGCCGAATTTGTTTCGTGTCCAGAAGTTCACAATGAAAGACTATTTTTTTAGACACCATTTGGAAACCACTGTTGAAAACAACAAACCTACCCTGAATGTGGCTTGGAAAAGAACCGGACTGTCAGGATTAATTGGAATTTCAAAAGTGAGAATCAATCATTTAGGTGAAATTGTTCATGTTGGTGAGTATTGATATATGATTAAAAAAACACTCTACTTTGGAAACCCCGTTTACTTAAGCAAGCAGGTTAATCAGGTAAGAATATCTTTTCCGGAAAAAACAGGAAAACAAGAAATTACTCGACCCATTGAAGATGCGGGTATTTTGATGTTGGACAATCCTCAAATAACCATAACGCATGCACTTATCGCCGCATTGTTAGAAAACAATAGCCTAATTATTAGTTGCGATGACAAGCACATGCCCAAGGCATTTATGTTGCCCTTCGATAGCCATCATACCTACTCCGAACACCTCAAAGCACAGTTGGAAGCATCGGAGCCGTTAAAAAAACAATTGTGGCAACAAAGCGTAAAACAGAAAATAGCCAACCAAGCTGCTTTATTGCATCGAGCTGAAATTGAAACCAATAATATGCTGTATTGGCAATCAAAAGTCCGTAGTGGAGATCCCGATAATTACGAGGGTAGGGCGGCGGCATATTATTGGAAGAATTGGTTGGACGATGGTTTTGTTCGTGGAAGATACGAAGATGAGCCCAACAACTTGTTGAATTATGGATATGCGATTTTGAGGGCTATTGTAGCTCGAAGTTTGGTCAGCAGCGGCCTACATACCGCAATGGGCATTCATCACCGGAATAAATACAATCCACACTGCTTGGCCGACGACATTATGGAACCCTACCGCCCCTATGTTGATGAGTTGGTCTTAGAGGTGTTGGATGAATTTGACATTGCACAAATTGAAGCCCTTACCCCAGATGTAAAAAGAGCCTTGTTGGTAATACCGACCATAAATGTAGTTATAGACGGTCAACATAGCCCTCTGATGGTGGCTATGAGCAGAACAACCGCCAGCTTAATGGAGTGCTATAAAGGCAATCGACGAAAAATCCTTTATCCAATTTTGGAATAATGATTGGTTAAGGTGGTTAGTATGTCATCACTTTCACGCCTTAATCAGTACAGAATTATGTGGGTATTTGTCTCCTTCGATTTACCAACCGACACTAAAAAGGACCGCCGAAACGCAGCGAAATTTCGTAAACTACTCTTGCAAGATGGCTTTACCATGATGCAGTTTTCTATCTATTCTAGGCATTGCGCCAGTCGAGAAAATGCCAACGTACACACCAAACGAGTAAAAGGATTTTTGCCATCCAAAGGAGAAGTGGTCATTTTTAGTTTGACCGATAAACAATTTGGCATGATGGAGTTTTTTAAAAGTGCAGCAGAAACTGAAAAACCCGATACGCCACAACAATTGGAATTATTTTAAACTTGATTTTTTTATTCTAAAATGGAAGTCAACTCACTGAACCTTAACTGAATCGAACACGGTATGTTGTGTTCGACCAAGTTAAAGAACAAAATGAAAGCAATTCACAACCGTCTTTTTCTTTCTGCGCCATTGCCCCTTGTTGTGTTCGACCAAGTTAAAGAACAAAATGAAAGCAATTCACAACATTTGGCTCAATCATGATAACTGTGACATAGTTGTGTTCGACCAAGTTAAAGAACAAAATGAAAGCAATTCACAACCGGATTACTCGGGGTAACTTTCGTTCTCAAGTTGTGTTCGACCAAGTTAAAGAACAAAATGAAAGCAATTCACAACACACAAACACTGGTGAAGCGTTAACCAATTGTTGTGTTCGACCAAGTTAAAGAACAAAATGAAAGCAATTCACAACAAATCTGCTAATGTATCAAGCCCTAGTATTGTTGTGTTCGACCAAGTTAAAGAACAAAATGAAAGCAATTCACAACGCAAGCTTTCTTCTATTTCTCCTGGTCAGTGTTGTGTTCGACCAAGTTAAAGAACAAAATGAAAGCAATTCACAACAAGTGGGCTGGGAGTGGATAGAAAACACCCGTTGTGTTCGACCAAGTTAAAGAACAAAATGAAAGCAATTCACAACTCCCGTCAATTAAAAAATAAGTTTTCATAAGTTGTGTTCGACCAAGTTAAAGAACAAAATGAAAGCAATTCACAACCAGTATTCGCTCATTGAGAATAGACATTCGGTTGTGTTCGACCAAGTTAAAGAACAAAATGAAAGCAATTCACAACAGTGCTTTCTTCTCTTGTTGCGCTTTAAAGTTGTGTTCGACCAAGTTAAAGAACAAAATGAAAGCAATTCACAACATGCCTCGTGCTTTAACGACGAGCCTATTGTTGTGTTCGACCAAGTTAAAGAACAAAATGAAAGCAATTCACAACCAGGTCACTTAACATTAGACGAGGTAAACAGTTGTGTTCGACCAAGTTAAAGAACAAAATGAAAGCAATTCACAACACAATCGACGACTTTATTAGTGTAGCTCTAGTTGTGTTCGACCAAGTTAAAGAACAAAATGAAAGCAATTCACAACATACTGGTACTTTTTTAGACGAATACGGCAGTTGTGTTCGACCAAGTTAAAGAACAAAATGAAAGCAATTCACAACATACTCGTGATTAAATGTTACTTCCAACTTGTTGTGTTCGACCAAGTTAAAGAACAAAATGAAAGCAATTCACAACGCCAACTCACAACGTTAACGAATATTATTTGTTGTGTTCGACCAAGTTAAAGAACAAAATGAAAGCAATTCACAACCTACTTCGGTACACAACGAGGCCGATTTTAGTTGTGTTCGACCAAGTTAAAGAACAAAATGAAAGCAATTCACAACATTGGCGCTGGTCAATATCATAATCTAATTGTTGTGTTCGACCAAGTTAAAGAACAAAATGAAAGCAATTCACAACTATTCAGGGTTTATTTAATAAACACAGTGGGTTGTGTTCGACCAAGTTAAAGAACAAAATGAAAGCAATTCACAACAAATTGAGAGTCATTCCAAGACTCTATTTGGTTGTGTTCGACCAAGTTAAAGAACAAAATGAAAGCAATTCACAACTTGGCCAGATGACGGCGTTTACACTCCTAAGTTGTGTTCGACCAAGTTAAAGAACAAAATGAAAGCAATTCACAACACCCGCTTCAATACACTTTTAAACACATGGTTGTGTTCGACCAAGTTAAAGAACAAAATGAAAGCAATTCACAACTAAATTGGAGCGTGAAATCCTCGTTCAATCGTTGTGTTCGACCAAGTTAAAGAACAAAATGAAAGCAATTCACAACACAGTATTAAACACAGGTAATCAGGCGACGTTGTGTTCGACCAAGTTAAAGAACAAAATGAACGGCGAAGCCCTCACCGAATACCTTAAAAAATAGACATGAATGAGGTAAAGCAATTCCCGTATTGTTTCTCATAGAACAAAATAAGCTACTTGCAAAAAGCCTTCACACTTGCCCGCTCAAACCTCCGCAGGAGCTTTGCCGTGTGTTCGACTAACCCTTCGATAGGCTCAGTACATGGTTAAAGAACAAAATGAACTAAAAGCGCAGCGCTCACCGAATACCTTAAAAAATAGACATGTATGAGGTAAAGCAATTCCCGTATTTTTTCTCATAGAACAAAATGAGCTACTTGTAAAAAGCCTTCGCACTTGCTCTAAAAAGTTGGAGGGGAACTAAAAAATGATGCCTCCCACTTTTTAAGTTGTTTTATAGAATAGAACGCTAATTTCTAGGGCTTAAATCACACAACTTGTACCACTATTGATACGTGTTTCATCCTCAAAGTCACCATTACACTTAACCCCAGTGATTAACTTTGCACCATGAAAAAAGGGATAGACTACTTAGAGGCGGATGAAGCCTTGCAAATCTTACATTCTAATCAAACCGTATTCATTCACAGTGCCGCAGCAACCCCAAGGCATTTGGTGAACGCAATGACCAAGCGGGGAGAGGAATTGGCCAATATAGATGTGGTGAGCATTCATACTGAGTGGGACGCGCCTTATACCGAAAGTAAATACGAAGGTATTTTCAACGTAAAAAGCTTTTTTGTAGGAGGTAACATTCGAAAAGCAGTGAATGCCGGAAGGGCGAATTATATTCCCATGTTTTTGAGTGAAATACCCGCATTTCTTAGATCTGGAGCTTTGCCTATTGACATTGCATTGATTCAAGTATCTCCACCCGATAGACACGGGTTTTGCTCGTTGGGGCCTTCCGTTGATGTAACACATGCGGCTACCGAAGTGTCGAAGCATGTTATTGCGCAGGTAAATCCCAGACTGCCAAGAACTCACGGCGATGGATTAATTCATGTAGATAAGATTGATTCGTTTGTTCAATGTTTTGATGAGATTTTTGAAGTTCCATATTTAGAGCCCAGTCCAATTGAAATTGCTATAGGCAAGAATATCGCTGAATTGGTGGAAGACGGCGCAACCATACAAACGGGCATAGGAGGAATTCCAAATGCTGCTTTAAGGGCTTTGGTAAGCCACCAGAATTTAGGCTTGCATTCTGAGATGTTTTCCGATGGGATAATTGAACTGGTTGAAAAAGGAGTGCTTAACGGAATAAACAAACACTCGCACCCAGAAAAAATTGTCGGTGGGTTTTGTATCGGTTCTAGAGCATTGTACGATTTTGTAGATGACAATCCATTAGTTCAAATGTGTGATGTGGCGTGGGTTAACAATACAAATGTGATAGCTAAGAACCCTAAAGTTACGGCAATCAATAGCGCAATCGAGGTTGACCTTTTCGGACAGGTATGTGCAGATAGCATAGGAAGTAGACAGTATTCTGGTGTAGGCGGTCAAATGGATTTTATTCGCGGCGCATCATTGTCAGAAGGTGGAAAACCCATCATAGCCTTGCCTTCAATTACCCGTCAAGGTTGGTCTAGAATTGCACTGACCTTAAAACCTGGTGCAAGTGTAGTAACCACAAGAGCGCATGTGCATTATGTGGTTACGGAATACGGAGCAGCATATCTTTACGGTAAAAGTTTGGAACAACGTGCAAAGGCACTGATTTCAATTGCGCATCCCGATCATCGGGAAGAATTGGCTAAAGGTGCGCGTGATGCTTTACACCTTAATATGTAAGTATTTGTGGTGTTACTTAACCAACTAAACCGACAATAAATTGTCTTATTACTACAATGAAAAAACAAAGTAAAGTATTGAGTTATATGAAGGAGCTAGGTTTATTAATGGGTGTGTTGGTTATTTTTACCAATTGTTCAAATTCTCAACAGCAGCCACAATCTAAAGAAAGCAATGCTGATTTTGCATCGGTAAGCACTTTGGATACCAATTGGAACAAAAAAATCAATAAAACCGAAAAAGAATGGAAGCAGCAACTTAATGCAGATGAATTTCATGTGATTCGAGAAAAAGGTACTGAGCGTCCATTTTCTCATGCATTTAATGGCTATAAGAAAGATGGCGTCTTTTTTTGCAAAGCGTGCGACAACCCTCTGTTCAGTTCCACCACAAAATTTAAGTCGGGCTCGGGCTGGCCAAGCTTTTACGACTTTTACCACAGTAAAGCGGTAAATATTGGAACCGATAATTCATTGGGAATGACCCGGGACGAAGTTACTTGTGCGCGTTGCGGTGCTCATTTAGGACATGTTTTTAATGATGGTCCAAAACCAACAGGTTTACGTTACTGCATAAACGGAACGGCCTTAGATTTCGCTCCGAAACAAAACCTAAAAAGCGCTGTATTTGCCCAAGGTTGTTTTTGGTGTGTAGAAGAAATTTATGAATCCGTAAAAGGAGTCCAAGAAGTGATATCGGGTTATTCGGGTGGTAAAGAAAAGAACCCTACTTACCGTCAGGTGGGTAGTGGCGCTACTGGTCATGCAGAGGCTATTAAAGTTATATACGATTCAAATATAATTAGTTATCCTCAATTACTTAAAGTGTATTTTAACTCGGGAGATATCACTCAAGTGAACGGTCAGGGAAATGATATTGGTAAACAGTATCGATCCATTATATTCTATAAGAATCAAGAGCAAAGAGATCAGGCTGAGAAATATATTAGCGAACTGGAGTCATCTGGAAATTATCCAGAAGGAATTGCAGTGGAGGTAGAACCTTTTCAGAAGTTTTACAAAGCAGAAGACTACCATCAAGATTATGTGAAACACCATCCCAACGATCGTTATGTGCTAGGGGTTTCAATACCGAGGTACAAGAAAGCCATAAAGAATTTTCCAGAGTTGTTAAAATAGGCCGGGACAATTCATCCTTTAAATGCACCATTTTACCAATTATATCTGTCTATTCGCATAGACGTGGAGTGCCAATGGGCATAGCGTTTTATTTTTGAAGGAAACAAACAAATCATTTAAAAAATTATGTTGAAATATTTATGGATACCATTGAGTGCTGGCTTACTGTTTTCGTGCGCTAGCCCTAATGAAAAGAATGACGCAACTGCTGATGTAGTTCAAGAAGCTGTCCCAAGAGGCGAAGACAATATCGCCTACAAATGGGGTAAAATAGCATTAGAAGGCACGGCGTATGACACCGAGCGTTTTAAGCCGCGCCCTACGATTACTTCGCGATTCTTAGGACTAGTAACGACTGCTATGTTTGATGCATGGACGCGTTTTGATGATAAAGCAACTCCTGCAATTGCAAAGGAAATTGACCGTGCGCCGGAATCAATGCGCACGCTGGCCAACAAACAAGAGGCCATCAGTTACGCTGCTTACAGAACAATGGTGGAGTATTATTACTCCGATTCGCTGAAATGGAAAACTCACATGCGCGACATGGGCTACGACCCTTCCAATAGAAGTATGGACCCAACTAGTGCAGCGGGAATAGGAAATGCAGTAGCTGCAGCAATAATTGAGAAAAGAAAAACTGATGGAAGTAACCAATACGGTGAATTGACTAACGGCAAAATGTACGCGGATTATACGGGCTACCAGCCGGTGAACAACCCTGATGAAAATGTTGACATTAACCGCTGGCAACCCAAGTACTTTAGTGATGGTAAAGGAGGAACATACGCGCCCGGTTGCCTCACTCCTTACTGGCAAAAAGTTGAGCCGCTTCTCATTGATTCAGCAAGTCAATTCCGACCAGGCCCACCGCCGGAGTATGGCTCTGAGCAGCTGAAAGCCGAAGTTGCTGAGGTAGTTGAGTTACAAGCGAATTTAACCAACGAACAAAAAGCACTGGTTGAGTTTATGCGAGACGGTCCTCAATCGGTTCAGCAAGGTGGTCATTGGTTAATTTTTGCACAAGATGTTTCTAGAAGAGATAACCATACTTTGGATCAAGATGTGAAAATGTACTTTTTGGTGGAAAGTGTTGCTATGGACGGCTTTATCGCCAATTGGGATTCAAAAATGCACTACGATTATGCAAGACCTTATGCTTTGGTGCACGAGTACTTTAAAGGTCAAACCATTAAAGGATGGGCTGGAGAAGAAGAGGGCTGGAAAGAAAAAATGCCGGGTGAAAAATGGAGACCTTATTCTCCTTCAGTATTTCTTTGTCCTCCATTTCCCAGTTATGCTTCGGGGCACAGTACCATAAGTGGTGGGTGTGCAGAGGCACTAAAGCTCTTTAAAGGGGATGATACCTTTGGATCGCAGGTAGATTTGGTTCCTGGAATAATGACGGAGCCGGACAATATTGGAGACACCGTTACATTAACCTTTCCAACGTTTACCGAGGCGGCAGAAATGGCTGGGATGTCAAGAGTTCTAGGTGGTTATCATATTCAAGCGGATAATATTTCCGGATTGGAGTTGGGTAGAGCAGTAGCAAGGCATAACTACAAAGTTTTTAAATCTTTGTTGGGTGAATAGACCTTGCGTAAGAAAATTCTAAAGATTAAGAAGCCTCGTTTTAACGGGGCTTTTTTTTCTGGAGATTTATAAAAGTTAATGGTACGCTTCACCTCGTTTATTGACTCTAGTTTTATTCTTTTGCAAAAAGATACGGTGCGAAACATTCTACTAATAATCTTGGCTTTTTTAGGCTTATCAATACTTTTTTTTATGGCATTTAAGCAATGGAGTTTTGAGCTCATGACCAACTCAATACTGAAGCATTCGGTTGAGCATAAAATAGTTGAACCTGAAAATTTGGGGGATTATTTAGTGTTGGATATTCGCAATAAAGACGAGTACGCTGTCAGTAAGATTCCCAGTGCGGTGCATATCAACCCAGACACAGAAGATTTTTCCGATCAGATTTTATCCTCCGAAAAGCCCATTCTGGGTTATTGTTCAGTGGGCTTGCGCAGTGAGGGGGTGTTGAAAAAAATAAAAGATGCCAATCCCTCACTGAATGTCTATAACCTGAAAGGGGGGATTTTTCAATGGATAAACGATGAAAAAAAACTAGTGGATACAACCAACAGCGTCACCCAGAAAATACACACCTACAATACGGCTTGGGGACTTTGGGTGCGCAAAGGTGAAAAGGTAAACTGAAGCGGATTTAATGAAAAAATAAGTAAGCAATGAAGATGGCTGCTATTATTCCAACCGTGTCTGCTATTAAACCGCAAACTACTGTATAGCGGGTGCGCGTAATGTTTACTGCACCAAAGTAAACAGCTAAGGTGTAAAATGTAGTTTCTGTAGAGCCTTGGAATACACTAGACAGCTTTCCTGCAAACGAATCGGCGCCAAAAGTATCCATAGTTTCTACCATCATTGCTCTAGCACCAGAACCGCTTAAGGGTTTCATAAAGGCTGTGGGCATGGCGTCTACAAAATCGGGATTAATACCTAATGCAAGTACCACATAGCGAAGACCCTCCACTACAATATCCAGCGCGCCACTTGCTCTAAAAACACCAATAGCCACCAGCATGCCCACTAGGTACGGAATGATTTTTATGGCCACATCAAAGCCTTCTTTTGCTCCCTCAATAAAGGATTCGTAGACGTTTACTTTTTTGCGCACTGCAAGGCTTATAAAAGCGATAATAACGCTGAACAAAATCCCGTTACCTAAAAGCATACTTACTTTGGATACTTGATCGGGTGCTAAACCGGTCAACCACCAAATGAATAAGCAGATAGCCAAGGTAAGCGAACCCAAATAGGTAAGCACTACTTTATTTAAGAGGTTGATTTTTTGATAAATAGACACTGAAATTAGTCCAGCCAAGGTGGCAAAGAAGGTGGCCAACAAAATGGGTAGAAATACATCTGAAGGTTGTTGAGCTCCGCCTGCTGCACGCAAGGCCATTACAGAAACGGGAATTAAGGTTAAGCCGGAGGTATTAAGGACCAAAAACATGATTTGGGCATTGCTGGCTGTTTCCTGAGTGTTGTTTGTGCTTTGTAATTCTTTCATGGCTTTTAGTCCAAGTGGAGTAGCTGCATTATCCAGGCCCAACATATTGGCTGAGAAATTCATCATCATACTGCCCATTGCGGGGTGATCTTTCGGCAATTCAGGAAACAGTTTTCTGAAGAAGGGAGCCACCATTCTCGATAGAATATTTATTGCGCCTCCTTTTTCTCCAATTTTCATGATGCCCAACCATAAAGCCATTATTCCAATTAATGTAATCACAATGGAAATTGAAGTCTTCGTCATTTCAAAGGTGGACTGAACGATGGCATGAAACACGTTCAGATCGGCTTTATCGAAATGCATTCCGTAAGTCAGCAGAAAATCACGAAAAAAATAGCCAACAACTCTTAGCAGAGCAACAACAAAGGCAATAAGGAAAAAACCAATGAATATGTAATTGAGTGCCATTTTACTGAAGTAAATTCAAAGGTAAGTTTAGAAAAAATTGGAAACCAGCGGAGCACATCGGAGTTATAAACACTCCATTGAATACTTAGCGCTCTAAATACAGTAACTCAAACCCTTTGAAGTAAGGGCCTTGGAGTACCATGTTGGTCGACGTAAAGCTTACAATCGGGAAGGTGTTCTGATTTATGAGCAATGCGCCATTTTCGTATGTATATCCGTTCTTGAATTGAAAAAGATAAAACTCTTCTCCACCATGTTCCACGAAAATGCTGTCTGCGGTGATGTCGTATTTTTCATTAAACGTTCTGCTGCTATCAATGGGCAGAGCGAAAAGAGAAATAGAAGGGTCAACTTGCAATTGTTCTCGAGTTTCTACTTTGGTAAGCGTCCACTTTCCTCTAATCTGAGTTGGAGTGGGGTAGAACACCGATACTCCTGTTTCTGCGGTGTTTTTTTTATTACTCTTTTTACTGAATGCAGTAAGGGATATTCTAAAATCACCTCCAGTAAAGTATCTATAACTGAGCGATTTTTGGTTGCTAAATTTCGCACCATTGCCCATTTCAATGACATTGTCAAATCCAAACTTTGAGCAATCATTTACCCTGATCAATTCCCCCACTAAAAGTTGCGAGTCACTTGAAATAACGCATGCATCAGGCTCTCGATTGCAAGCGGCAAGCGCTAACCCTGCGCATAAAATAAAGCTATACTTTAAACTCCGAAGTGGTATGAAATTCAAGATCCGAATAGTTTTCTTTTGCTTTTTCCAGCATCCATGCTGATGGTGCTAAAAATACTGGATTTCCGTCTTTGTCGTAACCCACATCGCTGCCTTTTACTTTTACAAAGTGATTCAATTGCTCTTGATTGTCCGTAGTAATCCAGCATGCCAAATGATAATTCAAACTTTTGAAATCGCAAGTAGCACCGTACTCATTCTTAAGGCGGTACTGAATTACCTCAAACTGAAGGTTACCTACCGTTCCTATGATTTTAATATTGCCGGGTTGCTTCGTAAACAACTGAGCCACGCCTTCTTCGGTTAATTGTTGCAGACCTTTTTCAAGTTGTTTGGTTTTCATTGGGTCTTTATTCACCACTTCTTTAAACATCTCTGGAGAGAAGGACGGAATGCCCTTAAACATCATGTCTTCACCTTCAGTTAGGGTATCGCCAATTTTAAAGTTACCCGTATCGTACAGTCCAATTACATCTCCGGGGAAAGCTTCTTCCACCACCTCTTTACTCTGAGCCATAAAGGATGCAGGGTTCGCAAACTTCAACTTCTTGTTTAAGCGCACGTGTTTATAAAACGTATTCCGTTTAAATTTACCACTCACTATGCGCAAAAAGGCAATACGGTCTCTGTGGTTTGGGTCGATGTTAGCATGAATTTTAAAAATGAATCCAGAGAATTTATCGTCGGCAGCTGTTACTTCTCTGGTATCCGACTCTACCGGTTGTGGGTTTGGAGCTATTTCAGTGAAGGTGTCCAGCATTTCTTTTATGCCGAAGTTGTTTAATGCGGAGCCAAAAAATACCGGAGCTAATTTCCCATTTAAATAGGCTTCTTTTTCAAAAGAATCGTAAACACCGTCAATGAGTTCCACGTTTTCTCTTAATTCATTGGCATCGGTTTCGCCAACTAATTCATCCAGTTGAGTATCCTCAAGGCCTTTTATTGGAACTATATTCTCAGCGACTTTGCTTTTATTTTCAGCATTAAAAAGATTCAAAGTGCCATCATACAGTTTATAAACGCCTTTAAATTCTTTGCCCATGTTGATTGGCCAACTCAGTGGGCGCACTTTAATAGCTAATTTTTCCTCTAGCTCGTCCAACAAGTCAAATGCGTCTCTTCCTGGTCGGTCCATTTTATTGATAAAAATGATTACCGGCGTATCCCGCATACGACAAACTTCCATCAAACGCTCTGTTTGCGCTTCAACTCCTTTTACACAGTCTATCACCAATATAACGCTATCTACTGCTGTAAGCGTACGGTAGGTGTCTTCAGCAAAGTCCTTGTGACCTGGGGTATCTAAGATGTTTACAATTTTGTGATTGTATGGAAAAGTCATAACCGAAGTAGCCACACTAATACCACGTTGCTTTTCAATTTCCATGAAATCCGAAGCAGCAGTCTTTTTTATCTTGTTATTTTTTACGGCACCAGCTACTTGTATAGCTCCACCAAAGAGTAAAAACTTTTCGGTAAGTGTTGTTTTTCCGGCATCTGGGTGACTGATAATGGCAAAAGTTTTTCTTTTCTCTATTTCCTCTTCAAACTTCATGAACTGCAATAAAAATTGGGTTTGCAAAACTAATGAAATCAATAGGTACTGAAACTTTTCAAAGTCGATTCAGATTGTAATTTAGTCGTATGAAAATCACTTCAGTACTTTCGTTATTTCTGCTCCTTTTGGGCCTTAGTCTTATACCGTTAAATACCCGGGCTCAAGTTCCCAAGGTATATTCCAATCTAGGCAGCTCAAATGGGGCGCTTACCGCGCATTTAAAAGGCGATTCGGCTAAAGAAACCAGCAATGGCCAAGGCTTTCGATTACAAGATATGATAGGTCAACCCAAAGGAAGTGAAAAGGGTATCCAATTTAACTTTGGGTCGAAAGTCGAAAATGGAAGGGTTTATTATGGGTTGATTAACCCCAATGACGGCACTTATCCAATGCCTGTGTATTTTAAAAAAACAGCAACTATTTCAAATTCAACAGCAGAAATAGACTTGAATCAATTGAGAGGTAAATACGATATGAGTGGCTGGGAAGCTTCAGGGACTGGCTTACTGGGTTATCGGGTTATGGCCGCTAATGGCCAGTTGCTTTATGACGGTCGATTGAATTTTGAATTAAAGAATGAGTCCTTTAATGTGTTGCCTTCAGTTATAGAAGGTCCTTTTGTAAATCAGGTAGGTGAGTCAAAAGCGGTAATTAGTCTTACCTTAAACCAAGCTGCTGATATAAGCTTAGAACTGGGAAATAGAGCCTATTATTCGAAAAATAAGTCTTACGTTGAATTTGAATTAAAAGGACTGAGTCCAAACACGGTTTACGAGTATACCATAAAAACACCTTCTGAGCGTAGTTATAGTTTTAAAACGGCCCCTGAAAAAGGGGATAAAAAACCCTTTGTGTTTGCTTATGCCAGCGATTCAAGAAATGGACAGGGTGGAGGTGAGCGGAATTTGTACGGTGCTAATTACTATGTAATGCAACGCATAGTGGCCTATACAAAGGCACGAAATGCCGCATTTTTGCAATTCACGGGCGACCTCATTAATGGCTACTTATCCGATAAAGCGGAAATGAATTTACAATACGCCAATTGGAAGCGTTCGTTAGAACCTTACGCTGCATATTTTCCAGTAAATGTAGCCATGGGAAATCACGAGGCACTGGTTCATTATTTTCCGACTGAAAACGGCACAGCCAGTGCAGGAGTGGACCGCTTTCCTTTTGAGACAGAGAGTGCAGAAGCAGTATTTGCTGAAAATTTTTGTAATCCAATTTCAGAACTAAAATCTGAGGATGACTCAAAATACGATCCGAACGGTTCTACAATTGATTTTCCTCCTTACCAAGAGACCGTTTATTCATACGTGCATGGCAATACTGCGATAGTGGTTTTAAACTCTAATTATTGGTATGCTTATGCGCTGACGCGTTATCGCGGAACTAGCGGCAATATACATGCGTATATTATGGACAATCAGTTGGAGTGGTTTAAACGGGAGTTGAGTAAATATGAAAACGATAACAAAATAGCGCACATTTTTGTAACCCTGCACACTCCGTTTTTTCCAAACGGCGGGCACGTTGACGATGATATGTGGTACAACGGTAAAAACTGGCCACGTCCGATTATTGCTGGCCAAAAAGTAGAAAAAGGCATAATTGAGCGCAGAGATGAATTGCTCGATGTTATGATCAATTCAACGGAAAAGGTTCGAGCTGTCCTCACTGGAGATGAACACAATTATGCGCGAACAAAGATTACTGAAGAGATGCCGCGTTATCCAAAAAATTGGGACAAACCCAAATTGAAGTTGAAGCGTAGCATATATCAAATAAATAACGGGTCGGCTGGTGCCCCGTATTATGCAAAAGAGCAAACGCCTTGGTCTGATTTTGCAACTAATTTTTCTACACAAAATGTGGTGGTTTTAATAAACGTGGATGGGGAGGACGTTTCCGTTGACGTGCGTAATCCCTTTACAGAGGAGCAAGTAGATGCATTTGAGTTGACCAATGAGTAATTGAATATATTATGCAATCAAATCACGATAAAATAAAAAAAGAGAAGCAGATATTAAGAGAACGACAATTGGAATTGCGACAACAATTGACGCAAGAAGCGGTAGTGCAGAAATCTAAAAAAATTAATGAACAGCTTTTTGAAATAGCTCAGCAAAAAGATCTGACTGCTGTGCATTGCTTCATACCAATGGGAAAGGAGGTTGATATTAAACCCTTTATATCCTATTTATTGAAAACGGAAACAACAGTCGTTTGTCCAAAAACACTAAAAAAACCCTCACTTAAACATTTAATTCTTAGTGATTTAAATAATGTAGAGCAGGGGCGGTTTGGTACCGTTTATCCGGCAGGAGATAAGGAATATTTGGGTTCATTCGATTTAATTATAGTTCCCGGTTTGGCATTTGATCAACAGGGCGGTAGGTTAGGGTATGGAGGTGGCTTTTACGACAACTTTTTAGTGAAACACCCAGCGGCTATAAAAGTTGGTGTAGGGTACGACTTTCAATTGATGCATCAAGTGCCCACAGAAGAGCACGATGTACGTTTGGAGATTGCGCTGGCAGACTGAGTTATTGATTTTTTATTGTTGACTTTTACCCTTAAAAAAAGGCAGCCACAAATTAATGCAGCTGCCTTTTCAATACATATAGCGTTCAGTTATTGCACTACAAACTTTCCATTCATCATACCTACGTGACCAGGGAAAGAGCAGATAAAATCGTACAATCCTTTTTTGGGCGCATCAAACTCAATTGTAACCGATTCGCCACCGCCAATAGTTTTGGTATTAGCAATTACTGCATCTTTCATGTCGGGGGCAATGTAGCCCGTTTCTTTTGCGGCAATAGAAGCTTCAGCGAAAGCGTTTTTGTCGGTACCTCTTTGAAGTAATACCCAGTTATGCCCCATAGACTCAAGCGGCATTTCACCAACATGCTTCAATGTCAATTTTACCTTTTGCCCTTTATACACCTCAATACGCTTGGTATTGTATTTCATTTGATCGTTACTTTCAATTACAATCTCTGCCACTTCCGGAATATCCATAGGTTTTGACTTTTCCTCTGGTCCTGTTTGTAATTGCATTTTCTTTTCTTCGGGCGCTTTTGTCTCTTTTGAGTCTCCGCCACCACCGCAACTTGATAATAACAATGCTGCACAACCGAATCCTAATACTATCTTTTTCATGTTTTGTTTTGTTTATACAGATAGTACAAATATTTTACGGATTAGTTCTTTGATTATTGATATTCTTTTAACTCATGTTTTCAGTATTATGCAAGGTCCTTTGATAAACATATGGGCGATAGATACAATAGCATTCTTAGTTGCTCGACGCCCTATCTTTTGAATAGGATTTTAACAATAACTTGAATTTGCTAGACAGGGTATTATTGGTTGCTTATCTTAATCGTGTAATAGCTGACAATACGTTTACCCCAATACTTGATTTATCAAACTCACACTAAAAATCGTCAACAAAAACCAACCAATAAACCCTTGCACAATGGTTACATAGCGCGCAGCTCCATGAGTCGGAATATCCCCAAAGCCAAGGGTGGTAAAAGCATTCAAACTCAACGTGAGTGCATTCAAAATATGAATGAACCCGGTGTAAGCTATAAAAGCTAAAGTGGTTAGATAAAACCGATTACCCCACTTGCCGCTTGCTTCTTGTTTCTTGCGACCAAGGAGTTGCTTCCATTTTTGGAGAAACTCCGCTCTGTTACTTACATCCCAGTCACTCGGAAAAAACAAATAGAAAATAGCAAACAACAAAATCACCCACCCGCTTTTAATAACTGCCTTTGCTGGGTTAGTACCATAATCGGTGAAGTAGGAGAGGAAGGAGTTGAGTTGCCAGCGGAAGAAGGATTCGAAGGTTTTGTTTTGTTCAAAAAGGTATTTCCAGCGGCGGGTTTCCACTTGTTTCATTTCGGCGTAGCAGCCGTTGGCGGATTCAATGTCGCCGTTCTTTTTGCAGATGTCGTAAATGGTTTTGTAGCTGCGTATTAAATGCCGAGCATTTGGGCTACCCATTTCATTTTGTGCTCCTTTGTAAATGATGGGCAGACTCATTATTCTAGCATGTTTTTTTGGACTACTATATTCTCCTGAATAGGAGTTTATTGTGAGTTTATATCCCTCAATTTGATGCCATGGGATGGAATTCAACATTTCAGAAAAAATGAAGGAATCAAAGGAGATATTGGAATTAAAAGTATTCGACTCCAACCAAAAGCTTTTTTCTACTGTTGACGAAGAAAATTCAACGCGCCAGTCAATTTTGTTTTCAAGGAAAAGAAAATCGTTGAATACTCCAGAGTAAATCATCTCTTCTGTTCCCGTTTCGCTTTCAAATTCATTCTCAATGAGCCAGACGCTTGTTGCATTATCTTCAGCAGAGAAGATGTTGTAGAAGATAAGCCGCTCGTTTGAAGTACATATGTGCTCTTGATTTCTGTAGTTTATTTTAAATGTGTCCGGTTCAGTTGAGTAAAACAAGTTTTTCTCCAGGCGCAAAGACCATAAATCGGTATTTGTAAAAGCTATTCTTTTCGAGAATTGATTTCCAGCAGCCCAGCAGGTCGTCTCGTAGGAGCATTTGTTATTATTCAGCAATAATTCTCCTTCGAACTGATTGTTTTTCAATCCAAGGAGGTTCAAATTTTTGAATGCGTTGTTTTCAAACCGCACATCTTCAATGATTTGGTTTCTCTTTAGCTCTACTTTCTTCCCATTGAAGGTGCAATTACGAAAGGTCAACGCATCGATTCCACAATCACTTATGTGCACGTCGTTTTCAAACGAACAATTTTCGAAAGACAGGTTTCTGTAGTTATGATGAGAGAAATGAATAAAATCGGTAAAAACGCAATTCTTAAAGGTCACGTGAAGGATTCTTGCCTCCAAGGGTATGTGAGCGTTCACATATTTAGATAGACTTTCATTCAGCCTAGATCGTATCAATGAATCATTCTGGAATTCTGCGCTTCCCATGACGGGGTGGACAGTAATTACTTTGTTGTTGACTTCGTAAATGTAATAATCAGCAATGACGTTGCCGTGTTCGTCAAATTCCTGAAGGCTGTCTACATATTTTGTTCGATTTAAAATATCCTTGAAAACTTCATAAATAGTGGTTGAATCTTGTGCTGAAATACCAGTGATAAGGAAAAAAAGAACTGGTAATAGTGCGAGTCGTTTCATTATTTAGAGAATTCGCTGTCCAAATTAATCTTTATTTCAAAAGAGTTGGCTGGTATTCTTATAAAACCTCATTTTTGGATACGTGAATTTCGCAAAACAATACGGATTAATTGTGCTCTTGGCGCTGGGCAGTTTGGGGTACTTTCTTTACTACCTGTCTATCATGCAATGGACGTCGGGTGGTGGAGATACTTACACGCATTACTTGTTCGCCCGCTATGCATTTGAACATCCGCATTTTTTTGTAGATCATTGGGGAAAGCCTGTTTTTACTCTGTTTGCAGCACCTTTTGCTCAGCTGGGTTTAAAAGGGGTGGAACTTATGAATATTCTCTGCGGTCTTGGTGCTGGAGTATTCGCTAGTCTTACTGCCAAACAATTGGGTTATCGCTACCATTTTTTAGCGGTGATTTTTACAGTTTTTGCTCCAGTAATGTACGTTGGAATGTATAGCGGGCTTACAGAGCCAATAGCTTCCTTAGTCCTTATGTCAGGCGTGTATTTTTACTCAAGGAAAAGCTACAGAATAGGGAGTGTAATCCTGTCATTTTTAATTCTTTGCCGAACAGAGTTATTTATTTATTACCCCTTATTTCTGTTGTTTTTATGGTGGGTAAAATCACTCAAATCGGCTCCATTTTTACTCACCGGGTTTATCATCTACGGTCTTATTGGTTGGCCATTCCACGGCGACTTTTTTTGGATAATTACCAAACAACCTTACGGCGACGCTTCAGCGGTATATGGAAGTGGTAGCTTTTGGCATTTTGCCGAATCGTACGACCAGTTCATACACCAATTGCTTACCGTTCTATTCGGTGTAAGCGTCATCCGCTTAATTGTTGAATTGTTCTTGCCCAAAATCCAAGTTTCGTCAAACAAAAAGTTGGAATTACTCGTGTTGAGCTTGATACTTTCCTACTTTTTTGCGCACTCTACCGTCTGGTGGTTAGGTGCTGGAGCATCGGCAGGTTTGGTCAGAGTAATGATGGTTATAGTTCCTCTAATCGGAGTGCTTTCCGTAAAAGCGTTGGAGTGGAAGTGGCTCACTAAATACCGGGCGGTAATGTTTCCGATCACGATTGGCTGTGTCATTACCATGATAAGTGTTGCTGACCATTTGTATGAGTTTCCGAAAAATGAAAGTGTTGAAATACTAGCCATTCGCCAATTGGACAAGAAAAAAATTGCAGCGCACAGAAAGAACGGTCGCTTATTTTATTATCATTCTTTTCTGGCCGTTTACCTTGAAGCAGACCCAGCGAATGAGTCCAGTGAAATATTCTACTTTACGCAACATTTTAATCTCCAAGATTTAAAAAGTGGTGACCTGTACATTTGGGACAATCACTTTGCAAAAAGCGAAGGAGGAACAAGTTTAGCGGCAGTTCATCAAGCAGGCCTAGAGTTAATCGACGAGGGCTCCTACAGTGCAGAGGAGAAAAATTCTGAGGTGAAGGTTTTTAAGAAATTGTAAAGTGTAAAACGTATAACATACTACGTCGGACGTTTTACGTGATACTTGAAACGTTTTACAATCTATCCTTCGTAAATCGCCCCACTCGTCGGCGTTTCTTTTAATTCAAGACGTTTGAGAAGTGGAAGAGCAGGTTTGATCTGATTCCAAATCCACACGACCAAAACCTCGGAAGTAGGGTTTTCCAATCCAGGAATGTCGTTCAAATAGTTGTGGTCTACTTTTTTTAAAACGGGTTTCATCGCTGCTTTTACCTCGCTAAAATCCATTACCCATCCTAGTTTTTCGTCCAAATCACCTTCTATATAGACCGTTAAGTGATAGGTGTGGCCGTGCAAATTTTTGCATTTATGCCCTTCGGGTACATTAGGCAGTTGATGGGCAGAATCGAATGTAAATTGCTTGTAAATCAACATAGGCTTGCAAACGTAATTAAGGAATCCATTTGATGTTCGTGAAATCTGGTTTTCTTTTCTCTAAAAACGCATTACGGCCTTCTTTTGCCTCATCCGTCATGTATGCCAGGCGAGTTGCTTCCCCAGCAAAAACCTGTTGACCCACCATTCCGTCATCGGTTAGGTTAAACGCAAACTTGAGCATTTTGATGGAGGTTGGTGATTTCTCCAATATTTCTTGAGCCCACTGAAACGCCTCGTCTTCCAATTTTTCGTGTGGAATAACGGCATTTACCATTCCCATCTCATAGGCCTCTTGAGCGGAATAATTCCTTCCTAAAAAGAAGATCTCACGTGCGCGTTTTTGACCCACCATTTTAGCTAAATAAGCGGAACCGTAACCTCCGTCGAAGCTGGTGACATCGGCATCCGTTTGTTTGAATATGGCGTGCTCCTTACTGGCTAGAGTCAAATCGCATACGGTATGTAAACTGTGACCGCCGCCAACAGCCCAACCGGGCACTACTGCAATGACCACCTTGGGCATAAAACGAATCAATCGCTGAACTTCAAGAATATTCAAGCGTGGCATACCGTCGTCGTCTACATAACCTTGATGACCTCTTGCATTTTGATCGCCGCCGCTGCAAAACGAATACTTGCCGTCTTTTGTTGATGGTCCTTCGGCCGAAAGCAAGACTACACCGATATTGGTATCTTCCCTTGCATCAAGAAATGCTTTGTACAATTCTCCCACAGTTTTGGGCCGAAATGCATTTCTAACGTTTGGGCGGTTGAAAGCTATGCGCGCTACTGCACCACATTTTTTGTAGGTAATGTCTTCAAATTCTGTCGCGGTTTTCCAATCAATTGTTGCCATATGTAAATTAAATTGTATCGATAATTGAATTGAGCGTTTTACTGGGACGCATAACGGCTTGGGTTAGTTTTTGGTTTGGTAAATAGTAGCCGCCGATGTTTGCTCCATTTCCTTGAACTTCCTCCAATTCTTTCACAATGGCAGTTTCGTTGGTTAATAATTCGTTATACACTGCTTTAAAATGATCTTGAAGTTTCTGGTCATTAGACTGTTCCGATAATTCTTGCGCCCAATACAAAGCAAGATAGAAATGGCTACCTCTACTGTCCAATTCACCAACTTTCCTGCTTGGAGACTTTCCTTGGTCCAAAAAATTACTCGTAGCACGATCCAATGTGTCCGCTAATATTTGTGCTCTTGGATTGTCAAATTGCTGGCTCAAATGCTCTAAGGACACCGAGAGTGCAAGAAATTCACCAAGCGAGTCCCAGCGCAAGTGGTTTTCTTCCACCAATTGCTGCACGTGCTTAGGGGCAGAACCTCCTGCGCCAGTCTCAAATAAACCACCTCCGTTCATTAATGGAACGATAGAGAGCATTTTTGCACTGGTTCCCAATTCTAAAATAGGGAAGAGGTCTGTAAGGTAATCGCGCAACACATTACCGGTTACAGAAATTGTATCCAACCCGTTTTTGCATCGTTCTAATGTATAGTTGGTAGCTTCAATGGGTGGCATAATTTTTATATCGGTACCACTGGTATCAAAGTCCTGAAGGTAGGATTCCACTTTCGCAATTAGATTGCAGTCGTGGGCTCTGTTATTGTCTAACCAAAAAATAGCAGGGTTTCCCGTCGTTTTGGCTCGTTGTACTGCGAGTTTTACCCAATCTCGGATGGGGGCGTCTTTTACTTGACACATTCTAAATATATCTCCTTCTGAGACCAACTGCTCCATCAGTATCTTACCCTGTGCATCAATAACCTTTACAGTTCCTGCCTCCTCAATTTCGAAGGTTTTATCGTGTGAACCGTATTCTTCTGCTTTTTGGGCCATCAAGCCAATGTTGGAAACCGAACCCATAGTCGTTGGGTCGAATGCTCCATGCTCCTTACAGAAATCAATAGTCGCTTGATATACTCCCGCATAACTTCTGTCGGGAATAATTGCTTTGGTATCGTGCAGTTTATTATCCCAACCCCACATTTTTCCAGAACTGCGAATTGCTGCGGGCATAGAGGCATCAATAATTACATCACTGGGCACGTGCAAATTGGTAATGCCTTTGTCTGAATTCACCATGGCCAAATCTGGCTGAGCATCGTAACAATTCTGAATAGCCACTTCTATTTCTTCTCGTTGTTTTTCTGGTAGCGAATTGATTTTCGAGACAACATCACCAAAGCCACTTTTGGTATCCACCCCTAGTTCGTCAAAAAGGTCAGCATATTCTTCAAACAACTCAGCGAAATACACTTTGACGGCATGGCTAAAAATGATTGGGTCAGAAACCTTCATCATGGTCGCCTTAAGATGCAAGGAAAGTAAGACACCCTGTGTTTTTGCATCTGCTATTTCCTTTTCCAAAAATGAAATCAAAGCAGACTTACTCATTACCGAGCTGTCAATCACTTCACCTTTAAGCAGCGTGGTGCTTTGTTTCAATAACTTTTTACCCCCTTCGTGGTGAAGCTCGATTGAAACCGTTTTAGGTGCATCAATCACGACAGACTTTTCAGAACCGTAAAAATCGCCTTCCAACATGCTCGATACATGAGTTTTGGAAGTCGCACTCCAAGCCCCCATACTATGTGGGTTTTTCTTTGCAAAGTTTTTAACTGCCTTTGGAGCCCTTCGGTCTGAGTTTCCTTCCCTCAATACTGGGTTTACGGCACTTCCCTTAATTTTATCATAGCGAGATTTTATGTTGCGCTCAATTTCTGTCGTTGGCTCTATTGGATAATCTGGCAAATCGTAACCTTTTGCAATCAGTTCATGGATAGCAGCATTCAACTGTGGAGTGGAGGCACTGATATTGGGTAACTTTACGATATTCGCTTCAGGTGATTGAGCCAATTCTCCCAATTCTGCTAAGTCGTCGGTTAATTGAATCTCCTTTGGTAAATATTCTGGAAACGCTGAAATGATTCGAGCCGCCAAGGAAATGTCCCGAGTCTCCACTTCAATCTGTGCAGCTTTGGTGAATTTCTGAACTATTGGCAGAAAAGAATAGGTCGCTAATGCTGGTGCTTCGTCTGTTTTGGTATAAATAATTTTTGCCATGTACTTTTTTATAGTAGCGAATTATGCGCTTTTTCTATTCTTAAAAAGGGAAATCTTAAGGGTGTACAAATGTATAAATCGCTTTTGAGATGGACAGTGTGTCAAGCCTGAAATCAAACGGTAGATAATTTTGATTATTAACTAAATAGTTTTTTATATAACTAAATTATTAGTTACATGGTATTTTCTTCTATATTTGTATCATAAAATCTTAGGGAAAATGGAATTGACTAGGGCAGAAGAGCAAATAATGCAAGCGCTGTGGAATATAAAAAAAGGAATGGTTCACGATATCATAGAACAACTTGAAGAACCAAAACCAGCCTATACAACTGTTTCTACTTTAATCAGGATAATGGAGAAAAAGGGATTTGTAGGACATAAGGCGTATGGCAGAACTCACGAATATTTTCCCTTGGTCACCAAAAAGAAATATTCTAAAGGATTAACCAAGAAGTTTCTCAATGGATACTTTGAAGGTTCGATGGAAAACATGGTTTCATTTTTTGTCAAGGAAAAGCAGCTTTCGGTAAACGAATTGGAAGAAATTCTTTCTCAATTAAAAAAAGGACAAGGAGATGAGTAATTTTTTAGTGTACAACGTTGTTTTTGCAGCATTGGTTTTGGGGTTTGATCTTTTGTTATCAAAAGGTAATTGATTCACGTTTAATCGCGTTGCTTTAGTTTTAATTCCGATTATTTCACAAGGCATAGTTTTATCGCAAACAGTTTGGGTTCAATTAAGTCCTGTAGCTCCGGTTTTTGAATTACCTACTGTTATGGTAGCTGATAATGTAAACTTGGCTAATTCGCCATTTTCTTGGGTTGATTTTTTTGTAACAACCTACTGGCTAATCGCAATTGGTCTATTCGTAAAAACTATAGTTCGTTTAATTGATTCGTATTATGGCTCGAACCAAGAAATTTCGAAAATTGGTAATTTTCGACTGTTTTTAACCAAAAACGAATCATTTTCACTCATAAATCGAATTTTTTTAAACGAAAACGATAAAAACGAATCGTTAATTGTAGATCATGAATTGGCTCATTTACGGCAATACCATTGGATAGATTTATTATTTACCGAATTACTCAAAGCCATACTTTGGATAAACCCGCTGGTATGGCGTTGGAGCATTTTAGTAAAACAAAATCACGAATTCTTAGCGGATGCCAATGTTGCTAGAACGTATGAGTTTGGAAAATCAGAATACGTTCACCTACTTCTAGACAAGGCTTTTAACACTAATCAATTTTCATTAGGAAACTATTTTTCAATGCATTCATTAATTTCAAAACGTATAAATATGTTGAACAAAACAAGAAAGCAAAACAGTTGGACTCTAGGATTTTTGTCCTTTGGAGTCCTATTAATGGCGATTGGCGTAGCCTCATGCGCTAAATCTAAAAGTCCAGAAAGAGAGGTTGAAAAAATAATCGAGAAACGAGTTGTCAATAACAACACAGACATGGAACTCGTGAAAGGTGCGGAAGAGGATTTTTCTACTATCGAGTCGGACGAAAACGGCAATGTAGAAATCGAAATTGAAGAATTTATGCCTTCATTTCAAGGTGGGCAAGAAGAGTTGGTCAACTACATGGGAAATAATACAAACTATCCAAAATCTTGCAAAGAGAAGAATATTGAAGGTAAAGTGATTGTTTCTTTTATCGTTGATACTGAAGGTAAAGTTGGCAATGTCAAAGTTGTAAAGTCTGTTCAAGAGGATATGGATGCTGAGGCAGTTCGTGTAATATCTTCCATGCCGAATTGGAATCCTGGAACAGTTAACGGCCAAGCTACTAAAATGGAGCTCAAAATGCCGGTATTATTTAAAATGAGCTAGACAATGTTTTTTCATCTGAGATTTATTTGAATAGTTATTCAAATAATTTAAAAGAAAGGGAGCCTAGCTCCCTTTTTCTGTACCTCATAAAAGGTTATATTTTCGCTGCACAAATGGACTTAGAATTAATTAAATACTTAAATAAAACACATTCGAATAAAAAAGGAGTTCGATCAACTTTAAATGCACTAAAAAAGTATCCTAAAGCAGATATAGACGAAAGATTTCAAAACCTTCACAATGAAGCTTTTAAAGAGATTGACTGCCTTAAGTGTGCAAACTGCTGTAAAACTACGAGTCCTATTTTTGAGCAGGACGACATAGACCGTATTTCCAAATACTTAGGAGTGTCTGCAGGAAGTTTTATCCAGCGTTACTTGCATATGGATGAAGACGGAGATTTTGTGTTAAATAGTTCACCTTGTGCTTTTTTGAAAGCAGATAATAAGTGCAAAATTTACGATGTAAGACCAAAAGCTTGCGCCGATTACCCTCACACTAATAGGAAGCGCATGCAGGAGATTTTGGATATTACTTATGAAAATGCTTTTGTTTGTCCTGCTGTGGGTCGAATAGTCTCAGAACTTGAGACAAAAATTGGGAAATAAAAAATTTATTTCAGAAAGTCCAGTTTTTTTAAGGACAATGGCTTGGTAATAAACCCTTTAACCAAAGGGTTGGACTCCGATTTTTTCACATCCTCTGGGCTTACGGAAGAAGAAAGCATGTAAATATTTGGTCGGGCTTCTAAATTACTACCGCTTAAAAAGTCTAGAAATTCCCATCCGTCCATTATGGGCATGTTTATATCAAGAAATATGGTTTCTGGTAAATTCTGATCATTTGTAAAACAACTGTCAGCTGCCTCTTGACCATTTTCCGCAACCGACAATTCAATATTGGGGTTTACCTTTTTAATCATTTTTGAATTGATTAAATTCTGAATGGGGTCATCATCAATGAGCAATACGCGTTTTACCATAGGTGCAGAATTACTAAATGTGTTGGAAATTTCCAACTCAATAAAGATATAAAAATGAGAGAATAAAAAACAATTCTGATTTTATATGATATTTTTGCCGCGTTGTTGGTTTTGACCTAATATTCAATGGGTTAAATGAAAAGGGAATTTGGTGAAAATCCAAAACTGTTCCCGCAGCTGTAAGGTTTGTAAAGGCTTTCGTCTGCAATCACTCTCGAGGAAAGAGGGGAAGATGCGAAAGTGAACCGAGTCAGAAGACCTGCCAATGATATTTTTGTAAGGGCGTTCCGGGATAGGACAAACTTCGAATGAAACTTTTACATAAATGAAGAACTTATGGATTCCCGTGCTGTCTTTTTTGGCGGTTTTCGGAAACAGCGCAAACGCTCAAACAACTTCTGATTTTGAGCAGGTACTAATGGGTAGCGATACCGTGTGGAACGGCTCCGATGAAAGTCGTGGTTTTGTAGATGGGGCGGCCTATTTTTTTAACGATTATAATTCGCAATGGGGCAGCTGGGGAGGCTTTTCAGTCTCTAAAACTACTGATACTGTAACTGGCTCATGGTCAAACCAGTACTCATCCATAAGTGGTGCTGGTGCTCATGGAAGCGCTGCTTATGCAGTGGTTTACGGGCCATCAAGTATTCTGTTTACAAATTCAACTTTGGGAGATACTTTGCAAGGATTGATGATCAACAATTCCACATATGCTGGTAAAAAAATTGCTGTAGGAGATAATTTCACTAAAAAGTTTGGTGGCGTCACTGGAAACGATCCCGATTTCTTTAGCATTACTTTCTATGGTTACAATCAAAATTTAGAGTTGGTAGACTCTTTAGAATTTTTTCTAGCCGACTTCCGATTCAGTGATAATACGAAAGATTACATCCTCAAAGATTGGACATGGGTGGATTTGAGTAAATTAGGGAGAATCAGTTACTTAGACATTGCTTTTAACTCATCAGATAAAGGTCAATTTGGCATCAACACGCCAACATACGCCTGCATTGATAGCCTTGTATACAATAACTCGAGCAGTGACTTTAAACCGCTTGCGAATTATTTGTACGAGTATTTACCATTTAACTCAGCGGTTAGAAATTACAACCCAGTGAAAGCAGCAATAAATCCCGGTGGCAGTGCTGATGATTTAACTGCAAGCATTGTTATTCCGCCTACCAATGGACAGGCAAATGCACTGAGTGACTCTATAATCAGTTATGAGCCCAACGCAAATTTTAATGGAGTGGATTCTATTTGGTTTGCGGTTTGTAACAAAGCAGGATTGTGCGATACAGGCTTGATTCAGGTAATTGTGAATGATGCCCCTATTGCAAATGAAGATACGCTTACTTATGGTTCAGATGGAGTGGTGTTAATTGATGTATTGGCAAATGATGTGGATGAACAAAAAAATGAACTTAGACTCAGCTTAATGGACACCGCACAAAATGGAACGGCATCTGTGATTGGTCAAGAAATAGAGTACATTTCAAATAGTGGTTTTGAAGGCTTTGATACCTTGACCTACTTAATCTGTGATCCATTTGGGTTCTGCGACTCTGGAAAAGTGTATTTAAACATACGTAATGAGCTGAGTCTAGTTGAGCATTCTAGGAAAGAATTGAGCATTTACCCAAACCCCACCAAAGGTTTTATTCAATTCAATGTATCTAATGAAGAAATACGTTCTGTGACAATTTGCGACATTACTGGTAAGCAAATAGACCCGATTTTAGTTAACGGTGGTTTAGACATTAGCGGTCAACCCAATGGAGTATATGTCCTAACAGTCGAAAGTTCACAATCAACAACGAGTTTTAGAATACTGAAATTTTGAAGCGTTTAATTGCACTTTTATCTAGCATTTGTTGTGTGTTCGCGCTTCAATCTCAGGGTCCGTATGCGCCAAATGCGGAAACACAAGGAACTGATGCCATTTGGTATGAAAGTACAGTTTTTAAATCTTGGGCGTCCCAGGTAACTTTAGAGCGCGGATACAAAGACATTGCAGACAAATCTTTGGGTTTAGTAAATTTTGGAGTGCCTGAAGATGCCATAGGTATGAGCGATCGGGCTGCGGTTAGTCTAGGCGATAGTGGTGTAATTACCTTGTCATTTGAAGGCTGGCTGCTCAATGGACCAGGAGCTGATTTTGCAGTTTTTGAGAACAGTTTCAATCACGAGTTTCTAGAATTAGCTTTTGTAGAAGTAAGTAAAGACGGAATTCATTATCAGCGATTTCCTGCATACAGCGAAACGCCCGCCAGCACTCAAATTAGCTCGTTTGATTTGTTGGACGCTACTAACTTGAAAAACTTAGCTGGTAAATACAAGGTGCAATACGGTACGCCCTATGATTTGAATGAAGTTGGTATTGACTCTATCAAATACATTCGAGTAGTTGATGTAATTGGTAGTATAGATTCGAATATCGCCTCAAGAGATGCCAATGGAAGGATAATAAATGACCCTTATCCCACAGATTTTCAGAATAACGGGTTTTACACCGGTGGTTTCGATTTAGAAGCGGTTGGGTTAATTAATTATGAGGGGACAATATTTTTAAGTCAATCACCAATAGCCAGTTTAAGGCAGCATGTAAAGGTATATCCAAACCCAGTAAAATCGAGTTTGACCGTTCAAACGGCACAAGAAAGCCAAATTACGATTCGGGATATGAGCGGCAAGGTTTGGCTTGCTGTTCATACGAGTCAGAATCAAAATAGAATTGATGTATCCCAAATGAATAGAGGAATTTATCAAGTAAGCGTTCAAAACGAAAATGAACATTTTGTTACTAAACTATTGGTGCAGTAGATCATGTGTAGGGCTTGCCTTGCTTGCCTCGACCCAAGTTTTGGGTCAAGGTAAACTGGATACAGCGCAGCGATTAAAACCTGTTGTGGTGCGTTCGGCCATTGAGCCTGACCCTGTTTTTCAAGTTGTTCAGTTGGATTCTACTTTAGTAGCAGTGCAGCCCAATCAATCCATTGATGAATTGCTGAAGTTTCAAACCAACTTATACATAAGGGATTATGGGTCTGGTGCCTTGAGCTCGATTGCTTTTAGGGGTTATAACTCAAGACATACAGCAGTTTTTTGGGAAGGTATGCCTGTAAGCAGCAATATGAATAAAACCTTTGATGCTGCTTTATTTCCATCCTTTCTGATAGACGATGTTTCCATTCAATATGGTGCAGCGGGAATGATAAACGGTTCCGGCGGGCTAGGAGGTACCATAAACTTAAGTTCAAGCCCTACATTTGATTCCTTACAATTGATTCGAATGCAACAAACAGTATCAACCATTAATAACGCTCAAACCGGGTTGCAATACGTGAAATCCAATAATAAATTTTACAGTTCGACTCATTTTTCTGCTCAATACGGAGCCAATGAATTTTCGTTTGAAAACCCAAGCGGTAAAACGGTAGAAACACAAAAATTAGAAGGTGCCAGTCTGCAAGTGATTTCTGGGCAGCAAAAATTTGCTTGGAAAACAAAGAAAAACGGTCAAATAGGCTGGAATAGCATGATACAAACAGCATATAGGAATTTACCCTACTTAACCCAGCAGCGCTTAGTTTATGAGTCGCAAAGAGACTTATCACTGCTGTCTAACGTTACCTACATGGAATATATTGGAAACGGTCAATTGACGAGTGTAGCAGGTTTTAAATACGCCGGTTTGAGGTACTCCAACAAGGCGATTAACATTGATGATGTAGGTATTGAGCAGGTTGGTTTTGGTCAAGTTCGATACCAGTACCAGCCCAGTGCTCGTTTGGAATTAGAGAATGCCGTCATTTATCAGCATACGCTTGCTAATCATCCCGAGTACAACGATTGGAAACTACAGCAAGATTTACAGCATATTCAGCGTGCTTCCTTTACGTACAAGTCATGGTTCTTTCATGGATTGATAAAAACCCAACTCATCGACGATGACTTTTTTCCAGTATTACCTAGTATTGGCGCTAAATGGACTTCCAGTTCCGATTGGTTCAGCGCTAAAGGAAATATAGCCTACCACGCTATGGCCCCATCATTAAACGATTTGTATTGGAGTGTAGGGGGTAACCCCGATTTGGTTGCCGAACGGGGTTGGACCTCTGAATTGGGTGTTCAATCGCAACGCGATACGGGCCTCAATTATTCGCTAACTGCGTTTTGGAGTAGGATAGAAGATAGAATATTGTGGGAGCCAGCAAATGCGGGTTTATGGACAGCAAGTAACATAGAAAATGTTACCAATCAAGGAGTTGAATTGAGTAGTTCGTATCGACAGTTTATTGGTCAAGACGCTTTTGTGCAGCTTTCGGCCAACTATTCCTACAACCAAGCTGTTGACTCCAACAACAATCAATTGGCCTACTTGCCAAAACATAGGGTTGCTTTTCAGGGACTGTTAAGCTATAAATCCATTCGAATCAACTATGGACATAGATTTACCGATAAACGTTTTTTGAATGCAAGCAATACAGGATATCTGCCTTCGTTTTTTAATTCGAGTGCTGGAGTTACTTATGCACTTGACTTACCTAAAGCAACACGTTTAGAAGTGGGTGTGTTTGTCTATAACTTATACAACGAACCGTTTCAGGAGGTAGCAAATAGACCTATGCCTAACCGATACATTTCTTTAAACATAAAACTCACTCAATCATGAGGTTGTGGATTTTACCTGTAGTTTTTGTTTTGATGTGCTCTTGCAAAAAAGACAAGCCATTTGGGCCCCAGTTTCTTGAAGGAGAAAATAATTTTTTAGACTCAACTGCCACACAAATATTCGTAGTAAATGAGGGTAATTTTACGCTTTCTAATGCTTCCATTACAAGTCATGAAATAGAGAATGGAAACACGAAACAAAAGGTTTTTAAAAAAGCAAATGATCAGGCTCTAGGAGATGTAGGACAATCCTTAGCTGTTGCTGGATCTATTGGCTTCTTAGCAGTAAACAATTCAAATGCAATAATCAAAGTAAAATTACCTCAATTTGAAGAGCTCGAGCGTGCAGTTGTGGCTAGTCCTCGTTACTCATTGATAACGTCAACAGGCGAATTGTGGGTGAGCTCGTTGAATGGTTCGGAATTATTTGTACTGGATACATCCGATTTAAGTCTAATTCGTAAAAATACTGCCACAGACTGGTTGGAAACTTTAATTGAGGCCGACAACCATGTGTTTGCCTGCAATGTCAAAAAAGGAGCAGTTGACGTGTATTCGTTGAAAGGCGCGCTGGTTTCTAGCATATCAGTGGGAAGGCAACCTCAGAGTATTGTGGTGGATAGGGAAGGAGCGCTTTGGGTACTTTGCGACGGAGGTTTTGATCCAAGAGATCGCGATTTTGCTAGCTTACATAAAATTGACCCAATTGAGCGAAAAGTAGAGTATACGTACACCTTTGACGATATTGAAGCTTCCCCAAGTAGATTAGTTTGCAATAAAGAAGGTGGCAAGTTGTATTTCATAAATCGCTCGGTTTATGCATTTCGAACTGACCTGGGGCAACAGGCACCCTCAAAAATTTACGAGTTAGATGGAGCAAATTTTTATGGCTTAGGGTGGATAGAATCAACTAAAAATCTAGTGGTAACTGACGCTAAAAACTACGTTAACAACGGTTCTGCGATTGTGCTAGATGCAGAAGGTAAGCGCCTCTACGATTTTAACACTGGCGTAATTCCGCAACACGTGGAAACTTATTAGTTTGATTTTATACTGCGGGTTAAACATTCTAAAAGGGATTGTTGGCAGTTTCATTAAAACTTCTAGATAGCTTACTTTTGCAGCCTCAAAAACAAGAATTATGAAAGAAGTATATATCGTATCAGCTGTACGCACGCCAATCGGAAGTTTTTTAGGAAGTTTATCATCAGTTCCAGCTCCAAAGTTGGGGGCTGCAGCTATAAAGGGATCTTTAGAAAAGGCGAATATTGATCCTAAGATAATTGACGAAGTGTTTATGGGTAATGTAATGTCTGCCAATTTAGGTCAAGCACCTGCTAGACAAGCAGCTATGTTTGCCGGATTGAGCGAAAACGTTCCTTGTACTACCGTAAATAAAGTTTGTGCCTCAGGTATGAAGTCAATTGCTTTAGCGGCACAAACCATTAAAGCTGGAGACAACGAAGTGGTTGTAGCTGGCGGAATGGAAAACATGAGTGCTGTACCACATTACATGCAAGCCCGTAGTGCAGTAAAACTGGGCAATGTTACTGCTGTTGATGGAATGGTAAAGGACGGACTTACTGACGTTTATAACGATACACATATGGGCGTTTGTGCAGATATGTGTGCAAAGGAGTACAACTTTTCAAGAGAAGATCAAGATGCTTTTGCCATAGAATCATACAATCGCTCTGCTGCAGCATGGGAGTCGGGCAAGTTTAAAGATGAAATTGTTCCTGTTGAAGTGCCACAAAGAAGAGGAGAGCCCATAGTAGTTGATCACGATGAGGAGTACAAAAACGTAAGAATGGATAAAATTCCAGCGTTACGACCAGCATTTCAAAAAGACGGCACCGTAACTGCCGCAAATGCTTCTACTTTGAATGACGGTGCTTCTGCTTTGATTTTGGCAAGTGGCGAAGCAGTGGAGAAATACGGATTAACTCCATTGGCAAAAATTACAAGCTATGCAGACGCGGCTCAAGCACCTGAGTGGTTTACCACAGCTCCGGCCAAAGCGGTTCCCGTTGCATTAGGAAAAGCTGGCTTGTCCGTTTCAGATATCGATTATTGGGAACTCAACGAAGCATTTTCGGTAGTTGGCATGGCAAATACAAAAGAATTGGGTTTAGACCCTGAAAAAGTTGACGTTAACGGTGGGGCTGTTTCACTGGGTCATCCATTGGGAAACTCAGGGTCTAGAATCATCGTAACTCTGATTAACGTATTGAAACAAAATAATGGTAAGTACGGTGGAGCAGGAATCTGTAACGGCGGAGGCGGTGCCTCAGCAATGGTTATAGAGAACGTATAATTACCAAGTAACAAAAGAGTTTGAAAAGCCTTCCCGAACTTCGGGAAGGCTTTTTATTTTAAGGGATCATATTCTGGCGTTTGGTACAAATGAGTTGCTGAAGTCAACGCTTTACTTTTTCTTTCTTCTCAGCATATAAAGGTAAAGCGACTCCACTTTTTCTCGAGCCCAAGGGGTTTTTCGAAGAAATTTTAGACTCGATTTTATTGAAGGGTCATTTTTAAAACAGTTGATAGAAATTTTCTCTGAAAGTTCTTCCCAACCAAAATATTCAACTAACTCTTCTACAATGGTCACTAGTTTTATCCCATGCAAGGGGTTGTTGCGTTGTTTGTTTTCGCTTGTCAAAATGAATTATATGCTTGTAAATTATAATTCAAAGGTATTCAAGAACGGCTGTAGGAATAGAAGATTGTTATCTGGTTTGAGGTATAGGGGAGAGCTTGCCAACAATAAAGTATTACGCAATGCAACAAGCTGTTGTTCCTTTTGACCGAAGAATCAAAGGGAAATAGCTATGAAATAGCTTGTTTTTTTACATAGTACATGTTATATGTAGTGATTAATGGGGCGTTATAATTATTGAAAGCTCACCAAGAATCACGGTTAATGGGTCTGAGCGTTTTTTCAAAATAGCACTCATATCAATACATACTCTTCTGGCCTTAACTGCTTTACAGGAGTCATAATCCTCAAAGTAAGACTGTAATTCAATTGAGTCGTTTGAGCTTGAATACTCGTCTGAGAATACAACATAAAGTTTAACCGTTCCGCAACCACCTCCATAATAAACGTCCAGATATAAATTGTGTCCTTCCGCAGATAATTTATGAATGACGGATTTATTAGAATTAAAAGAGTCAATAACACTGCTTTTGACTACTGGAATTTCAAAACATTGTTTCGCTTGTAAATCAATTTCAGTGTCATTAACAAAAAATCGTTCTTCAAATTCATTCCCACCCTGAGCGCGGACAATTGACGGCTTTGTTATGAAGCCAATTACTAGAAGTGATATGAGTAATATTTTCACGTTCATTGCATATCGCCCCGCAGCCAAGGCAAGTGCGGGGAAGCAATTTTGGGTGCGCTGGCTAAAATATTCATTTCTATTGCGTTCTGATTGAGCGCGTTGGCAACCAACCACCAAAATTGCAGAATGGTGAAACTTAGGGTTTATTCTATCGTTTGTTCGAGGCATTTCGTTTCAAATTTACACTATCGCTAGCATTTGCCTTTTGGCTGTTGTTATGTATAGTCTTTTGTAATCTTTGAACTCTCCAAGCAGGTATATTTTCTTTCATTTTTCCTTGGTTCGCTTCCCATAGCAAACTGCCAGAGCAAGAATACTCATACGTATAAAATTTTTCATTGTAGAGCAAGTGAGATATTATGCACATTTCTTTGTCAGAATAAGTATTAATCCATTTCTCACGGTTGGATCTAGCACTCAGTTTAATGCTGTCAAGATTTAATAGCTCCTCCGCTTTCAATAAATCCTCCATTGTGTACAATTCAAGATTAGGAAACTTGTTTAATTTATCTGAAGGGTCATAAAGGAATTGCCTTTTCTTATTTTGGAAAATAACACTGTCAACACTAGAGATTACATTGGAGTCATAAACTGACCATTTTAAAGTTTTAAGCACAAAGAATCGTAAATCTTTCATGTTAACACAGACTTCATTGGATTGCAAATTTTGTTTGTTTATTGCCTCTACCACAACCCAGTATTTTGTCCTGTTTTGAAATCCGGTGTGATATTGCAGACAGGCTAATTCAAAATAATCAAATTCGTCAATGTTCAAAGTGTCGTTTTGACTTTGAGCCGGCAAGGCCTGAATTATTAAAAAGAAGAGTAATATTCTTTTCACTAGATTATACATAACGCCCCGCAACTAAGGAAAGTGCGGAGTTCAAGGGTTTAACTTCGGGTTTCAATACTAGCTTTGTTCGAGGCATACAGTTTCAAATTTACACTATCGCTAGCATTTTCCTTGTAGTTGCTGTTAGCGAGTTGTACTTTCATTTTGTACAGGCCAATTCATTAAGGTCTCGGATAATCTCTAGACTAAATTTATTGAGCGAAACACTTAATGACCGCAGAGGAACGAAGGGAATTGTGTGTGGAGTGGTCTACAAATGCTAGTTATGAGGTCCGGACACAAAAAAGAACAACTTGGCATTTGTTCCGTTGCTTTCAGACTCGAAACTTAATTCTTCGTATGCTTGAAATTCATTGTGCAAAGTTCTTATTTCAACCAAACGCTGTTCCGTAAATGCGTTATCAACTCCAAGGTATTTTTCAACTCTATATCTGCTTGGAATATTATAACCGCCATTTCCAACTGCTTGTAGCCAAGAAATAACTTTAATGCTGTATTCGGAATTTGTCCGCTCAATATCTTTAGCAATTCCATTCACTACGACATCTTCTGACTGACTTATGTAATTATGACTTAATACATAATTCACAGCTAAACAATTGTTTAAGACATTCTTAAAATAGTTTTTAGCCTGACCTCTACCTATCAATTGTTCGTTTTTATATCCTCGTGCAACTATCTGAGCGGTTTGAGGAGAAGTCCAATTTGCCTGAAAAGCTTCAACGCAATCAAGTATTTCGTCAATCATTAGAAAGTTTTTATTATGGTCTGTTTATATCGCTTTCCATTCGCAGTTTCAACGTAAATCACCGTGGTAATTTTCTCATTCTGAGAAATTGGGCTCATTAAACTCCCGCCAAATGCATTCATCCGTAAGTCTCCATGACATCCCGTTTCAGTTCTACCCATTTGAACCTGATAATGATATATCGTTTGCAATTGTCTAAAAGAGTGATGACCATTAACAGAAACAATGTTAGACGCAAAAGCAGAATCAACGTTTAGGGCAAGAAAGTATTCGAAATAGTTAGAGCCTTGATAGGTGACGGTATCACACTGAAATTGAAAAACATTTGAATCTTTATATGCAAGAGTAACGTCGTTACCAGATGACTCTGCATATAGTGCATAAGGCACACTCAATAATTCAACTGTGCCCATATCCACAAAAATATTTCCGCCTGATTTATCAACTTCAATTTTCAAAAAATGAGATTTCTTACCCCAATCAATACTTGTCATTGAACCGCTTGATTGCTGACCTCGTCCAATCTCGAAGTGAGCTAAACCAAATTCCGAAGTAGTTGCTAGATGATTTTCCGTGTAAACTGAACTACCTGTCATACTTCCTTCAAGTATTGATATTTGAAATTTTACAGATTGATTTTTGATTTCCGTTCCATCAGCATTTCTAACTATGGTCTGATACTTAAAGGCATTAGGTGCTTGTCCAAAAGAAAAAGACAGAATTGAGAAAAGTGATATTGATAGGGTTATTAAATATTTCATAGCACATAGAATTTAGAATATTGAGTGTTTTTTGAATTTGAAACTCTCAGATAGTAAGAACCTTTTGGGAAGTCGGAAACATTGAACGTTTTAGTAAAATTTCCGCTATACATAACAGAACCAAGGGCATTAATAATTTCACAATTTTCGAATTCGTAATAGGTCTGTATATGAATTAAGTCACTAGAAGGATTTGGATAAAGTGAAATTTGGACTTCTTGAAGTTTGACAATATCAACACTTAAGGTGTCTTCAATTTTATAAGGTGCTTGTTCAAACCCCTGAGTTAGCATAAGGTTAGAGCTAGTCAGTTTCTCGGTAACTAAATCACCCCCGTTAAACTGAAGGCTAACGCTAGAAGATGTTAACTCTCCTCCTATAAAGGATATAGAATAATGTTGGGTGTTTTGGGAGAAACAGAAATTGCTGATTGTTAATAGAATGAATAGTATCAAGATTCTCATGATACAAGGTTAATAGACGGACACAAATTGAGGTGGGTCCAGTTGGGTCCAATCTCCTTCATAAATACAAATCGTAAGCTAAATATGTACTTTCGATTTGTGATAGGAATACTTGCTCAAATAGGTTCATCCATTTCTTTTGGGATTTCAAATGCTCTGTGGAAAATCCCAATGCAGACGGTAGGGCATATCGCAACTATTTTCCTCAGAACAATTTTCAGCGTTTTATTTCTAGGTGCAGCGTTATTGATTTTTAAAGTTGATATTCCAATAGCGCAAATTGAGTATGTTGGCTATGCCATTCTGCTTAGTGCTATGAGTTTCTTTGGCCTTTACTTTTTTACAAAAGCTATGAAAATTGGCTCTGCTTCGGTAACATCCGTTGCTGCTTCTTCTGCATTTATTGTAGGGCAATTGACTGCTGTTTTTTTACTTGGAGAAACTATAAAACCGTTTCACTATATTTCTTTAATTCTCTTTTTAATTTCCATAGTGGTTCTTGAAGAGAAAAAGTTTAAACTTCAATTGTCAAGAGAAGTGGGTTATGCTCTTTTGGCAGCTTTATTTTGGGGGACAACACTTACATTAATGGCTATTCCTGCAAAGGAAATTGGGTTTATACCTTGCTCGTTTATTACGGAGTCAACTGTGCTATTAATAAGTGGGATAATTCTATTTCAAAAAAGGAATAGAATCTGGTCATTGAAGTTAGAACCAAAAAGTAAGTATTCCATTGTTTTAATGGGATTATTTTCTGCTTTAGGAGTTTCATTTATGTATCTCGCATTTTCACTTGAAGATGCCTACGTTGTAGTTGCTTTAAGTGCAATAACTCACAATATTGCTGTAATTGCATCGAGAATAATTTTAAAAGAACCTATTAAGGGAAACTTGGTTTTGTCTTCTCTGTTGAGTACTATAGCCATTATTAGCATTGTATTTTGAGTGAGGCCAAAAACCATAAGGAACTTCAACAAAAAATTGAAGATAGGTTTGGGCAAAGTGTTGATTCAAAAGCTCGTTGTGAAGACTTACGAATAAGCATTTTATCTACAATTAATCAGCCAGTTGGATTGAATACGCTTCGTCGTTTTTTCGGTCTAATTGATTATAAAGCCAGTTTCAGTAAAACTATTCTTGACCTACTTTCAAAATATGTGGGGTATGTAAACTATGAAAGCTTTTTGGAGAATGAAACGTCAGTTAATGGGGCCTCGAATCATTTTATTTTGAATCAGCTTGTGGATTCTAATGGGCCAGAAGTCGATTCGTTCTTCAAAAACTTATCGGTAAAAACCTTTCTAGCACTTGAAAAAATCATTTTACTTAATGCCTCAAACCTTGCAAAGGTTCAGTCACTGTTGATTGGATTTTACGACAACGAGTTGATTTGGAATGAATCGGCTTTTTACCATTCACGATACCATGTTTCTCAGGTCATATCTGGTTTGCTTACCAACGAATCGAAACAAGTTCAACAAAACATTCTGAACCAAATAGTACTAGCTAAATTCGGTAAAGAGTACTTCCATTTATTTCCACCAATGGACTACCATGAAGGTAATGCATGGGATTGTTTTATAGATTTCTATGAGGTTGAATCTGAACAAGAGAGAATGTTTAAGAAATCTATTCTAGCACTAGGAGCGTTTAAACGGAAGGATTGGAATGCCTTTATTATTTGTCTAGAATCAATTAATAGAAAACCAAGCTTAAAAGTACATTCCTTACTATTTAGTAGAATGTTAAGCCTTGATATTCTCGAAGCGGAATTGTTTGAAAAAAGGTTAGATGTTTCAAATTTGGTCAAGTTGACAAAGGAAAAGTTTCGTTCCTTAAATGAAGATTCCTTAAACTTTGGATTAGAAGTTCAATTTACAGTGATATATATTTTGCATGCCTTTGTTCTTACAAGTCGATTAGAGCAGTTGGTAAGATTCATTGAAGAGCTTGACCTAAAGGAGTTTCTTGTTTCTGATTATTGGACAAGTAACGTAAACAACCACATTAAAATCTATTTTTCAATCTACCATAAACTAAAAGGAAACTCGAAGCTAGCTGAGAACATTATTGATTCAGTAAACCCCGACGTATTTCCAGTATTCGAGAGAAAAGCCCAACTTCATGTGTACAATGTGGCCAAAACTCTGAAAGTAGAATAAGCATCTAATTATCTAGCGTGTGAGTTGGAGAACAAGTGTATTGCAAACTGACTGAAAGGAATTTGCAAATACTCTTGTGTGCGTTGGGCTTCTCGTCATTCTTGCACTTCGGTTGACTTGATGGGTATACTCGCTAACGCCCCGCCGCTAAGGCAAGTGCGGTGAAAAGCTTATGTGTGCTGCTGGACCGTAGGTTCTCGTCATCCAGAAAGGCAAGCGCGGGCAAGACATAAGCTTTAGAATGTATGACTTTGAATTTATTTCTTTCGGTGGCTCGTGGCATAGTGGTTCAAATATAGCAGAAAACAGCATTTGCCTTTTAGCTGTTCCTATGTTTGAAGTAGGTTAAATTTATAGATATAAAAATAGTTTAATCAGGAAGTAAAAAAGAGGGATAAAGACTAAGTAGCGGCAAATGTCTAGGAGACAGTCTAACATACAAGTCCCCCTCTTTTTTCTATCAACTTAGAACAGTATAACTGAGCCTTAGGAGCTCGTATGTTTAGGATCGTTAAAGCAAATAGAATTACTTCCCAAATAAAAATAATATGGAATCAAAGTTAATAGCAGGAATCGATGTAAGCAAGGATACCTTGGATGTTGTTTATTTAGGTAAAAAAGGTTTAGTTCATAAAGTGTTCAAGAACACTCCAGAGGGGCATTTACGGATACTAAAAACGATTGGAAATAATGTCCATTACGTAATGGAAAGTAGCGGACCTTATTATCTAGGCTTGGCGATTCGATTGAGTATGCAGGGAGTGCGAGTTTCAGTAGAAAATGGACTGAAAGTAAAACGGTATATCCAAATGAAGGGTGAGCGGAATAAGAGCGATAAAAAGGATGCCTACCACATATATCATTATGGATTGGAGCAAGAATTAAAGCAATGGAAACGGCCAAGTGACAATCAGTTGAAATGTCGGCAATTGCTTACTACAATGGAATTGTACTCTAAACAACGGGTAATGCTAAAGAACTTATTGCACTCCATAGAGCATCAACCAATTCAAGATAAAGATCAACTAAGAAGTTTGAAGAGAATGCTCAAAAATTTAGAAAATGAGACGTCAAAACTTGAAAAATCATTGGATGCTAAGATAGCAAGTTGGGCTCCAGATCAGTACAAGAACTTACAAACGATACCAGGAATAGGAAAGAAAATATCGGCGGTGTTGATTGTGAAAACAGATGCATTTGAGAAGGTAGACAACTACCGACAATTGATCAGTTTAGCCGGCATGGCACCCAAAGAATATCAAAGTGGAAGTAGTGTACATAAACGCGTACGGATTTGTAAAATGGGTGGAAAAAAAATTCGAAATTCAATGTACTTAGCCAGTATGACTGCAATACGATATAATCAACCTTGCATAGCGATGTTTACAAGAATGAAAGAAAAAGGAAAAAATGGAAAAGTAGCTATGATAGCTGTGGCCAACAAACTACTAAAGCAGAGTTTTGCAATAGCAAAAAGTGGCGTTCCATTCAGTCAAAATTATCAGAATGAAATAATTAAAATTTAGCTTGTTTTTTAACACAGTACATGTTACTTGCAGGTGAGGCACGTCTGAGTTAATCATCTGAGTAAATCCAAAGCTTTTCACGACCGAGTGTAAAACTCTTCAACTTGGTAGAACGGTGCAGAGCCAATTTACCAACCAACCAAAATTGGCGATTTCACAGACCTTCCGGACTTAGTTCTTCAGAGAGATTGAAAGTTTGATTTCACAACTGAGTAAATACTCAACTTTTCAAGGCTGAGTGATTTTGCGAATGAGTGAGCCGAACTTGCTAGTAACGCCCTGCAGCCATGCTACGTGCGATTTGAAAAGTTAAACTTCGAGGATTTAGATTCAGTTGATTCATGCCACTAAATTAAGGAAAACAGGTAAAGCAGCATGTAGTATGTGGCTGCTGTTACCTACTGGTGTGATACGTCAGATATTCCGTCATTAAATATTTCAATCGGTTGATCTTCAATTCAATTTTACTAATTTTAGAAACTCTAATATAAAACTGACTCACTATGAAAACAACACTACTCTCAACACTAACCATTTTTCTCTCAATTTTAACAACCACCGCCCAAGAAATCAATCCTATTCGTATGGGGCAATTCTTTGAGCAAGGCTATGGTCGTGCTGTGGATGATTGGGCAGATGAAGAATCGGCCTTAGATATCCAGCCAACCGCCGCTGGCTTAGTAATGTCTGGCTGGGTTGATACAGAAGAAGCTGGAGGCAAAACATGGCAATGTGGCAAATAGATGAAATTGGCAGATTAACTTCTTTTGGTGAGTTTGGATATTCAGGAGTTGACCAAATTGCTGCCGCTGTCGCCCCTCATTCGACAAGTGGGTTTTTCTTAGCTGGAAGGCAATCGCCCTTTTACACTGATGCTGACCATTCGACAATAAACAACGGTGATGAAGCCCTAATTAAGTTTGTAAGTGCTTCTGGTACTGAAGCATGGTCAATACTGATTGATAGTGCTGGAGGTGGAGGCGGTGATGACACCAACCAAGTTGCTGTTGATGTAATTAATGATGGTAATGATGATTTCTTAGTGTTAATCAACCGTCAATACAGCGAATTTGGTACACAAGATTTCCGAGTTATGATGGTCTCAGCGAGTGGGAACGTTTATTGGGACAAGAAATATACTATTTCTAATACTAATGTGTTCGCTCAAAAAATAGTAAAACGAGCAAATGGACATTATTTAATATTAGCCAATGATGTTGACAATGGAATTCCTATTCTGTATGAAATTAGCGGAACAGGAGTTTATGAAACCCATGAAGAATACCCACAAGCCAATGCAGTTAATTGTTTTGGAATAACCAACAACAAATACAACCAACCTAGTTCTGGTTACCGTTTAGCGGGTTTCCAAGACAACGGAGCAGACCAAGACGGATTTATTATTAAAGTTGACAATGGTCTTAGCGAAGTAAGCACCAACGTAATCGAAAATCCAATAACAGGAAACGAAAGTTTTAGAGATATTGTAGCTCACCCAACTGGCTACTTAGCTATCGGAGAATGCGACAATAGAGGCGAAGGGCAAAGAGATGTTTGGATTTGCCATTTAGATACTTTAGCTGATACTCTTAAAATAGAGACCTTGGGCGGAGAAGAAACCGATTTTGGACATTCAGTAACTCTTATTCCAAGTGTTTTCTCAGCTTTTATAGCAGGTTACAACAACAGTTACTCTATTGAAGAAAGTGGAAATGCTTATTTGAGCGGAGTAAAAGTGGATATGGGCTTGCCGGAGAGTGGGGAGTGCAAAGTACATAGAACCATGCAGGTTGACTTCTTTGTTTGGCATGATGGCAGTGGAGGTATTGATTTATCAAACTACATACTAAATGATTCACAAAAGGAGCAAGATTTAATTGATTTTGCTGTGGATAATGAAATCAACTATTTGGTTTTGTTTGGAAGCAACTTCATTTTTGATCCGAATTACTATTCGGGTAGTTTAACAGCCAGACAGGCTTTGAGCAGTTTTATTGCCAAATGTGCTCAGAAAAACATTCAATGCGGATTAGTTTCTAACCCTACTTTGGGTGTTTTTACTAATGGTATTCAATACAATATGGATGTAGCAAATAATTCCAGCACGTATAATTACAATCGGAGTGGAAAACTCACCTACTTTATGTTGGAACATGAGTTTTGGAGAGCGAATGATGTAAACCTGTTTCCTAATTCACCCATTCAGTCTCCAGGTCAAATGGATGCCTTTTACCAAGGATTGTACGGTGACCACAAGACGCTTTTGACTGACCTGAACAACAATAAAGATTTTGATGCAAATGTGCATGGCTTGCACGATTACATACAGTGGTTTTATCATTCTTGGAGCAATACATCCAATAATAGTTATAACTGGTCAAATACTACCGCTAGAAAAAACAAGGCAGCAGAGCTAGAAAAACTTAGTGATGCAATATTTCTGGTGTATTATCAAAAATATTCTGCACCAACTGGCACTCCTAAGGGAGAAGAAGGTCATGATTTTTTAGCGACAAATGCTACTGCGGGCGATAGATTGTTTAATGTAAATCGATGGAAAGAAAGGCTGAGTTATCTTGGAAAAAACACTGCTCGTGAAACGGAAATATTGCCTTTATTTTCAAATGAAATAGATTATAACGGAACCGTTTGCGGGGAAGGAGATTTTTTGGGGCGATACTTAGAAGACACACCTGGAAATGGAACTGGTTCTGTAAAATCTACCGAAACTTTTTATCAATCTCAACACGCAACTATATATGCTAACACTTCAAGTTACCCAGACATAATTAATACTAAAGTATCATCCTTAGCTTGGTTCAAATATTCATGCATGAAAGACAAAGATTTTGAAGCTAATAGTGGCAGGGTGGATTGTGATATCTTTAATAGGAAATTGAGCAAAGAAGAGCATTTTATCAATTCAAATGAGATAATACTTTATCCCAATCCAAATAATGGTACTTTCCATATTTTATCAGAAAAAATAGCTTTAAAGGACATAAAGGTATTTGATACTCAAGGTAGATTAATAAAATCGAAGACTTTTGAAGATAATATCCAACATACTCAAATTTCAGACTTAAATACTGGAATTTACTACATATCGATACTTGATACAGAAAGAAATATCCATCATAAAAAAGTTTCAATAGTTGAATAGGTTTAAATTTTTGCTTTGTGGGCTCTTGTTGGGTTTTAGTATTTCGTCTCAATGTCAGGTAAATACGTTTATTAAACCCGACCAGATAAAAAATACAACAAGGATAGGTGCTGTAAATATTTTTCAGGATTCCTTAACAGGAAAGTTGAACGTCGTTTATGGAATAAGTACTTTGAGTTCTTATAAAGCCGAGTATGCCACCTATTCTAGTGTAGGAGAATTAATTTTAAATCAAAAGCTCTCAAATCCTTATTATAATCCTGACCCAAGAGAGTTTCTAATGTCAAAGAATAATGAATTGGTGTTATTTGGATATGCCAATCTTTCGGATGGATACCCCATAAATTATACAGCCTTTTACGATACTAACCTTAATGAAGTAAAAACTATTGGGAAGGACACAAGTTTTAATAATCTCACCGAATTCTCAGATTCAACTATTGCAGCAATAACCGAGTTTCACGACAGTACAACCAATGGTCCGAAGTCCGATTTTGGCATTTCGTTATTAAATTGGAAAGGCGAATTAAGTTGGACAACTACAATACGTTCAATTTTGGGCCTATCTCTTTCAGATTCACTTAAATATTACATAGGCTCATTAGATACGTACAATGACACCATTTATGCCTTAATAAACAGCAAGACTGAAGTAAATATGTTGGTTAAAATTGATGAAAATGGTAACCACTTCTACACAGATTCGATTGGTTTCGGAACTGCAGCCTATTCTATTGATGTTGCGAAAACTGGGATTATTTTGACTTATAGTTATGGAACCTACCCAAATTATACCGTAACCATAGAGCATCAAGATTGGAACAAACATATTTCATGGGTATATAAAGGAGAAGATTCTACTAGGTTTAGAGTAGGCCTTATGGACGCTATAGTAGAAGGTGATAAAATAACTTTCATTTCACGCATGGTTCATTTAGACTCCCAGTCGCCAATTCAAAGTCATTCTTCACTAACGCAGCTTTCTACTATCGATGGCGAGACAATTTTTGTGAAAGAATATATTGATTCAGCTAAAAGTTTTGTAATGCAAAGTCTTACTAGAGCCAATGATGGAGGGTTTCTAATGACTGGTGTTATTGTGGAGAACTCTCCTTGGATTAGTTATTTATTTAAGACAGATAGCATTGGAAACATTTACGAGAGCGATATTGGAACGACTTTTCCTTCAACAATGGCACCTGAAATATCAGAAAAACCAAAGTTCTCTGTATATCCCATTCCAACTGGCTCTACGCTAAAAATTACATATTCTTTTAATGGCATTATTTCAAATCGACTTGTTGATTTATCTGGGGTAGTTATGCATTCAGACCAAATGCAAGGTACAACAACAATAGATGTGTCAGGCTATCCGAATGGTATATATTTCCTTCAAATTCAAGGAGAAGGAATCTTAGAAACTCGAAAAATAATTATCAGTCATTAGTTTCCGTTCCTGATGCGCCCGAGTGAATCACACTTGTAGGTAACGCCCCGTGGCCAAGGAAAGTAGGGCCGAGGAGGTAAATTGTGTGTAGCCAAAAAAACACCGCGTACTGATTGAGCGGGCGGGGAAAATTTGCCGACCATGCAGAGACTTTGGAATTTTGACTTTCGGTTCATAAATTTCTATCGTTTCAAATATATAACAGGCCGCCCTATTTACCTTTTGGCCACTGTTAGGCCGTCGTGGATTACTGGTTTTCATTAATAGATATTCTCTTTATTTTCTAGTCCCTGATATAAAATAATTAATTGCGAGATAATTACAATGGCTAATAGATTAATAGAAACAGCAAATTCATTTGAGCTTCCGAAAAGTTCAAAGTTAAATTCAGACACTCCTAACCCCCAATTAAGTTTAAATTCCTTGTCATAGACAAATCCAACAGTTGCTTCTAGTCCTGAGTAATATTCATATTTAAATCCACCAATACTAAATCCTAGAATCTGAATAGTTTGATTAACGATTGAGAATAGTAAACTGAACTTGGTAGGTTTTCTTTCAATAAGCTTTATACCCGCACTTATTGAGAAAATGTAAAATAAAATTGCTGTTGAAAATATTAAAAATAAAGGACCAGAAATTTGCCCCATCCGAAGTAATAACCAGCCTACAATTCCCAATCCAGCTAGTCCGCCTACAATTTGATAGGTTCCTAAAATGTTAATGGTTTTTCTAGAGTTTTTTAGTATTAAATTCATCTTGTAGTAAGTTTTAACATGCGGCCTAACGCCCCGTGGCCATGAGAAGTAGGCGAGAAGCAGTAAGTGGCGCGTCGGCCAAATATTCATTCCTATTGCGCTTCTTGTGATGCGCGCGGGAACCAACACACTTACTGCCCGTGGCAGACTCTTCGGAACTCGGGTATGGGTTATTATATATCAATTGTTTCAAATTTAGCACAAACCGCCTATTTCTCATCTGACCACTGTTAGGCTCAGTTGTTCACTTTATAAGTTTCTACAAACTGAATAACGATCTTTTTTATTTCACAAATCAATTCTGGGTTACTCTTGGGGTTTACGTTCAAATAAAAGTCCCATATCCACCGATTCTCGTATTCTTTAGAATTGTCAATATGAAAAACCAACCTATACTGACTTCTTTCTTCATCCAAATACATAAAAAAGTCAGTTTCGGCCATTTTTAAATAGGTGTGCTTAGCGTGCCATTCTTTAAGTTGGTTTTCAAAACCTTCACGAGAATCAACATTCCATGGATTCATAGCTCTAAGGACAAACACATCATTTCCAATTTGTTTTTTGGCAATCAGCATTGGAAGCTCTCCCTTAAATTCTCCTGTCCAGTTGAGAGGTAAGGTTAGTTGGCTTTCAGTTCGTGGAAAATCAAGTTTTCGGTCAGTTATTATAGATTCAGTTTCGCATGATTCAAATAATTCCTTCATTTCAGAAATCTGAGAAATTCCGTCAAAAAGGGAAAGGCAAAATCCTAATATAAAAATCAACTTTCGGTGCATAGTTCAATTGAGCCTAACGCCCCGCGGCCAAGGAACGTGGGGTTATAAGAATTAAACTTTGGAATTTCAGATTCAGTTGATTCATGTCCTAAAATTAAGAAAAACAGCTAAACCACCATGTGCCTTGTGGCCGCTGTTACCCAAAGTACTTTTCAATTTCGGCTTGGATTGAATCAGGGTTTTGTCGATTGTCAATTAGGTCAATAATTTCAATTCTTTCACCAACAATTCGATAAAAATATGATGACTGTTTCGTTACTACTCGCTTGTAAAGATTTGGAAATTCTATAGATTCAGGACAGCTTTTCGGGTTACGAGAAATCTGGTCAAAGGATTTAAGTAATGTGTTTAGATACTTGTCTCTTGATTTTTTCGACCATTCAAGTTCAAGATATTCTAACAACTTCTCAATTTTCCATTCGGCTAATGGAGAAAGAATGACTTTCAATTACGAAACTTTTTTAATGAATTCGTTTAATTCGATTCCTTCTCCGTTTTCAAGTTGTTTGATTCCGAGCTGAATGTTTTTTCTCTCATTATCAGTCAACTCTAACCAAAAATCAGCTTTCTCAGACTTCAATATGTCCATGATTCTGTCGATTATAGTCTGGTTTTCGATATTCAGAATCATTTTGGCTAGTTCTACCTTAGATGTTTGTAAGTCCATATTCAATGCTTTTTTCAAAGGTACAAAATATCAAATTGAGTTTGAAGTTGGCTCGTGGGGTATTTTGGGTAACGCCCCGTGGCCAAGGAAAGTAGGGCTGAGGAGGCAAATTGTGTGTAAGCCAAAAAAACACCGCGTACTGATTGAGCGGGCGGGGAAAATTTGCCGACCATGCAGAGACCTTGGAATTTTGACTTTCGGTTCATAAATATCTATCGTTTCAAATTTAGTACAAACGCCCTATTTGCCTTATGGCCACTGTTAGCGCCAGTAATGATAATTAATCTATAAATTTTTCAAAAGTCTTTTCACCTTTTTCATATTCATAAATGCTCGAACACTTTCCGTTTTTATCATAAAACTTCCAAGTGCCATCTTGCTTTCCATTATAGTAGAAGCCAGTATATACTAAATTACTATTCGCAGAAATTTTGATTTTCGAATTTTCTTTTTCACCAATAATCTTCAGGTTGTGATTTTCAGTTCCTTTTTTACCATAATATGCTGTATAACCAGTTTGTTGTCCATAATGATAGTTTGTTATTGAAGTTAAACTACCGTTTTTGGTAAAAGACAAGAACTTTCTATGATAAGTAGATAATGACTTTTCATAAATTACAGCAGGATTCCCGTTTTTATAGTATTCGTATTGAACGCCTTCTTGGCTTCCACCTTGATAAAATCCGTGATTTTTAAGTTGACCGTTTCTATAGTAATCTTTATGGAAACCATTCCTAGTTCCATCTTTTACTTCGAATATTGATTTTGCTTTCTGAGAAAAAATTCTTTCCTGTAAAACCAATCCAGTAAACGGGGTGCCATCCTTGTTTAGGATAAAGCACTCCTTCTGGAAAATGAGATTATAACTTTGTACAGTATCTTGTGCTGAAGTGATTCCACAAAACAGAATTAAAATTAATAAGGATAGTGTTTTGCTCATGGTTTATTGGTGCTAACGCCCCGTGGCCAAGGAAAGTAGGGCTGAGGAGGCAAATTGTGTGTAAGCCAAAAAAACACCGCGTACTGATTGAGCGGGCGGGGAAAATTTGCCGACCATGCAGAGACTTTGGGATTTTGACTTTCGGTTCATAAATATCTATCGTTTCAAATTTAGCACAAACGCCCTATTTACCTTTTGGCCACTGTTAGTAGCTGGCGGTTATTTCTATACGGCATTTTCTCTAAGTTCTTTTTCGTATTTCTTATTTATGACGACAGTGTTTCCAATGAAATCATGCAAGGCTCTTTTTCTTTTGTTGAATAGAAGAATAACCAATTCACTGTATATCCAAATATTGCTTGCCCAAGTATATATTCTCCACAACTCTGGTTGCTGTGATTGGACATTTAAGATTTTACCTGTAAAAGAGTTGTCATGAATAAGTACATCATAGTTGGAAGGCTCTGTATTGATTGATTGAAGTGAAATAATGTGAATTATAATAGCAAGGACAGAAAATCCTAGTGAAACAGAGTGTCTTAATAACGCTTCTTTCAAGGTTACTTTCTCGCCATCAGATTTTACAATCTTAATCCCGACAATTATTTTTCCTGGCGTTCCACCATTTAATTGCACTAGATAAACGAAGTACCAATATGTAAATATCAATGTCGGAATCATTGTGAAGTAATAGTAATGATATTCGATATTGTTTATGAATAACATAAGACCAGTGAAAGGCAAAACAATAAGTCCGTCTAGTAACAATGAACCAAGTCTTTTCCAAAATCCCGCATATAGGTTTTCACTTATTCCTTCTAATTTTAGTGGTGTTTTCTTCGTGGTTTTCATAAGCTTGCTAGTAACGCCCCGCGGCCAAGGAACGTGGGGTTTTAAAAAATTGACTTTGGAATTTCAGATTCAGTTGATTCATGCCCTA
>CBFIBQ010000006.1:0-130993 GCA_965660875.1 Salibacteraceae bacterium | reverse complement strand
TAGGCTGCAGGTGTAAAGTCAGTGATGGCAAAGCCGAGCAGTACTAATTACCCAATGTCTTCCCTTCATGAGCAATGTTTATATCAAGTTTTTTAAGCTTTGGTACTCTTTGAATAGTCCATTATGTTAAAATATTTAGTTAGCAAATACGCTAGCACGAAGTTTCCGCCAGAGGCGGATGAAAACTTACGGTGACTATGGCGTTGGGGATCACCTCTTACCATTCCGAACAGAGTAGTTAAGCCCAATTGCGCCGATGGTACTGCCCTACCAGGCGGGAGAGTAGGTCGTTGCCGGTTTTCTTAAAAAGCCCTTCATAGTAATATGAGGGGCTTTTTTTTGATACATACTAGAGTTATTAACAGGTTTATTCTGCTGAATTTACTATTCTCGTTGGTTTTAAGTTAAAAATATAGGGGGTGTATGGATAAAAAACACTTTTTTGAGAGCAGTACCCCCTGTAAATAAGATTAATTTTGTGTTTTAAACATTAAAACAAATAAAATGTCTTCATTGCGATTTGCAGCACTAGAAAAACTAGCCGATAGAACACCGAATTGGCAAACTCCCCCTTCAGTTAAGATTTCTGACTTTTTTGGAGAGAACGTATTCAACTTGGAAAAAATGCAAGAGTTTTTATCCAAGGAAGCGTATAAAAGTGTTATCAATTCCACAGAGAAGGGCATTCGAATGGAGCGTAAAGTTGCAGATCAAGTTGCAGCTTCAATGAAAGCGTGGGCGATGACAAAAGGAGCAACGCATTATACACACTGGTTTCAACCACTTACAGGCCGAACTGCTGAAAAGCATGATTCTTTTATGGAGCCATTATCCAATGGTAAAGCTATCGAGACTTTCGGAGGAGGAGCATTAGTGCAACAAGAGCCAGATGCTTCAAGTTTTCCAAATGGTGGGATAAGAAATACATTTGAAGCAAGAGGGTATACCGCTTGGGATCCAACTTCCCCCGCGTTTTTGATAGGTAAAACACTATGTATTCCTACTGTTTTTGTTTCTTACACGGGCGAAGCACTCGATTACAAAGCTCCTCTATTAAAGTCAAGTGCTGCAGTTGAAAAGGCAGCATTGGCTGTTATGAAGTACTTTGATAAAAACGTTTCAAGAGTTGTTCCCACCTTAGGCTGGGAACAAGAATATTTCTTGGTTGATTCAGGGTTGTTTAACGCACGTCCTGATCTGGTAATGACGGGTAGAACATTATTTGGACACTCTTCTTCAAAAGGGCAACAGTTAGACGATCATTACTTTGGATCAATATCAGATAGAGTGATGGCGTTTATGCAGGATTTTGAAACCGAAGCCCATCTGCTAGGAATTCCTGTTACCACCCGACACAATGAGGTGGCACCCAATCAATTTGAATTAGCTCCTATGTTTGAGGAAGTTAACATTGCTGTTGATCATAATCAATTGATTATGGATTTAATGGAAAAAGTCGCTGTCAAACATAATTTTCATGTATTGCTTCACGAAAAGCCTTTTCAAGGAATGAATGGATCAGGCAAACACAATAACTGGTCACTTGCCACAGATACGGGTATAAATTTGCTGAGTCCTGGTGTAAACCCAAAAACCAACTTGAGGTTTTTAGCGTTTTTCGTAAATACGATAGCTGCAGTTCATAAATACGATGATTTGCTTCGTGCTACCATAGCAACTCCAGGAAATGATCACAGATTAGGAGCAAATGAGGCGCCACCAGCAATAATTTCGACATTTATTGGCTCTCAGCTCTCAGCAGTATTAGATGAAGTAGAAAAGAAAGTTAATAAGTCAAAGCTTACTCCTGATGAAAAAACTGATCTGAAATTACGAATTGGAAAGATTCCCGATATTATGTTGGATAATACCGACAGAAATCGGACTTCCCCATTTGCTTTTACGGGAAATAAATTTGAATTTAGAGCAGTAGGCTCCAACTCAAATTGTGCTTCTGCTATGATATCGTTAAATACAATGATGGCAGAGCAATTGACCAGATTTAAAAATGATGTTGATGCCTTGATAAAAAAGGGAGAGAAAAAGGACGATGCAATTTTCTTTGTTATTAAAAATTACATAGTAGAATCAAAAAATATTCGATTTGAAGGAGATGGATACGGTGATGAATGGGTAAAACAAGCGGAAAAACGAGGCCTTAAAAATGTAAAAACTACACCATATGCCTTAGATTTCATGATCGAAAAAGATGTTTTAGAGTTGTTTGAAAAACACAATGTTTTTAGCAAGGTTGAACTAGAAGCTCGCTATGAAATTGCACAGGAGTTTTATAGAATGAAAGTGCAAATTGAGTCTAGGTGCTTGCAAGATATGGTATTGAATCAAATCATTCCCTCAACAGTTGAATTTCAATCCACTTTGGTGAATAATGTACTGGGATTAAAAGAAATATTTGGCCCTAACTTTGAGAAGAAATGTTCAGGGCAAATTGCTGTGATAGAGGACATATCCAATAGAATTGACTTTTTGCAAACAAAAGTTGAAGAAATGAGACAGGCTAGAAAAGTAGCGAATGAAATTGAAGATGCAGCCAAACAAGCAAAGGCTTACTGCGATACAGTTTTTTCTTGTTTCGATGAAATTCGGTACAACATAGACAAATTAGAAAATGTCGTGGATAATGAATTATGGCCCGTTCCAAAATACCGCGAAATGCTTTTTACAAAATAATTTGAGCACTAAAGGTTGTTGTTGTGCGCAAAACCTTCTTGTTTTTAAAGAAGATTAGAGTACTTTAGCAGCTTTGTATTACCGATATTATTTACTTTATTTGTTTATTGAGGCAAATAATAATTTAAAGCAAAGTACTAAACTATATGAAAAGAGCTCTTACCTTAGGTATTTCCTTACTTCTCGTAACCATTGTTTTTGCACAGAAAGACTACACAAAAGAAGCTGATAACGCTTGGAAAAGCGAATCATACTTTACCGCAGTAGATCTGTATAAAAAAGCATATACGAAAGAGAAGAAAAAATCTGAAAAAATCAGAATCATTTACCGTATAGGTGAATGTTATCGATTGATTGAGAACCCTGAACTAGCAATTGAATGGTACCTCAAGTCGGAAAAAGCTAAGTATGGCGATGAAAACCCCAAGTTGTTTTTGCACCTAGCGGAAACGCATAGATTGACGGGCAAATACAGCGAGGCTAAGGAATATTATAATACTTACAAAGGGTTGGTTCCTTCTGACCCAAAAGGACAAGAGGGATATCTTGCTTGTGAAAAAGCTGAGAAATGGACGGAGAAACCCACGGCTTACATCGTTGAAAACGTATCTCAATTAAACTCTAAGCAATACGATTACTCTCCAACTTTGCTGGGTCGTAAAAAAGACGAAGTGATTTTTGTGTCCTCAAGGCCTGGAACGATGGGTAATGAGTTAGATAGTAGATCGGGTGAGTCCTTCACGGATTTGTTTTATTCGGAACAGGATAGAAAAGGTAAATGGAGTATTGCTAAGCCTTTAGCAGCGCCGGTAAATACAGAGTTTAACGAAGGGTCTGCTACCATAACTTACAGGGACAAGGAAATGTATTACACACATTGTCCGATTGAAAGAAATAAATCCCAAGGTTGTGAGATTTGGAAAGCAACAAAGCGAGCTACAGATTGGATAGAACCTGTGAAAATGGAGTTCTTTGATGATTCAGTTACAGTAGGACACCCTTCCATTAGTGAAAAAGATGAGATGCTGTTTTTCTCGTCAGATGCACCGAATGGAAAAGGTGGTAAAGATATTTGGTACGTAAAGTGGGATGACGATGCAAAGGTTTGGGGAAGCCCAATAAATGTTGAAAGTATCAATACTTCAGGAGATGAAATGTTCCCGTTTATTAAAAAAGATGGAACCTTATATTTTGCGTCAAACGGCCATTTGGGAATGGGTGGTTTGGATATGTTTAAAGCGGAACAAACTGGAAAAGAGCAGTGGGGCAACGTGGAAAATTTGCGGTACCCATTAAATAGTCCAGCACATGACTTTGGAATTGTTTTTATTGGTAATAAAGATAAAGGCTATTTTACCTCGAACAGAACAGGCGGAAAAGGTGGAGACGATATTTATTCATTTAAATTACCTCCTGTAATATATGCTCTTCAAGGAACGATAAAAGATGTAGATTGTAAAAAGCCAATTCCAGGTGCCGTGGTCAAGTTGATTGGTACTGACGGAAGTTCGGTAGAATCGCTTACTGATGCGCAAGGGTTCTATAAGTTTGATAAAAAGGAAAATGATGAGCGTTTTATTCAAGAAAACACATCCTACACTATTGTAGTTTCAAAGTCTTCTGCAGCTAGAAATATTTCTACAGACTGTGAGTCTACTGATTACAAGAAGAGAGGATACCTTGCAGGTAAAGGTCAGGAGACTACTGTCGGAATTGAAAAGTCAACAGCTTTTGTGCACGATTTTGAGCTGCAATGTTCGAATTGTGGAGAAATCAAATTTAGCACGGTACTTTACGAACTCGCTAAATCAGAGCTTATGGTGACTCCAAAGATTAACTCAAAAGATAGTTTGAATGATTTGTACCAAATATTAATTGAAAACCCAAATATTGTAATTGAGTTATTGGCACATACAGATAATAGAGGTAGTGACAAGGCAAATATGGCTTTGTCACAAGCTAGAGCTCAAAGTTGTGTGGATTACTTGATTTCAAAGGGTATTGCAGAGGACAGAATGGTAGCTAAAGGTTTGGGTGAAACATCTCCTTTGAAGGTGGTTAAAAACGGAAAAACTATAGTTTACGATAAGGCATTTATTGATGCTTTGCCTACGAAAGAAGAAAAAGAGGCTGCACACCAAGCAAATCGTAGAACTGTATTCTCTATACTAAGAGACGATTACGTTCCGAGTGAAACTGAGCCTTCTGGCGGTGGGGAAGAACCAGAAGACGGTGAGGAATAAGATACTGAAAGAGTTAAAATAAGCATCATAAATAATGAGGCGTCTTATTTTTGAGGCGCCTTTTTTTTGAATATATGACAAGTAATTCTAGATACGATTTAAGAGGGGTATCTGCAGATAAAACAGACGTTCACAATGCAATAAAGCATGTTGATAAAGGGCTGTTTCCTAAAGCATTTTGTAAAATAGTACCCGATTATTTATCTGGCAGCGATGACCATTGCATTGTAATGCACGCCGATGGCGCTGGCACCAAATCTTCATTGGCATACGCTTACTGGAAAGAAACTGGGGATCATTCCGTTTGGAGAGGCATTGCCCAGGATGCACTCATCATGAATATCGACGATTTAATATGTGTTGGCGCTACCGATAACATTATGCTATCCTCTACTATCGGAAGAAATAAAAACTTAATTCCGGGGGAAGTTATATCGGCCATAATTAGCGGAACTGAAGATATACTAAAAAGCCTGCGTGAATTTGGAGTTGAAGTGTATTCAACAGGTGGTGAGACGGCGGATGTTGGTGACTTGGTTCGTACCATAATAGTGGACTCTACGGTAGTTGCTCGAATGAAAAAATCAGATGTAATCGATAACGCAAATATTGCTCCCGGTAATGTTATCGTAGGTCTTGCATCATATGGTCAAGCAAGTTACGAGACGGAGTATAATGGTGGAATGGGTAGCAATGGCCTGACTTCTGCGAGACACGATGTTTTCTCTAATACTTTAGCAAAACGTTATCCAGAGACATTTGATGCTGCGGTACCTAATGAGCTCATCTACTCGGGAACCAAACAGTTAAACGATAGCTTGCCAGGAGTACCATTGGATATAGGTAAGCTGGTTTTGAGCCCAACTAGAACCTATGCTCCTATTGTAAAAGAGATCCTGAATCAATACAGAACCTCAATTAATGGTATGGTGCATTGTAGTGGAGGAGCACAGACTAAAGTGTTACACTTTGTAGAGAATGTACATGTTATAAAAGACAATTTATTCGACACTCCGCCATTGTTTAAACTAATACAAGAAGAGTCTGGCACAGATTGGAAAGAGATGTATAAGGTCTTTAATATGGGCCATAGACTGGAAATTTATTGCCCAGAAAATATAGCAGAAAGTTTAATTTCCATTTCAAAATCGTTTAATGTCGACGCACAAATAATTGGAAGAGTTGAAAAAAGTGACTCCAAGCGTTTGACCATACAATCTAATCACGGAAAATTTGATTATTAACTATGTCTGACTTAATAGGAAAGCTTGAGCACATTCACAATAGGTTTTTAGAAGTCTCCGATTTGATTGTTGATCCTGATGTAATCGCTGATATGAAGCGGTACGTGAAATTAAATAAGGAATACAAGGATTTAGAGGAGATTGAAAAAAAATACAAAGAGTACAGTGATGTGTTGGGTAACATAGATGCCTCAAAAGAAATTTTGGAATCTGGTGAAGACAAGGATTTTAAAGAAATGGCCCAAATGGAGCTGGATGATTTGCTTCCGAAAAGATCCGAACTGGAAGAGGAAATTAAAGTATTGCTCATACCGAAAGACCCAGAAGATGCTAAAGACGTTATTGTAGAAATAAGAGCAGGCACTGGTGGTGATGAAGCAAGCATATTTGCTGGAGATTTATACCGTATGTATTCAAAATTTGCAGAGAAAAAGGGCTGGAAGTCTGAAACTATCAGCTTGAATGAGGGAACTTCCGGTGGCTTTAAAGAAATATCATTCTCTCTAAGCGGAGATAATGTTTTTGGTGTACTTAAGTTTGAAAGAGGTGTGCACAGGGTGCAAAGAGTGCCAGCAACAGAGAGTCAAGGTAGAGTGCATACATCAGCGGCAAGTGTTGCCGTTTTACCTGAGGTAGATGATGTAGAGATTGAATTGAGAAAGGATGATATTCGAGTGGACACTTATAGATCTTCTGGAGCTGGTGGGCAGCACGTCAACAAAACGGAATCCGCTGTGCGTTTAACACATATTCCGACTGGAATTGTTGTCGAATGTCAAGATGGAAGGTCTCAGCACAAGAATAAGGATAAGGCTATGAAAGTATTGCGGTCCAAGCTATATGAAGTTGAATTTGAAAAGCAAGAATTGGAGCGAGCTAGTGAGCGGAAGTCGCAAGTTTCTTCTGGAGACAGATCGGCGAAAATCAGAACCTACAATTATCCTCAGGGTAGAGTAACCGATCACCGGATAGGCTTAACGCTTTACAATCTTGATAATATCATAAATGGTGATATAGATGAAATAATTGAGGCCCTTAAATTGGCAGAAAACGCTGAGAAATTGCAGGCAGGGCTTTCATTATAGTGGATTATGACTCGAGACGAACTTATACACCAAATAAAACGAAAGAAATCTTTCTTGTGTGTTGGCCTAGATACAGATATAGAAAAGATACCGAAGCATTTACTGGATTTAGAAGATCCTATTTTTGAGTTTAATAAAGCAATCATTCAAGCAACTAAGGATGTTGCTGTAGCCTATAAGCCCAACATTGCTTTTTATGAATCAAGAGGTATTGGTGGGATGGAAAGTTTGCGTAAGACGTTGCAAGAAATACCAGCAGACTGTTTTACCATAGCTGATGCCAAAAGGGGCGATATAGGAAATACGGCTACCATGTATGCCAAAGCTTTTTTTGATCCCGGTAGTTCTGGCTTCAACTTTGACTCAATTACGGTGGCTCCGTACATGGGAGAAGATTCTGTAAAACCGTTTTTAGAGTTTGAAGATAAATGGGCTATTGTTCTAGCCTTAACGAGTAACCCGGGTTCAAATGATTTTCAGCAACAGCTCATGAACACAGGTGAACGACTATTTCAAGAAGTTGCAACAACAGTTGCTAGTTGGGGTAGCAATGAAAATATCATGTTTGTTGTAGGTGCCACAAGAGGTGAGGATATAGCTGTAATGCGAAAAAAGGTTCCAAATCATTTTTTTCTTGTACCCGGAGTCGGCAGCCAAGGGGGAAGTTTAGCTGATGTGGTGCAACATGGGATGAATGAAGATTGTGGACTATTGGTAAATTCATCTAGAGCAATTATTTACGCAAGCGACGCTCAAGATTTTGCAGAGTGTGCTAGGAATGAATCAAAAGCTCTGCAAGTGCAGATGGAAAAACACCTTGAAATCAACCAAATCATATAGCATTTGAAAGAAGAGTTGCTTCATTTTATCTGGAAGTATAAATTTCTTTCCAAACAAGAACTTCGAACCCTTGACGGAGAGTTATTGCATATTATTCAGCCTGGAATCCAAAACGACCATGACGGTCCAGATTTTTTAAATGCACGTGTTCGAATAGGTTCAGAAGAGTGGGTGGGTAATGTTGAAATTCATATTCATTCAGAGGATTGGGATAAACACAAGCATACTGGAAATGACAAGTACAAGAATCTAATTCTTCACGTTGTTTATCAGCACAATAAAGAAATTAAAGAACTTACTTTTCAAAAAATTCCAACACTCGAATTAAAAGGAATAATTCCAGATAACATATTAAAGGAATACCAACACTTAATGAATAATAAGAGTTGGGTCCCTTGTGGTGAGCAGATAAAATCGGTCGACCCATTTATCATAACAGCGTGGTTAGAACGCTTATTAATTGAACGTATTGAGCGAAAAACTGAGTTTTTAAATGAACGCCTATCCTTGACGGATTATGACTGGAACCAAGTGCTACTTGAAGTGCTTTTTGAAAGCTTTGGCTTTAAACGAAACTCCGCTGCAATGCGAAAAATTGCAGAGGAAGTTGGTTACATAACCATTAAAAAAGAGAAAGAAACTGATGGAGCTGCGTTGGAGTCTTTATTGTTGGGTGCCGCAGGGTTTTTGCCCAGTTCGTCCAATCACTTTAGAGTGTCTGAACTAATAAAGCGTTTTGATTATCAAAAGGTAAAATATGAACTAGAGCCTCTCGATTCTATCAATTGGAATAAGGGAGGAGTGAGACCAAAGAACCAGCCATTTATTCGATTGATTCAGTTAATTGGATTTTTGCAGACTGTCCAATTTCCTTTACTCGAACTGTTTAGTGGGGATTTAAAGCAACAATTAACTACAGCATTATCCATACAAAATAATAGCTACTGGAACAGTCACATTGGTATCGAGTTGCCCGCTAAAAATGGTATACCCAGAATGGGCGCTCAGTCAGTAGAAAGCATATTAATAAATGCGTTGTTACCGTTTCAGTTCTACTATGCAAGGTATACCGGAAATGAAAACTTAGCAGATAATGCACTGGAAGGGTTTGCGAAATTGAACCCAGAAAGAAACAGTATCGTAAACAAATGGAAATCATACGGTGTAAATGCGAGTAGTGCAAAGCAAACTCAAGCGTTACTCGAATTAAAAAACAACTATTGTTCTGAAAAAAAGTGTTTATTTTGTGCTATAGGTAACCATATCTTAACAAAATGATAGACAGAATACAGGCGTTTTTTGAAAAGCAAGCATTTGGCGTTTGTGAATACCTTGGGCACAAGCTGGGAATTAGAACTGCGGTTATAAGAAAATACTTTATCTACTTGTCGTTTATCACTTTTGGTTCGCCGTTGATTCTGTATTTAGTGGTAGCTTTTTTTCTTGAAAACAGATCGTTTTTCAAGACGAATAAGCACTCTGTTTGGGACTTATAATACGGTATGTTTAAGCAAACTCTAAACTACTTTAGGGGGTTTTATGTCGCTGTTATTATTCTGACCGGCATAGTTATCTTTGGAATTATTGGGTTCATGTATATAGAAAGCTACAAGTTTTTGGATGCTTTTTACATGACTTTAATTACAGTTTCGACAGTTGGTTACAAAGAGGTACAGCCACTTTCTGATGCAGGAAAAATTTTTACTTCCTTTTTAATACTCTCTAGTTTTGGTACATTCGCTTACGCTGCAAGTTCAATTGGTGTAGGGATACTTTCAGGTAAATACAGGTATTATTTTAAAAACTTTAAATTGGAGCAAGACATTCAAAAACTTAAGGACCATGTGATTATATGTGGTTACGGAAATAATGGAGAATCAGCAGCGCAGCACCTCCGGTCGCATAATTTGCCTTTCGTTGTTTTAGAAAAAGACCCGCTTAAACTTGAAAAGCTCATGTCTCAAAAGAACATGTTGTTTTTAGAGGCCGATGCCGTAGATGAAACCAATTTTTTAAAAGCCGGAATTGATAAAGCAAAGTCTATAATTACCACGTTGCCCAGCGACGCTGATAATGTGTTTGTTGTGCTTACTGCTAGGCAGTTGAATAAAGACTTGACGATAATTAGTCGTGCTACTAATCCAAAAACAGAGGCAAAGTTGCGATTTGCTGGTGCAAATAATGTAATAATGCCCGATAGAGTTGGGGGTAATCATATGGCGGCACTAGTTACTACACCTGATGTCAATGAGTTTTTAGATAAACTGTCTCTTACAAGCAACGATTCGGTCAATCTAGAAGAATTAGTCTTCTCAAATGATGTACAAGAAAGTGTTGTTGTCTCGGAATTGGAACAAATTGATGGAGTTTTAATTCGTGTTGTTGGTGTAAAAAAATCAAATGGAAGTGGTTATGTGCTGAACCCTTCAAACGAAATTGAAATATTTAAAGGAGACAAAATATTTGTTTTAGGAAATAAGTCGGACACCAGCATAATAAAAAGTCGCTTTGGTTTAGTTTAATAAACAGAGATATACCATTTGGTAGGCCTAGCATTTCAACTATATTTGAGGCTTTCATAAATTTTAGTATGGTATTAAAGAAGACAATTTTAGGTGTATTATTTGTTTCATTTCTTCTGTTTACGGCAACTGGAATAGCCCAAGAAACATCGGTCAACCTTGAAAAACAAGAGGTTCAAGCAAAAGAAGTATCGGTTGAAGAAAAGATAGACGCTTTTTTTAGAACCTACTTAGTCGACCCATTAGCAAGCGTATTATTCTGGGATCCTTTTCGTGCAGTTGGTCTTTACGATGCCACCATTTACGACGATAAGGGCAACCCAATGCTCGATGAAAAGGGAAATCCTCTTGAAACCAAAATCCCTCTAGTTGTAATTTGGCTTGTTTTAGGAGCTATTTTCTTCACCATACGAATGAAGTTCATAAACTTTCGTGGAGTAAGCCATGCGATTCATTTAGTTCAAGGTAAATTTTCTGACCCTAATTCTAGAGATGAAGGAGAAGTATCACATTTTCAAGCCTTAGCTACGGCCCTATCCGCAACGGTAGGTTTAGGTAATATTGCTGGTGTAGCTGTTGCAATTACCTTAGGAGGACCCGGTGCTACTTTTTGGATGATTCTTGCCGGATTACTTGGAATGGCTTCTAAGTTCACGGAGTGTACTTTGGGAGTAAAGTATCGGGTGATTGATAGTAAAGGAAATGTATCTGGTGGCCCAATGTATTATTTGAAAACAGCTTTGGCAAAAAAGAACATGCCAGTATTAGGTAAAGTGTTGGCCGTTCTTTTTGCGATACTATGTATTGGAGGCTCTTTTGGCGGAGGAAATATGTTTCAGGCGAATCAAGCCTTTGCTCAGCTCAGCTCAGAGTTTCCATCTCTAGCGGATCACGGCGTCTTTTTTGGTTTTATTCTGGCTCTTCTAGTGGGTATTGTAATAATTGGTGGCATAAAGAGTATTGCTAAGGTGACTGATAAAATTGTTCCGTTTATGACTGGACTCTATTTGTTGTTTTCCCTGATAATTATATTTATGAATATCAGTAATATAGGGGCAGCGTTTGCCTCTATTATTAATGGAGCTTTGGCACCTGATGCATTAAAAGGAGGGTTTATTGGTGTCTTGGTAGTAGGGTTTCAAAGGGCTGCCTTTTCTAATGAAGCTGGCGTGGGTTCCGCATCCATAGCACATTCGGCGTCAAAAACAAAAGAACCAGTAAGTGAAGGTTCTGTAGCATTATTAGAGCCATTTATAGATACTGTAGTAGTTTGCACCATTACGGCTTTGGTATTAATCTTTACGGGCTATGGTGATGATCAGCAGGGTTTGCAGGGAGCAGCGTTAACTTCTGCAGCTTTCCAAAGTGTTTTTCCATGGTTTAGGTATGTACTAATTGTAGCTATTTTCCTATTTGCTTTTTCTACCATGATTTCTTGGTCTTACTATGGTCAAAAAGCTTTTACTTTCTTATTTGGACGGACCAACACGGTAAGAATTATTTATAAGTTGATTTTCCTCTTTTTCATTGTTATTGGCAGTTCAAGCAGTCTCGGGGCAGTTCTTGACTTTTCTGATATGATGATTTTAGGTATGGCATTCCCCAATGTATTGGGCTTAGTGTTGCTATCAGGTGAAGTACGAAAAGACATGATTAGTTATTACCAGCGTCTTAAAACGGGAGAGATTAAACGATTTAAGTAAATCTTGAATAGTAAGAAAACGGAATTCAGGAAGCTACTTGCTGACTTATTTGATGTATACAAACACGAACGTAAAGGATTATTAGGCTTCACCTTTTTAGTTCTTTTGATTATTGGATTTAACTATTCGTTGGATTACTGGGTAAAAGCCCCTCATATTGATACAACCCAACTGGATAGTTTAATCCGGGTAAATAATCAAAAACCCGCACGTAATGGTGAAGTAAACACACCTTACGCTATTGAAATAAACACGGCAACAAGCTCCGATTGGGCCCAACTTGGCTTCTCTAAAAAACAAGCAAAGGCTATTCTGAATTTTAAGCGGGCAATTGGCGGTAGCTTTCAAAGCATAGAAGAATTAAAAGCAGCGTACGTCATTGATAGCGCAAAGTTTTTGAAGATTCAACCATATTTAGAATTAGAGCAATCAAATATTTCCGAAGTGGAATTGGGTAGTAGCAAAATCGAGAAAGAGGAGGGTAAGAGGAGTATGTCAACTAAGGCACTATTTTATTTTGATCCCAATTCTATATCTGTGGATAGTCTTCTACTTCTGGGTTTTAGCAGAAACCTAGCACAAAGTTTTATTAATTACAGAGAAAAAGTGAGGGGATTTAAAGAGCCAGATGATGTACTGAAACTGTACTTGTATGACGAATCTTTGCACGAAATTTATAAGCCCTTCATAAAAATAGAGCCTCACGGAAAGCATGATTCAAGCCAAATTGATCGTGTTAAAAGCGAAAATAGGTATCAAAAGAATATTGGTTCCAATCAACTAATTGAGATAAATAGTGCAGATACTGCGCACTTAATTTCATTGTACGGAATAGGCCCTTATTATGCTAGCATAATTATCCAGTACCGAAATCAATTAGGAGGGTTTTATAGATTTGACCAATTGTATGAAATAAAATACCTACCTGAAGAAACGCTGAAGGGCATTAAGAACAATATTGTGATAGACACCAGTCAGATTAATAAAATAGCAATAAACCATTGTGAATTCAACGACTTATTGGCTCATCCATATTTTGATTACTATGAAACTAAACTTTTATTCACATATAAAAATGAACAAGGAAAATTCATTTCTTTGCGCGACTTTAAAAAAGCAGGTCCATTACCAGATTCATTTTTGAAAAAGGTAAAACATTATATGAAGTTTAACTAGATGATTGCTCAGGAACTAGACGCTACCATTCGCACAATTCCAGATTTTCCAAAGCCCGGAATTAATTTTAAGGACATAACTCCCGTGCTTAAAAATCACGATTTGTGCAGAAAAATAACGCTAGAAATTGGAAATCACTTTAGCAATGAAAATATAGACTGCATTGTCGGTGTGGAGTCCAGAGGATTTTTGTTTGGTATGTTATTGGCTCAACACTTTAAAGTTCCATTTGTTACAGTTAGAAAAAAAGGTAAGTTACCCTATAAGACTATTTCGTATAAATACGAATTAGAGTATGGTTCGTCAGAAATTGAAATGCACATAGATGCGATAGCTTCGGGTCAAAACGTTTTAATTCATGATGACTTATTAGCCACTGGCGGCACTGCAAAGGCAGCATCTGAGTTGGTTTTAAAGTCAGGAGGTAGGATAGCAGGGTTTTCATTCTTAGTAGAATTATCAGATTTGAAAGGAACGTCGCTGTTGAACAAATATTCAGGTGACATACATAGTATTACAACTTATTAAAAAGAAGAGATATGAATTTTGAAATGACAGAAAACCAGAAAATGATTCGCGACATGGTGCGTGACTTTTCTGAAAAGGAAATCCGCCCCAATGTTATGAAGTGGGATGAAGCAGAAGAGTTTCCTGTGCCTTTGTTTCATGAGTTAGGAAAGTTAGGTCTAATGGGAGTTCTTGTTCCTACTGAATATGGCGGTAGCGGATTTGGATACATGGAATACATCACTGTCGTTTCAGAGATTGCTAAAGTTTGCGGCTCAATCGGATTAAGTGTAGCGGCGCATAACTCCTTGTGTACGGGTCACATAATGTATTTCGGGTCAGAAGAGCAAAAAAAGAAGTATTTGCCAAAATTAGCTACTGGTGAGTGGTTAGGTGCTTGGGGATTAACCGAGCAGAACACTGGATCGGATGCTGGTGGCATGAATACGGTGGCTGTAGATAAAGGAGACCATTTTGTACTTAACGGTTCTAAGAACTTCATTACCCACGGAAAATCAGGAGATGTTGCTGTGGTTATTGCCAGAACCGGAGAAAAAGGTGATTCGCATGGAATGACAGCGTTTGTTATAGAAAAAGGAACTCCAGGTTTTTCTTCAGGAAAAAAAGAGTCTAAGCTAGGAATGCGTGCCTCTGAAACTACTGAGCTGATATTTGAGGATTGCAAAGTTCCAAAAGAAAATGTCTTGGGTAATGTCGGAGAAGGTTTTGTTCAAGCTATGAAAGTATTAGATGGAGGAAGAATTTCTATCGCTGCGCTTTCATTAGGAATTGCTAAAGGTGCTTATGAAGCTTCTGTAAAATACTCAAAAGAGCGAGAGCAGTTTGGTAAACCTATTTCTGAATTTCAGGCTATTGGTTTCAAATTGGCTGATATGGCCACAGAAATAGAGGCTGCAGAATTGCTAATACTGCAAGCTGGAGACATGAAAAATCGCGGCGTTAAAATGACCAAGGAATCTGCATTTGCAAAGTATTATGCATCTGAAGTATGTGTAAGAGCAAGTACAGAAGCGGTTCAAATTTTTGGTGGATACGGTTATACAAAGGACTATCCAGTGGAGAAGTTTTATCGAGATAGTAAACTATGTACTATTGGTGAAGGAACCAGCGAGATTCAAAAATTGGTAATTGCTAGAGAAATATTAAAATAAATTGTTGCGGAAGTAGAGATTAATATTACTTTTGCGCCCCTATTAGAAAATAAGAAGGTAAATTATGTTGATCATACCAATAAAAGAAGGCGAAAACATAGATCGCGCAGTAAAAAAGTACAAGAAGAAATTTGAACGTACAGGAACTATGAGAGAGTTGCGTGATCGTCAGAAGTTCACTAAGCCTTCTATTCGTAAGAGAGAGCAATTATTGAAAGCAATCTATAAAGAGCAGATGAAAAACGCTGAAGAGTAGATATACTTTAACAACATATACAATGAGTGCAGGTCATAGATTTATTAAATTTATGACCTGTTTTATTTTATAGTGGTTCAAGAGTATATTCAATATCTAAAAACGGAGAAACGAGCATCCGATTATACAGTGGCGGCTTATACAAAAGACATCGAGTCTTACGCCGTTTTCTTAACAGATGAATACGAAATCACAGATCTCACTGAATCTACTGCTCAGACGGTACGTAGTTGGCTGGCATCATTAATGGAGTCTGGAGTAGGAGCAAGGACTGTAAATAGAAAGTTGAGCTCCATAAGAGGGTATTTCAAGTTTAAATTGAAAACAGGAGATATACATCATAATCCAGTTAAGAATATAACGGGACCAAAAACCAACAAGCGCTTACCAGAATTCGTGGATGAAAAAACGCTGTACTTATATAGCGGAAAAGAGCAATCACAAACTTTTCAAACCCACAGAGACTTTCTCATTTTTGAACTATTGTACGCTACGGGTATGAGGCTGGCTGAACTCATCAATCTCAAAAACTCAGATATTGATAAGGGCCAAAATCAAATCAGAGTATTGGGTAAAAGGAATAAAGAAAGATTGATTCCAGTAACTAATAATGTGTTAAAACTGGTAAGTGACTTTGAGTCAATAAAGCGGGAAGCTGGAATTGAATCAGCGTTTATAATTACTACAAATTCAGGAAAAAAAGCATATCCAAAGTTGGTTTACCGCTCAATAAATTCTACCTTGTCGACAATAACAACTTTAGATAAGAAGAGTCCTCATATATTACGGCACACTTTCGCAACGCATATTCTGAATAATGGTGCTGACTTGAATGCAGTCAAAGAGTTGTTAGGTCATGCAAATTTGAGTGCGACGCAGGTCTATACTCATAATACTTTTGAGAAATTAAAAACTATATATAAACAAGCTCACCCTAGAGCATAAAACAAGGAGGTTCTTATGAAAGTAAAAATTCATTCAATTCATTTTGATGCGGATCAAAAGCTTGAAGCATTTATAGGGAAAAGATTAGATAAGTTAGATCAATATTTTGATAACATTATCGAAGGAGAGGTGTTTTTAAAATTAGATAAGGCCGACGACAACCAGAATAAAATCACAGAAATAAAACTATTGGTCCCAGGGCAAGACTTATTTGTAAAGAAACAATGTAAATCATTCGAAGAGTCAACTGACTTGGCAGTAGAGGCATTGCGACGACAGGTGAAGAAGTATAAGGAGAAGAAAAGAAAAGTATAGTATTTGCTCACTTCTGAACTATTTTTTGCCTTCAAAATTCAGGTGAAAAACTGAAAATAATTTTTTTTTAAAACGTTCATTGTTGAACGTTTTTCTTTTTTACATTTGCAGACCCTTTTTAAGGCGTAGTGCGTTAGAGGGGGAATTGTTCTTTTTTTTAAGAATATTGCCGGTGTAGCTCAGTTGGCCAGAGCAGCTGATTTGTAATCAGCATGTCGGGGGTTCGAATCCCTCCACCGGCTCCTTGTTGGGGAGATTCCAGAGCGGCCAAATGGGGCAGACTGTAAATCTGTTGCGAAAGCTTCGCAGGTTCGAATCCTGCTCTCCCCACCAAAGTCCTCTGAAGATTCAGTGGATAATTAAAGGCGGGAGTAGCTCAGTTGGTAGAGCATCAGCCTTCCAAGCTGAGGGTCGCGAGTTCGAATCTCGTCTCCCGCTCTTTTGTTAGCCGGTGTAGCTCAGGGGTAGAGCGCTTCCTTGGTAAGGAAGAGGTCACGGGTTCAATTCCCGTCATTGGCTCTTGTTAAGGAATTAAGATTGTAAATAATATAGAACTCAAATAACAACTCGTAAATTTAAATAGCTATGGCTAAGGAAAAATTCGATCGTTCGAAACCGCATTTAAATGTAGGGACTATTGGTCACGTTGATCATGGTAAAACAACATTGACGGCAGCGATCACTAAAACATTGTCTGACAAAGGTTTGTCGGAAATCCGGGATTTCGCATCAATTGATAATGCTCCTGAAGAAAAAGAAAGAGGTATTACAATTAATACTTCACACGTTGAATACCAAACAGAAAACAGACACTACGCTCACGTAGATTGTCCAGGTCACGCCGATTATGTTAAGAACATGGTTACTGGTGCTGCTCAAATGGACGGTGCTATATTGGTTGTTGCTTCTACTGATGGCCCAATGCCACAAACTAGAGAGCATATCCTTTTAGCTCGTCAGGTAGGTGTTCCACGTATCGTTGTATTCATGAATAAAGTGGATATGGTTGATGATGAAGAGTTATTAGAGCTAGTTGAAATGGAAATCAGAGAATTGTTAGAATTCTATGAGTACGATGGCGATAACACTCCAATCATTCAAGGTTCTGCCTTAGGTGCATTAGAAGGAAAAGCTGAGTGGCAAGATAAGGTTATGGAGCTAATGGCTGCAGTAGATGCTTATATTGAAGAGCCACCACGTGAAGTTGACAAAGATTTCTTAATGCCAGTTGAGGATGTTTTCTCAATTACTGGACGTGGAACTGTTGCTACAGGAAGAATTGAAACTGGTGTTATCAACTCTGGAGAAGAGGTAGATATCATTGGATTCGGAGCTGAAAAAATGAAATCAGTTGTTACTGGTGTTGAGATGTTTCGTAAGATTCTTGATAGAGGTGAAGCAGGTGATAACGTAGGTTTACTTTTGAGAGGTATCGAAAAAGAGGCTATCAAAAGAGGAATGGTAATCGCTAAGCCGGGTTCAATTACTCCACATACGAAATTCAAAGCTGAAATCTATGTGTTGAAAAAAGAAGAAGGTGGACGTCACACTCCTTTCCATAATAATTACCGTCCTCAGTTTTATTTGAGAACAACGGATGTTACTGGTGAAATTATTCTTCCAGAAGATCGTGAGATGGTATTGCCAGGTGATAACCTTACTATTCAAGTAAATCTTATTGCTGCAGTAGCAATAAACAAAGGTTTAAAATTCGCTATTCGTGAAGGTGGTAGAACTGTTGGTGCAGGTCAAATCACTGATATAGTTGAATAAGACAGTGGTCTTAAAGTAAATTAAATTCAGCAAAAGGTGTTCCTACTTGTGGGGATACCTTTTGTCTGTTTTAAAAATATGGGTGTTGCACCCTCTGTTTTGGGGGTTAGAGAAAGTTCTCTAGGATAAAATTATCGGTTAACGCTTATCTACGGGTGTAGCTCAGCTGGTAGAGCAGTGGTCTCCAAAACCAAAGGTCGTGGGTTCGATCCCTACCACCCGTGCAAGTAAAGATGTAAAGAAATGGCAGATGTAAAGGTATATATGAGAGAAACTTATGACGAGATGGTTCATAAGGTAAGTTGGCCAACATGGAAAAACCTACAAAATAGTGCTGTAGTTGTTTTGTTTGCTACTTTCATTTTCGCAATCGTAATCTATATAATGGACCTTGGTTTTGGTCAATTGATGGATTTGATTTACACAAAAATATTTAACTAAACCAAGCGCTTTACATGGCACAAGAAATTAAAAAACGTTGGTACGTAGTTCGCGCAATTAGCGGGAAAGAAAAAAAAGTAAAGGAGTATATTGAGATGGAAGTCGATCGTATGAAAATGACCGACTATGTAGCTCAGATACTTATACCTACCGAGAAAGTTTTTCAAATAAGAAAAGGGAAGAAAGTATCCAAGGAAAGGAACTTTTTTCCAGGTTATGTTCTTATTGAGGCAAGCCTTGTAGGTGAAGTTCCTCACGTGATTAAGAATGTACCGAATGTTATCGGTTTTTTAGGTGGAGAAAAAGGCGGTGAGCCTATGCCACTTAGACAAACTGAGGTAAATAGAATTTTAGGAAAAGTTGACGAACTTGCAGTTAGTGACGAAGAATTAAATATACCGTTTATCATTGGTGAAACAGTGAAAGTAATAGATGGTCCATTTAACTCATTCTCTGGTACAATCGAAGAGATTAACGAAGAGAAGAAAAAACTTAAAGTAATGGTGAAAATTTTCGGAAGAAAAACTCCATTAGAATTAAGTTACATGCAAGTCGAGAAAGAGTAATGTCTGCTTCCAAGCATTAATTATAAATAGTTCGAAAGAACTGAATAGGTAAATTTAAAAACATGGCGAAAGAAGTAAGTGGCCTGATCAAGTTACAGATTAGGGGCGGAGCTGCAAACCCTTCACCTCCCGTAGGACCTGCATTAGGTGCTAAAGGGGTGAATATTATGGAGTTCTGTAAACAGTTCAATGGACGAACACAGGATAAAGCCGGTAAAGTGCTTCCAGTTATCATTACCGTTTATTCTGATAAGTCGTTTGAATTTGTTATTAAAACCCCTCCAGTTGCTGTTCAAATTAAAGAGGCGCTTAAATTGAAGTCTGGTTCACCTGAACCAAACAGAAAGAAAGTGGCCTCCATTAAAATGGATGACGTAAGGAGAATTGCCGAAGACAAAATGCCTGATTTAAACTGTTTCAATGTTGAATCTGCTATGAAAATGGTAGCGGGTACTGCAAGAAGCATGGGTGTGACTGTTAAAAAGTAATCTGGTCTAAAAAAACAAGTAATGGCTACATTAACAAAAAAGAAAAAAGAAGCGATTTCAAAAATCGACAGCGAGAAACTTTACTCGATTAAAGATGCGGTAAGCACGATTAAAGAGGTTTCGTTGACGAAATTTGACGCTACTGTGGATATCGCTGTGCGTTTAGGGGTTGATCCTCGAAAGGCAAATCAAATGGTAAGAGGTACTGTTACCCTTCCACATGGTACTGGTAAAGACACAAAAGTTTTAGTGCTTTGTACTCCCGATAAAGAGGAAGAAGCAAAAGCAGCTGGAGCTGATTATGTGGGTCTTGATGAGTACGTGGATAAAATTAAAGGTGGTTGGACTGACGTAGATGTCATTGTAACTATGCCTTCAGTTATGGGTAAAGTAGGTGCTTTGGGAAGAATATTAGGTCCTCGTGGCTTAATGCCAAACCCAAAAACAGGTACTGTTACTATGGATATAGCAAAAGCTGTTACAGAAGTGAAAGCTGGTAAAATCGACTTTAAAGTTGATAAATACGGTATTATTCACGCTTCTGTAGGTAAGGCATCTTTTGATGCTGACAAGCTATATGACAACACTCAAGAATTGTTACAAACTTTGGTTAAACTCAAACCTGCTGCGGCTAAAGGTGTTTATATGAAAAGCATTTTTATTAGTAGTACAATGAGTCCAAGTGTAGCAGTGGATCCTAAAAATATTTCCGCGTAGGCGGGAGAGTGAATCTCTTTAAAAAAATAATATGACAAGAGAAGAAAAATCACAGATTGTAGAGGATCTTTCGGAAAGATTATCTAGTGCTGGTGTTGTGTATCTTGCTGATCTAGCAGGTATGAATGCTGATTCTACGTCAAAACTTAGACGTATGTGTGCCAATAAGGAGGTTAAACTCCAAGTGGTTAAAAACACACTACTGAAAATGGCGATGGAGAAAGTTGAAGGACGTGACTATTCGGAGTTGAATGAGGTGCTGAAAGGCAATACTTCAGTTATGACTGCGGAAATGGGTAACGTTCCAGCAAAGCTGATAAAAGAATTCAGAAAAAAAACTGATAAACCTGTACTTAAAGGTGCATGGGTTGAAGAAACCGTTTATCTAGGAGACACTCAATTAGATACATTAGCAAGTCTTAAGTCTAAGAATGAACTTATTGCTGACGTTATTATGTTGTTAGAATCTCCAGCGAAAAATGTTATTTCTGCGCTTAATTCTAGCGGAAGTACAATTTCTGGAATCGTAAAAACTCTTTCAGAGCGATCTGAATAATTTGATTAATTAATTTATTAAGTACACAATTAAAATTTAAAATAAAATGGCTGATTTAAAAGAATTTGCTGAGCAATTGGTTAACCTTACTGTAAAAGAAGTTAGCGAACTTGCAGAAATCTTAAAAGAAGAATACGGAATTGAGCCAGCTGCAGCTGCAGTTGCAGTGGCTGGTCCAGCAGCTGGTGGCGGTGATGCTGGCGGTGCTGAAGAAAAAACCGAATTCGATGTAATCCTTAAATCTGGTGGAGCTAGCAAACTTAAAGTAGTTAAGTTAGTAAAAGAACTTACAGGTCAAGGTTTAAAAGAAGCAAAAGCTATCGTTGATGGTGCTCCTGAAACAATTAAAGAAGGAGTTCCTAAAGATGAAGCAGAGGCTCTTAAAGCTCAATTGGAAGAAGTTGGAGCTGAGGTTGAGCTTAAGTAACTTCACCACAATAATTTATACCAAAGGTTTAGACTCCGCCAACGGCGGATCTAAACCCTTTGGTGTTTATAGTAGTAACATATTTTTTGTCTAATTAATTGCCCTTAAGTTCCATGATTCAACAGGAAGCAAACAGTAAGAGGATAAACTTCGGAACCACCAAAAACCGATTACAATACCCAGATTTTCTGGATATTCAGATTAAGTCATTTCAAGACTATTTTCAACTTGAAACGACGCCTGAAAATAGAGAGCAGGAAGGTCTCTTTAAAGTGTTCAGTGAGAATTTTCCAATAACGGATGCAAGAAATAACTTTGTCCTTGAATTTTTGGATTATTTCGTTGACCCGCCTCGTTACTCCATACAAGAAACCATTGAACGCGGCCTAACTTACAGTGTTCCTCTAAAGGCTAAATTGAAGCTTTATTGTACGGATCCAGAACACGAAGATTTTGAAACAATTGTTCAAGATGTTTATTTAGGAACCATTCCATACATGACTCCAAAAGGGGCATTCATCATTAATGGTGCTGAACGTGTAGTTGTGTCTCAATTACACCGATCTCCAGGTGTATTTTTTGGTCACAGCTTTCATGCTAATGGAACCAAATTGTATTCAGCTCGTGTAATTCCTTTTAAAGGATCGTGGATTGAATTTGCAACGGACATTAACTCTGTAATGTATGCGTACATTGACAGAAAGAAAAAATTACCGGTTACTACACTATTAAGAGCAATTGGATACGAAAGCGACAAAGATATTTTGGAGATTTTCGACCTTGCTGATGAAATTAAAGTAAACAAAACACAACTTAAAAAAGTAAAAGGGCGCAAGTTAGCTGCTCGTGTACTTAAAACTTGGTTTGAGGATTTTGTTGATGAAGATACTGGTGAAGTTGTTTCCATCGAGCGTAATGAAGTAATAGTTGATCGTGAGACTATTTTAGGGGATGAGCATGTAGATATTATCATGGATTCAGGCTCAAAAACCATCTTGTTACACAAGGAAGATTCAAACGCAGCGGATTATACGATTATCTATAATACTCTTCAGAAAGACCCTTCAAACTCTGAAATCGAAGCTGTTGAGCATGTTTATAGAGTGCTTAGAAATGCTGAACCACCAGATGAAGAAACAGCACGTGGAATCATTGACAAGTTATTTTTCTCTGACAAGCGTTACGATTTAGGTGAAGTTGGTCGTTATAGAATCAACAAAAAATTAGGACTTGATATCGATATGGATACTAAAATCCTGTCGAAGCAAGACATTATTGAAATCATAAAGTATCTGATCAAATTAATCAATGCCAAAACGGATGTTGATGATATTGATCACCTTTCTAACAGAAGGGTAAGAACTGTTGGAGAGCAATTGTACAACCAGTTTGGTGTAGGATTAGCAAGAATGGCAAGAACTATTCGTGAAAGAATGAATGTTCGCGATAATGAGGTTTTTACTCCAATAGATTTAATTAATGCCAAAACACTTTCTTCTGTAATAAACTCATTCTTTGGTACAAACCAATTATCTCAGTTCATGGATCAAACGAATCCACTTTCTGAGGTTACCCACAAGAGAAGAATGTCTGCTTTAGGACCAGGCGGTCTTTCTAGAGAGCGGGCAGGTTTTGAGGTTCGTGATGTACATTATACACACTACGGAAGACTTTGTACAATAGAAACACCTGAAGGACCGAATATTGGTTTGATATCTTCAATGTGTGTTTATGCAAAAGTGAATAAGTTAGGATTTATAGAAACTCCCTACCGAACAGTTACTGACGGTAAAGTTGATTTAAATAAAGATGTAACCTACTTAGCTGCTGAAGAAGAGAATGGTCACACCATTGCACAGGCTAATGCAGTTATTACGAATAAGGGTGAATTTGAAACTGAAAAGGTAAAAGCACGGTATGAAGGAGACTTCCCTGTTGTGGAGCCCAATGACGTATCCCTTATGGATGTAGCACCTAACCAAATTGCTTCAATTGCTGCTTCTTTAATTCCTTTCTTGGAGCATGATGATGCAAACCGTGCATTGATGGGATCTAACATGCAGCGCCAGGCTGTTCCGTTGTTAAGAGCAGACTCACCAATTGTTGGTACTGGTCTTGAACAACCGGTTGCTGAAGATTCGAGAGTACTCATAGCTGCAGAAGCCGATGGTACTGTTGAATATGTTGATGGTAGAAAAATTGTGGTTAAATACGACCGAAATGAAGAAGATGAGTTGGTATCGTTTACCGATGGTACAGAATCTTACGACTTAATAAAGTTTGCCAAAACAAATCAAACAACAAGTATCAATCACAAACCAATTGTTCGTCCTGGTGAGCGTGTTCACAAAGGACAAGTGCTTGTTGAGGGTTATGCAACTCAAGATGGAGAGCTGGCTTTGGGTAGAAACCTAATGGTAGCATTCATGCCTTGGAAAGGATATAATTTTGAGGATGCAATTGTTATTTCTGAGAATGTTGTTAAAGACGATATATATACCTCTGTTCACATTGAGGAGTATTCTTTAGAAGTAAGGGATACTAAGCTTGGCTTAGAGGAATTAACTGCAGATATTCCAAATGTAAGTGAGGAAGCTACTCGCAATCTTGACGAAAATGGATTAGTTAGGGTTGGAACGCATGTTAAAGAAGGAGATATATTAATTGGTAAGATTACCCCAAAAGGTGAAACAGACCCAACTCCTGAAGAAAAACTATTGCGCGCAATCTTTGGTGACAAAGCTGGAGATGTAAAAGATGCTTCCCTAAAAGTGTCTCCTTCAGTTCAAGGTGTTGTCGTAGATAAAAAACTTTTCTCAAGGAAAATAAAAGATAGAAAAGCAAAAGCTGAAGAAAAAACTCAGTTAGAAGCTGTTGAAGAAAAGTATAACGGCGAGATTGCGGATTTGAAATCAGCATTGGTTGAGAAATTATTCAGCATTGTGAGTGGTAAAACTTCGCAAGGAGTGCTTAATAATTACAAAGAAGAGATTATACCTAAGGGTACGAAGTTTACTTTGAAATTGCTAAACACTGTAGATTACAGTGATATTAGTGCTTCTGGTTGGACTACGGACGAGTCAAAGAATGAGTTAATTAAGCGTTTATTGCATAATTATCATGTTAAGGCTAGTGCGTATGTTGGAGTAATGAAACGTGCGAAATTTAAAATTTCTATCGGTGATGAATTGCCTCCAGGTATTGTTCAGTTAGCAAAAGTATTCTTAGCAAAGAAGAGAAAGCTAAAAGTAGGAGACAAAATGGCTGGGCGTCATGGTAACAAAGGTATAGTTGCCAAAATTGTGCGTCAAGAAGATATGCCGTTTATGGAAGATGGTACTCCCGTTGATATTGTATTAAATCCACTAGGTGTACCTTCAAGGATGAACTTAGGGCAGATTTATGAAACAGTATTAGGCTGGGCCGGTAAACGACTGGGGGTTAAGTTCGCTACACCAATTTTTGATGGAGCTACATTAGACCAAATCAACGAATACTCTGAAAAAGCTGGAATACCAGAAATGGGAAGAACACAGCTATATGATGGAGGTACAGGTGAGCAGTTTGATCAACCGGCAACAGTTGGTGTAATTTACATGCTGAAACTACACCATTTGGTGGATGATAAAATGCATGCACGTTCAATTGGACCATACTCATTAATTACGCAGCAACCATTGGGTGGTAAAGCTCAATTCGGGGGTCAGCGATTTGGTGAAATGGAAGTATGGGCACTTGAGGCATTCGGTGCAGCAAACATTCTACAGGAAATTCTTACGGTTAAGTCTGACGATGTTATCGGAAGGGCAAAAACTTATGAGAAAATTGTGAAAGGTGAAAATATGCCGACACCAGGAATTCCAGAATCATTTAACGTGTTATTGCACGAAATGAGAGGACTGTGTTTAAATATCACCTTAGATTAATTAAAGAATTATCCAGATTTAACTAGAGTATAACATGGCTTTAAGAAAAGAAAATAAAGTTAACAGTGAATTCAATAAAATAACCATAAGCCTAGCATCTCCTGAGCTCATATTAGAGCAGTCTAGAGGAGAGGTGCTTAAGCCGGAAACGATTAACTATCGTACCTATAAGCCTGAGCGCGATGGACTTTTTTGTGAGCGAATTTTTGGTCCTGTTAAGGACTACGAATGCCACTGTGGTAAATACAAAAGAATACGCTATAAAGGAATTATTTGCGACCGTTGTGGTGTCGAAGTAACTGAAAAGAAAGTTCGTAGAGAGCGAATGGGGCATATTGCTTTAGTCGTTCCTGTAGCACACATCTGGTACTTTAAGTCTCTGCCAAACAAGATAGGATATTTATTGGGCCTTCCAAGTAAAAAACTAGATACAATCATCTACTACGAAAGATATGTGGTGATTCAATCTGGTGTAGCTACTGATGCTGAAGGTGAGGCATTAAATGTACTTGATTTCTTAACGGAAGAAGAGTATCTAGATATTTTGGATAAAATACCTAGTGACAACCAGTATTTGGATGATTCTGACCCAAACAAGTTTATTGCTAAAATGGGTGCTGAAGCACTTTATGACTTGTTGAGAAATGCTGATTTAGATAAACTATCTTACGATTTAAGACACAAAGCAAATACGGAAACTTCTCAGCAACGTAAAAATGAGGCACTGAAAAGACTTCAAGTTGTAGAGGCATTTAGAGAAGCTCAATCTCACATGGACAATAGACCAGAGTGGATGATTGTTAAAGTGGTTCCTGTAATTCCACCAGAATTACGTCCACTAGTTCCTTTGGATGGTGGTCGTTTTGCAACTTCTGATTTAAATGACCTTTATCGTCGTGTTATTATCAGAAATAATCGTCTAAAACGTCTTTTAGAAATTAAGGCTCCTGAAGTAATTCTTAGAAATGAGAAACGTATGCTTCAAGAAGCTGTAGATTCTTTATTTGATAATTCTAGAAAATCTTCAGCGGTAAAAACTGAATCAAATAGAGCTTTAAAGTCACTTTCAGATTCGTTAAAGGGTAAGCAAGGACGTTTCCGTCAAAACCTTTTAGGTAAGCGTGTTGATTATTCTGCACGTTCGGTTATTGTTGTTGGCCCCGAATTGAAATTGCACGAATGTGGTCTTCCCAAAGGTATGGCCGCTGAACTTTACAAGCCTTTCATTATCCGTAAGATGATTGAAAGAGGTATTGTAAAAACGGTAAAATCTGCCAAGAAAATTGTTGACAGAAAAGAGCCTGTAGTTTGGGATATTCTTGAAAACGTATTGAAAGGGCACCCTGTCTTACTGAACAGAGCCCCGACTTTGCACAGACTAGGGATTCAAGCTTTTCAGCCAAAATTGATTGAAGGAAAAGCGATTCAATTGCACCCACTAGTTTGTACTGCATTTAACGCGGATTTTGATGGTGATCAGATGGCTGTTCACCTTCCTTTAGGTAATGCAGCAGTGCTTGAAGCTCAATTGTTGATGTTGGCTTCGCACAATATTCTAAACCCTGCTAACGGTGCACCAATTGCGGTACCTTCTCAAGATATGGTTCTTGGTCTATATTACATGACCAAACAGAGAAAAAACACTAAAGAAGTGCCTGTTAAAGGTGAAGGCATGGCATTCTACTCTCCTGAAGAGGTAACTGTAGCTTACAATGAAAACCAGTTAGATTTACACTCAATAATCAAAGTAAAAGTTAAGGATGTTGTAAATGGTGAACATGTAGAGCACATGATAGAAACTACTTGTGGACGAGTATTGTTCAATAAAGTAGTACCTGAAGAAGTGGGTTACATAAATGACCTACTAACGAAAAAATCTCTTAGAGATATTATCGGTAGAGTACTGAAAGTAACAGGCTTTGCGAAAACCGCTAAATTCTTAGACGATATTAAATCGCTAGGTTACTACATGGCTTTTAGGGGTGGATTATCTTTTAACTTGATGGATGTAGTAGTTCCGCCAGAAAAAGAAATACTGCTAAATGCTGCGAACGAAGAGGTTGAAGGTGTAAAGTCTAACTATAATATGGGACTGATCACGAACAATGAGCGGTACAATCAAATCATTGATATTTGGACACATACCAATTCTAAATTGACGAATGCTTTGATGACCCGATTAAAAAATGATAATCAGGGATTTAACTCAGTTTATATGATGTTTGACTCTGGTGCGAGGGGTTCTAAAGAACAAATTCGTCAGTTAAGCGGAATGAGGGGGCTTATGGCTAAGCCAAAGAAATCTGGAAACTCTGGTGGTCAAGACATTATTGAAAATCCAATTTTGTCAAACTTTAAAGAAGGACTTTCTATTCTTGAATATTTTATTTCTACTCACGGTGCGCGTAAAGGTCTTGCAGATACGGCTCTTAAAACGGCAGATGCAGGTTATTTGACTCGTCGTTTGGTAGATGTTTCTCAAGATGTAGTAATTACCGAGAAAGATTGTGGTACTCTAAGAGGGCTTACAGCAACTGCTTTAACAAACAATGATGAAATCGTTGAGCCTCTTTCTGATAGAATAGAAGGTAGAACGGCACTTGTAGATGTTTACAGACCCGATTCAGATGATGTAATCATTGAAGCTGGCGGTGTAATAACGGACGAATTAGCAAAAGAAATTGAAGCTGCTGGTATTGAAGAGGTTGAAATCAGGTCTGTATTGACTTGTGAAACTGGACGAGGAGCATGTTCAAAATGTTACGGTAGATCACTTTCGACTGGACACGATGTTCAGAAGGGAGAATCTGTTGGTGTTATTGCAGCACAGTCTATTGGAGAACCAGGTACGCAGCTTACTCTTCGTACGTTCCACGTAGGAGGTACTGCATCAAACATTGCCGCGGAATCTAAAATCATAGCCAAAGCTTCTGGTAAGCTGGAGGTAGATGAATTGAGAACCGTTGTAAAGAAAGATGATGGTAAGGAAATCGAATGGGTAATTGGTCGTTCGGCTGAAATGAGAATTGTTGACAGCAAAGGAAACGTGCTGATGACAGGTATCATACCTTACGGTTCTGAAATCTTTAAAAAGAGCGGTGATAAGGTTAAAAAAGACGAAGAGATTTGTAAGTGGGACCCTTATAATGCGGTAATCCTTACTGAATTCGACGGAACAATTGCTTTTGAAAACGTAGAAAAAGGTGTTACTTACAAGGAAGAATCCGATGAGCAAACTGGATTTACTGAGAAAGTAATAATTGAAAATAGAGATAAGAAGAAAAATCCAACAATTCATGTTCAGGATAAAAAGGGTGAGAATCTTCGTTCATATAACATTCCAGTTGGAGCCCATATTATCATTAATGAAGGCGATAAGGTGACTGGCGGTACAATTCTGGTTAAGATTCCTCGTCAGAGTGGAAAGTCTGGTGATATTACAGGGGGTCTGCCAAGAGTTACTGAGCTTTTTGAAGCACGTAACCCTTCTAACCCAGCTGTTGTGTCTGAAATTGATGGTATCGTTTCTTTCGGTAAGATCAAAAGAGGTAACAGAGAAGTTATTGTTGAAGCAAGAAACGGTATGGTTAAGAAATACTTAGTATCGCTTTCTAAACATATCTTGGTTCAAGAAAATGACTTTGTAAAAGCTGGAACTCCATTAAGTGACGGAGCGATTACGCCTAATGACATTTTAAATATCAAGGGCCCTACAGCTGTTCAAGAGTATATTGTAAATGAAGTTCAGGAGGTATATCGACTTCAAGGCGTGAAAATTAACGATAAGCACTTCGAGGTGATTGTACGTCAAATGATGCGTAAGGTTGAAATCATGGATTCTGGTGACACTAAATTCTTAGAAAAGCAATTGGTCAATAAGACTGATTTCATTGAAGAGAATGATCAAATCATAGGAAAAATGATTGTGGAAGAAGCTGGTGACTCAGAGAAGTATAATGCTGGTCAAATTATTTCTAAGGTCAATTTCAATGACGAGAATAGCATGCTGGCCAGAAAAGAGCAGAATGTTATGCAAGGAAGAGAAGCTAGTCCAGCAATTGGAAAAACGATTCTTCAAGGTATTACAAGAGCCTCTTTACAAACTGATAGTTTCATTTCAGCGGCTTCTTTCCAAGAGACTACTAAAGTGTTAAACGAAGCAGCTGTAAGAGGTAAGCGAGATTACTTGATGGGGCTTAAAGAGAATGTTATCGTTGGACATAAGATACCTGCTGGAACAGGATTGAGAGAGTACGATGATTATATTGTAGGTTCTAAAGAAGAGTATGACAAACTGAAAGAAGCTGCAACGGACAGTGTAATTTTAGATTAACAATTATCACAATTAATAAAAAAAGGCCTCAATTGAGGCCTTTTTTGTTGCTAGATTTGAAGTATGGAAGATAATAAAGAACAAAAGGAAGGGCAGATAAACATTGAGTTGACTGAAGAGGTGGCAGAAGGTATATATTCAAACCTCGCTATTATTACACACAGTACGTCAGAGTTTATAGTTGATTTTATTAATATCATGCCTGGAACACCAAAATCAAAGGTAAAATCAAGAATTGTGCTTACACCAGAGCACGCAAAGCGATTAGCGGGTGCATTAAATGATAATATTCAGAAGTATGAGTCTATGCACGGCGAGATACGAGATACTGGTGCAAATACGCCACCTGCGGTTCCCATGAATTTTGGTGGTCCAACTGGTCAGGCTTAGGGATTAATACATTGCTTTCTTATTAAATAAAATATAGCCAAAATGAAATAAGAACGTTAGAGGCGTAGTGTTTTCTGGCGCTATTTCGGGTACATTGTAATAGTAGTTCAATCCAACACTAATTGGACCTACAGGTGAGTTGTATACCAAGGTGCCTGTTGCTATTGAAAATAGAGATTCGAACCCAAGTTTTTCACCCTGACTACCGTCTTCATTCTTAATTACTTTTCGGTATGGAGACATGAAAAAAGCTCCCAAGCGGAAGTCAAAATTATTTATTGGAGTAATGATAAACTTATGGCCCACAGAAGCATATTCGAAAGCACGAAATGACTCTAAAAACAACGTATTACTCTCAGGAGTGGGCTGAAATGCCGGTGACCTTAAAATGCTTGCAGTATAATTTGAGAATAAAGTTTGATTGTTGTAGGTGACATCTGCATATACCCCCATTCTTACTATTCCTTTCTCTTTATAATATGAGTCGAGCGTAATGTTTGCATGGTGCCAGTTGTGCGCTTGAGCAATTGGTTGTAGTGTTTCTGGAGCTGTAGTTCCAGGGGTCGTATTTTCCTCGCCACCACTATATCGATAGGTTAGTTTCAGTTGAGTTCCACTACTAGCATACAGTTTTCTATTCAGGCTATTGTGTTCAAATTGAACCCCAATTGTATTGATGTTTGTAGCTGTGTTATCCGGAATATCTTCCGATGTAAAGTCTTTAGTTTGATAATAATCATCACTGAGTTCGGAGTATGAGTATATTAGCCCTAGTTTGGCATTATTACCTATTGAACCATTTATTCTTGATTCAACGAAGGTTTCAGACTGAATAATGTATGAGGGGCGTTTGTCATCAAAAAAGAAGGCTTTACTTTTAAAGTAGTTCCAATTATTTAGTACAAGGTCCGTTTCAATTTCAATTGGGTAAGCAGAGGGTATATCCAAACTCGCACCTAATAAACCAGAGTTGTAAAATCTACCGAAATAACTATTTGCGCGAAGCCTCAAGCCCAGCTTGCGGTAATTTCTGTATTGAAAACCTACAAACCCAGTGCTGATGGGCCGGCTTGAAACGTTGCCTCCAAATTGAATTTCCAATGGTTTTTCGTCCTTAGTTGTAACATCCAACTCATAAAGGTTTGACTCTGGTTTAAAACTTGCGGTAGGGTATAAGCTGGCAATATGGGGGTCTGCGGCCGTTCTATAATAGCTACGACGAATATTATTTTGTGATTTTTCATTGTTTTTACGCCACAAGTTTCGTTCTATGTACTTTTCTTTTTGTACCGTTTTTCCATCTACGCAGACTTCGCCAAAAACTAGATTAGGTTTTTTCTTATTGAATTGCTCCCTTTCGTAACTGATCAACTCCTGCTCTGTTCTCGATGTTACTTTTTCTTTTATTACATGCATTTGTTGCATTGCTTTAGTATAACCCGAGTCAATTATTTCTCTAATTTCTTTGAATTCGAAGGTGCCGTGATTGGTAACTGGTTCGATAATAATACCTGGTGATTTTAGGTTGAAATCTGTCTTACTAATAAGCATGTTTTTGACCTGACTTATTAAATCGTCTTCATTGGAAGGATCCTCGTTACTAGTCACTTTAACGCCAATAATAAAATCGGGGCTAAATGTTTTAGTCATATGGTCGTGTGGGAAGTTGTTATATAATCCCCCATCAAATAACACTTTTCCCTCGACTAAAATGGGTCTTAAGTAAAATGGATAAGTAAATGAAGCTCGAACAGCTGTTGATAGATTACCCTCTTCAAAAACGAACTCCTCTTTACGGTCAATGTCAGCAGCTACACAGCGAAAGGGAACAAATAAACTATCGAAATTTCCTCTTGCTGCCGCATTAGCAGGTGCAAATATCTCCATTATTTGATAGTCTACTGAGGAGGGTTCTACCAAGTTTGTAGGCAGCGCAATGGGTATGGTTAGATTCTTAGAAAACTTTAGTTTCACCATCCCAGCATTGGAATATTCTTCTTTTAATAAAAACCGATCTTTTGCCTCTATGTCACCTTGAACCATTTGTTGAAATTGATCCGATAAAAAGAACTGCTCCATCTCTTTAGGGCTGTAACCTGCCGCATACATTGCTCCTACAAAAGCGCCAGAGCTTGTTCCGGTAATAAAGTTGATGGGTATGTTGTTTTCTTCTAAGGCTTTAATTACACCTACGTGTGCAATGCCATTAGCACCACCACCACTTAAAACTAACCCAACACTTTGTGCGTCTGCTTTTGATAGCAAGGCTAGTAATGCGAGTAGTAAAACAATTGGTGATTTAATTATCGAGTGCACAACATACAAAGGTATAATATCCGTCTAGCCAGATAATTGGTTTTTTAGACGCTCAAAATATTGTTCGGTTTCTAATATTGCAGTGCCGTACCAACTGAACATTCTACCATCCACTAAAGCTACTTTCGAATTCGGAAACTCTTCTTGAAATTCTTTCAAGTTTTTTTCTTTGAAAGGGTAGGGTTCACTTGACAGGAAGATATAATCTGGATTTTTATTTCTCAAGCTTTTACTAGATATTTCGGGGTAACGATTGTCTTTTGAAAAATTCTTCAGTCCTATTTTTTCGAGCCAAAAATTAATAAAAGTGTCATTTCCCGCATGCATTAGAGGGTCTTTCCAGATGATATATGCCGCTGAACCAGAAAGGAAGGGTTTTATTCTTTTTGTTGTTTTTTCCACTTCAAAAGCTATTTGCTTTTCCTTAGGCACATAAAACAGGTGTTCTAATTTCTGAAATAAATCAATTGCGTCATCTGCATTTTTTATATCGCTGATGAATACCGGTACCTGTGTTTTTAATTTTACGACCGCCGCTTTACCATTTTCTTCCTTGTTTGCGATTACCACATCTGGTTGTAAGCTCAAAATACGGTCAACATCAATATCTTTAGTACCTCCAATAATCTCTTTAGTTTTCCTTAAATGCGCAGGATGTGTGCAAAACCTAGTTACACCTAATAATTCTATGGACGGCTCATATGCAGCAAGCGCCTCACTTATTGATGGAACCAGACTTACGACGCGCTTCGGTCTGTTCTTAAAATTTAGTGGATAACCTAATTGATCGACAATATCAACGCTCATTACTCAGTGCGCTAATAATGTCGTCTCGCGTTATGATGTGAGTTACACCAATCATATCTTTAACCAAAACAGCGGGTTGTTCTCTGGTAATTTTCTTAGAGATTTCCTCAACGCTTGCATTTCCTTCCACATACTCAAAGGGAGCTGACATAACGGAGCGTACTTTTGAAGTTACGGCATCCGCTTGTTTGGTTAATGCAGAAAATGCAATAGATTCAGTTATAGCACCTAAATGCTTATCGTTTTCAACTACAGGAATTTGAGAAATATTAAATTCTTGCATTTTGCTTATTGCGGTGCCCAGTTCATCTTCTGGGTGAATGGTTATGAGTTCTTTGTGTTTATGGTTTTTTATTAAGCCCAAAGCATTACTTTCTGAGTCCAAAAAGCCACGGTCTTTCATCCAATCATCATTAAACATTTTACCCACATATCTGCTTCCATGATCGTGAAACAAGACCACCACCACATCATCTGGGGTAAACATATCTTTTATCTGTAAAATGCCTGCAACAGCTGCTCCTGCAGAGTTACCCACAAAAATACCTTCTTCTCGAGCTAATAATCGAGTATAAACAGCAGCATCCTTGTCTGTTACTTTTTCAAAGTGATCAATAATGTCAAAGTTGACATTTTTTGGTAAAATATCTTCTCCTATGCCCTCTGTAACGTAGGGATATATTTCTTTCTCATCAAAAATACCCGTTTCATGGTATTTTTTAAAAACCGAACCGTAGGTATCAATTCCAATAATTTTTACGTTGGGGTTTTGTTCTTTTAAATATTTCCCAACACCTGAGATCGTACCTCCTGTTCCTACCCCAACTACAAAGTGGGTGATTTTACCTTCTGTTTGCTCCCAAATTTCTGGACCAGTAGAAAGATAGTGTGCTTTGGTATTAGAAGTATTATCGTACTGATTTACATAAAATGCATTGGGTATTTCATTTGCCAATCTTTTAGCAACGGAGTAATAAGATCGTGGATCTTCGGGTTCAACATTGGTCGGTGTAACAATTACCTCGGCACCCATAGCCCTTAAAATATCCATTTTTTCCTTGCTTTGCTTATCGGCAAGTGTGCAAATTAACTTATACCCTTTTTCTATACAAGCCAGTGCCAACCCCATTCCTGTGTTTCCGCTAGTACCTTCAATTACTGTTCCTCCAGGCTTGATTTTACCAGCTTTTTCTGCGTCTTCAATCATTTGAATAGCCATTCGGTCTTTAACAGAGTTACCAGGGTTTGTCGTTTCAACCTTTGCTAAGACCAGTGGTGAAATGTTCTTGGTTAGCCTGTTCAATTTAACCAAGGGTGTATTGCCAATAGTTTCTAAGATGTTGTTGTAATACTTCATTGCCATAATTTAGGCAAAAATACTAGTCTCTAATTGAAACGAATGGTCTTCGAGGGTAAAATATTACTAATAATTAGTGAGGGGAGTAATAACATAAGGTAGCACAAAATAAATGTGCCGATATTCAACAGTGCCCACTCATAAAGCTGCAGGTCTACTGGCACAAAATCCATGTAGTAGGAGGATTTATCTAGTTTCAAAAAATGAAACTTATTCTGTAGATAAATGAAAATTAAAGCAATAAGATTACCCCAAAACAAGCCCATTAAAACCAGATAAGAGGCCATATACATAAATACTCTACGAATCGATTTATTGGTAGTTCCGATAGCCTTTAAAACTCCAATCATATTTGTTTTTTCTAAAATCAAAATGAGCAATGCAGTGATCATGTTAATTCCGCAAACTAAAGTGAGTAGCGTAACAATTACAATTACATTCATATCTTGAAGTTCAAGCCAACCAAAAATTTCTGGATATTGATCCGTTATAGTGCTTGTATTCAATCTATTGGGTATTTTTTTGTATAATATCTCATCCATACGAAATAGATCTTCGTATTTATCGAGTAAAACTTCAAAGCCACTGATCTGATTGGTCTCCCACTCATTCAATCTTTGAATGTGCTTAATATCCATTAAGATGTAGGCTTTGTCAAATTGTTGCATACCAGTATTATATATGCCTGCTATTTTTAGTTTTCGAGGTCTACTTTTGCCATTCTGAATAAAATAAATGAGCAGCTTTTCATTTAGCTTGAGTTGAAGTTGATTGGCAATGTGTCTTGAAATAATAACCGAGTTTGATTTGGTGCTGTCATTTAGTTCTAAAATTGTCCCAGATTCTAAGTTTTGACTGAAAAAATCCCAATTAAAATCAGTGCCGATTCCTTTTGCAATAACGCCCGCTATTTCTTCATCAGTTTTAATAATCCCCTCTTTTAAGGCATACATGTGAATTGAGTTCACGCCTGGCTCTTTATCGATAGAGGGGTAAAAAGGTTGCTCCATTTCCATGGGCTTAAAACTCAATGGGCTTTCATAGTTGAACTCCGTGATTTGGATATGAGATCCGAAGCCTATAACCTTGTTTCGTATTTCACCTTGAAAACCTTTCACTACAGCCAGAGAAAGGAGCATAAGAAAAACACCAAGGGCTACGCCAACAATTGAAAATCGGAGTATGACTCTAGTACCTTTATTAATTGAACTGTCCTTTTCTTTCGATCGGACAATTCGTTTTGCTATAAACAATTCAAAGTTCACAGAATGGCTCGTATTTTGGGCAAAGGAATACAAAAAGGTACAACATTTGAATGCTACAAGCTATGTGTTTTAAGGTTTTCCATTTTTTTACCCTTTCAATGTTGTTTTTGTTGGGTGTTCACGCCCAAGATTCCAGCGTATATTTTAAAACAAATGACGCAGTAATCAATGGAGCAGAGCGGTTTGATGAGTATGAATATTTTCTTCGAGAAGAGAAAGTTGCCGTAGTAGCAAATCAAAGTTCAGTAATAAATGACAGTTTACATTTGGTTGATTTTTTACTGGATAAGGGAGTAAACGTACTTAGAGTTTTCTCACCAGAACATGGTTTTAGAGGGAAGGCTGATGCTGGTGCTCACATTAAAGACCAACGGGATGCCAAAACTGGTCTAAAACTGATCAGCTTGTATGGGAAAAGTAAAAAGCCCGCCTACGACCATCTAGCAGATGTAAACGTCGTTGTTTTTGACCTACAAGACGTAGGCGTTCGTTTTTACACATACATTTCCACTATGCACTATGTAATGACGGCCTGTGCTGAAATGAAAATTAAAGTGGTGGTGTTGGATAGACCAAACCCTAATGGTTTTTATGTTGATGGCCCAGTATTGGAACCCGATTTTAAATCTTTTGTAGGAATGCACGAAATACCTTTGGTGCATGGAATGACTATCGGTGAATATGCAAAGATGATAAACGAGGAAGGGTGGTTGGAAAATGGCGTTAAATGCGAGCTAAACGTTATTCCATGCCTGAATTACGATCATAACGATTATTACAAATTGTCCATAAAACCCTCTCCCAACTTACCAAACCCTGCATCGATTTTTTTATATCCTTCCCTAGCATTATTTGAAGGTACTTTGGTGAGTGTTGGAAGAGGTACCGAAACTCCATTTCAAATTATTGGTCACCCAGCAGTAAAGGAAGGGGATATTGAGTTTACACCCAAGAGTATGCCTGGAGCTAAATCACCCAAACTTATGGGGGAGAAATGCACCGGGTTTAATCTCGCTAACTTCGGAACATCAACCTTGCCAAGAAGAAAACAACTGTACTTGTTTTGGCTGTTGAATATGTACAATACCATAAACTCTGACGAGCGCTCGTTTTTCTTATCCAATGGTTTTTTTGATAGATTGGCAGGTACCGACAAATTGCGGTTACAAATTGAGGAAGGCAAAAAAGAGGAAGAGATAAGAGCTTCTTGGCAAGAAGACTTAAAGGCGTTCAAAAAAATAAGAAAACAATATTTACTCTACCCAGATTTTGAATAAAGTTATTTAGAGGCGATAGGTCCTTCAATGACTTTCACAATTTTATTTCCTTTGAAATACATGGAGCAATAAAATTCTCCGTTTGGATTATAAAAGGTCCAAAAGCCATCTTTTTTGTTCTTGTGAAAAAAAGCGTTTGTTATTTGCTGCCCTTCTTCATTAAAGTCTTGCCAAAGACCGTGTTTATGTCCATTCTTAAAATGAGATATTGATTTGACTGAACCGTTCTTGTAATAGTGTGTTACGCGGATCAATTGGTTTTTCTGACGTTTGTATTCAAACTTTACTTCACCCGTGCGATAGTACTTATACCTTACTGGCTGCTTGCCGTAAATAAAGCTTGGAATCACCAATGCACATATTAGAAGTAATCTTATCATTAATTTAAAGTTAAGCCAAAGTTACTAAAAAATTAATATAGAGTTAACATTAAGCGATTTTTAACACGCGAATAGGTTGTGAATGCTCTTTTAAACAGTGGTTAATAAGTGTATTTTTGACCTCCCAAAAAAAGCTGTATGGCGAGAAAAGAAGAAATTGTAAAAGAAGTCAAAGCATTAATTAAATCGGACAACATATTAGAGGTTCGAAAAGAAATAGAAGCTTTGTTAAAGGAGTACACTACCATTTTTGATAAGGAAAAAGAAGAAAAGCTCGCCATTTTTGTAGCTGATGGTGATAAGCCAGAGTTTTTTACAATGCCAAAGGATGATAATGACCATGCCTTGGATGCTTATCAAGTCCAGTTTAAGGAAAAAGTAAAAAATGCTCTTGAAGCAAAAAAGACCGCTGAAAAAAAGAATTATCAAATTAAAAACCTGATAATCAATGAGCTGAAGGAGTTGGTAGAAACTGAAGATCGGATAAGTACTGCTTATGATCGATTTAATGATATTAAAGACCGGTGGAACTCCGTGGGTAATATTCCTCAAAACTATGTGAAAGAAATGCAGCACGAGTTTCGGTTGCTAACGGAAGAGTTCTATTACAAAATTCAGATTTATAAAGAGCTAAAACAGCACGATTTAAAAAAGAACTTTGAACACAAGCAAGATGTTATTGCACGACTCAAAACGTTAACAAAAGAAGAAAACATTAAGGAGCTTGAGGTGTTAATGCGTGCGCTTTTGGCGGAATGGGATGAGATTGGACCTACATTCAAGGAGAAATGGGAAGAAATTAAATCCGATTTTTATGGAACTTATCACGAATTGAATGATAAAATAAAGTCGTATTACAAACAGATCCGAGAAGATCAAAAGATAAACCTTGCCAAGAAAAGAGAACTTATAGAGAAAGCTAAAGAGTTGAGTACTGCCGAAAATCAATCATCAAAGCAATGGGCAGAGTCAACTAAACAAATTAAAGCACTCCAAGAAGAGTGGAAGACCATTGGTTTTGTTCCGCCAGCCTATAATCAGAAGGTTTGGTCAGAATTTAAATCAGTAGGGAATGAGTTTTTTGCAAAAAAGAAAGACTTCTTTAAAGAGGTAAAAGACGAGCAAAAAGAAATTACTAAGGTTAAAAAGCAACTTATAGGAAAGGCACAAGACTTGATATCTGCTGTAAAAGAGGAATCTAAAGAGGATTGGGGTACTGCCACAAAAAAAATTATTAGTCTGCAAAAAGACTGGAAAAACGCTGGCTCTGCCTTGCGTCAGGAAGAACAAAAATTGTGGAGTAAATTTCGCAAAACCTGTGATGAGTTTTTCGAGTTGAAGGGCATGCAAAATAAAGCTCAGAAAGAGGAAGAAGAGCAAAACCTTGAATTAAAAAATGCAGTTATCAAGAGTCTGTTAGAGTTTAAGGCGGAAAAGTCGGAAGAAGCTAGCCTGAGCAAAATAAATGAACTGACGGCTCAATTCAACGCAGTAGGCTTTGTTCCATTCAAGAAAAAAGAGAAACTGGAAACCCAATACAAGAAAGCATTGAATGCCGCATATAAGGTTGCTGGAATAAGTATTGAAAAGAAAGACGCCTTGTTGTTCAATAAGAAACTGGAGCAATTAAAAACCGGAAAAAATGCACTAAAATCTCTGGAGTTTGAGCGCAGGAACATACGTCAAGAAATAAATAAGGCAAAAGATGCTGAACTGCAGCTTGAAAATAATCTAAGTTTTTTTACCGGTGACGACTCCAACCCCCTAATTAAGAAAGCCAAATCCGATTATCAGGCTGCATTAGAAAAAAGGGAAGGACTAGAAGTACTTATGAAGCAATTAAATATTGAAATAAATGCTTTAAAGAAAGCTGAACTGTCCGAGCAAGGGGAAGCAAAAGAGAACACAGAAAAAGAAGGGTAGAACTATGGCGAATAAATCGGAAGTAGCTGTTGTGAAAGAGGTTGAGCAATCAGTATTTGATAAAGCTTACAAGCTGATGGTAACGGCTCGAACGTTGAGTGATAAGTATGAGGACAATGCTAAATTAACGGCTAAATACGTTCATGCAACTTCAAGAGGTCATGAGGCAATACAATTGGCACTTGGTATGCAATTATTGCCCCAGGATTTTGTTGCACCTTATTACCGCGACGATTCTATTTTGCTTGGAATTGGTATGCGTCCTTATGAGTTAATGTTGCAGCTGTTTGCCAAGAAGGATGATCCATTCTCGGGAGGAAGAACGTATTACAGTCATCCCAGTCTGAATAGAGAAGATATGCCAAAAATCCCACACCAATCCTCCGCAACTGGTATGCAAGCTATACCCATTACCGGGGTTGCTATGGGTATGCAGTATAAAGAAAAGCTCGGAATAGCAGAAGATGTTGGAACTCAAAAACCCATTGCGGTTTGTTCCATTGGAGATGCAGCAACTACTGAAGGCGAATATTCAGAGGCAATGCAAATGGCTGCTCTCAAACAATTTCCAATACTCTTTTTTGTGCAAGATAATGATTGGGATATTTCAGCAAATGCAGAGGAAACAAGAGCTCAAAATGCCGCGGAGTACGCAAAAGGATTTAACGGTATAGAAGTAAGAAGCATCGACGGAAGCAACTTTGAGGAGTGTTATCGGACGGTGAATGAAATTATTTCGCTTATGCGAAAGGAACGTCGACCGTTTTTATTGCACGCAAAAGTGCCTTTGTTGGGACATCATACTTCTGGTGTAAGACGAGAGTGGTATCGAGACGATTTGGAAGAGGCGCAGACTAGAGATCCTTTGCCAAAATTGCATGCGAAAATGCTGGAGTTGGGAGCGACTCAAGAGCAATTGGATGCAATTCAATCTGAGGTTAATAGTTTGGTAGAGAAAGAATTTGAAGCAGCAAAAAATGCCCCTGATCCAGAACCTTCGGATCTATTTGATTATGATTTTGCGCCAACCCCAATTACAGAAGAGAAAGGGGTAAGAGCGCCAGAAGGAAAAGAGGCAACCGTAATGGTGGATAGTGCATTGTTCGCAATTCAGGAACTAATGACAGAGGACAAACAATGTTTGCTTTACGGTCAAGATGTTGGTGGACGTCTAGGTGGTGTGTTTAGAGAGGCTGCAACGCTGGCACAAAAATTTGGCGACGATAGGGTGTTTAATACACCGATACAAGAAGCCTTTATTGTGGGCTCAACCGTTGGCATGTCGGCAGTTGGTTTAAAACCAATAGTGGAGGTTCAATTTGCAGACTATATTTGGCCAGGGCTGAATCAACTCTTTACTGAAGTCAGTCGCAGCTTTTATCTGTCTAATGGTAAATGGCCGGTAAGCTCCATTCTCAGGGTTCCTATTGGAGCATACGGTTCTGGCGGGCCTTATCATTCTTCTTCTGTAGAATCTATTTTGACTAGCATACGAGGAATTAAAATTGCTTACCCAAGTACTGGAGCCGACTTAAAGGGACTTATGAAAGCCGCATATCACGATCCAAACCCTGTTGTTATGTTGGAACATAAAGGCTTGTATTGGTCAAAAATAAAAGGCACTGAAGGTGCAAAAACTATTGAACCCGACGCCGAATATGTGATACCCTTCGGTAAGGGTAGAGTAGTCCAAAAGGCTGCAGAAGGCTCCAATTCGTGTTGTATTATTACCTACGGTATGGGCGTTTACTGGGCACTAGAGGCTTCAAAAGACTTCAAAGAACGGGTAGAGATTATTGACTTAAGGACGCTATATCCTTTGGATGAAGCTTTGGTATATGAAACGGTAAAGAAACACAGCAAATGTCTGGTAGTAACTGAGGAACCATTAAAAAATAGCTTCGCAATGAGTTTGGTTGGTGCAATTCAAAAAGAGTGCTTTGAAAAATTAGATGCACCGGTTATGGCAATAGGGTCTGAAAATATGCCGGCAATACCTTTAAACTCTACTTTGGAGGCAGCGATGATTCCAAATGCAGATAAAGTAAAAGTAAAGCTCCAAGAGTTACTCGATTATTAGATTCGTTTTAACGCACTTTTTGTTGTCAGCAAGAGTAACCTAAGGCTTTTCTTGTCATCTTTGAGAAATGCTGCTTCGTCTGCACATCCTAGTACTTTCGTTAACGCTTGTTTCAACAAGTGTTTATAGCCAGTGGGTCAAGGAAGACGATACCACCAGACTTTGGTTAGATGATGGCATTTACTTGTCAGATACCAGCTTTTTTAGGAACCAACCAGATTTGGTATGGGCTGAATTTACTGATCAAAACTGGCGAAAGAAAGATTCCCTTGATCGATCAAGAATACTTACCGGTATTGCCATTACAGATTACTACAACGGTAACATTAGATTAAAAGTGGCTTCAGTTTACGGTATAAATAGTCAAGAGGAGCCTGAAATAATTGAGAGAGGTAAGGTGTTCGGTATTGTCGTAATGGGTACTCCATACCTCCAAATCGATGAGGCTGAAAATGAAAACTTTATAAGAGTCATTATGCAGGGGGTTATCAGTCAAATAAATTACCACAGACGCATTGAAGATCCATTTTCGGTAACTTCCGGAAACTTTTACAACGAACCTCGTCCTGCAAAAGAATATGTCGAGAAAATCGTGGATTTTGAAAATGAAGAAATCATTGTAAAAAACAAACGCAATCTCGAGTTGATTTTACAAAGAAACAAGGAACTCTATCAACAATATATCACCGGGAAGACTAACTATACCAATCTCATTAAGTACATTAAGTACTATAATGAGTCTACTCAATTTGGCTTTAAATAAGTCTTGAAAGTGCCTAAAGCCACAGCAGCTAGCGCACCGTTAGAATAGATTTTTCCTTCTGTCACAATAATTGATTTGCCTTGGGAAATTACGGCGCCTTCTCCAAGAAGTTGACTTCCTGTTTGTATTGGTTTCAGGTAGTTGATTTTAAATTCAATGGTAGCAACATTTTTCCCTTCCGATTCAACTGCACTCAAAGCCGTAACGCCAAGCACGCCATCAACAAATCCGGCAATAGCTCCACCATGTGTCATACCCTCGATTGCTTCTAGATTTTTCATAGCAGTCATTGTATAGTTAATTTTACCAGGTTCGATTATTTTGAATTCCATACCTAAGAAACGACCGAAATGATTTTGGGCTATGTACTCTTCTATAATTTTAGACATTGCTTTGTTTTTTGGCCAAATTAAAACAGCTTTCCCAGTATTTAATAGATTTGAATTGTGATTAAGAAAATTAAAAAGTTTTTTGAAGTTGATATTTGGGAATTGGGCTCTCAAATCAGTGGTTTTTTGGGTTGGCTGCTTAAAGTTTTGCGTGTGTTTATTGTCTCTGCCCAAGACTTTATTGAAGATAAATGTTCATTAAGGGCTTCTGCTTTAACTTATTACTCTGTATTATCTCTGGTTCCAATTTTAGCCTTGTTTTTCGGAATTGCAAAGGGCTTTGGGTTAGATGAGAAGCTTAGATCTCAAATAATGAATTCAACCAACCAGAACCAAGAACTCTTTTTATACCTATTCAACTTTGCAGAAAACACGATTAAAAACGCTCAAGGAGGAATTGTAGCTGGTATCGGTATTGTTGTTTTGCTGTATACTATTTTAAATACACTTTCATTAGTAGAGGAATCCTTCAATACGATTTGGCGTGTAAAGCAGCCTAGAAGCCTCATGAGAAAGTTTACGGATTATTTGTCTATGATGCTGATAGCTCCGTTTATGTTGGCGTTTAGCAGCAGTATTACTGTTTTTCTTTCCTCCAACATAAAGACGGTTGCCGAAAAAACGGGAGTAGAGTTTGTGATTGATCCAATAGTTGATGTTTTCCTTCAATGGACACCTTTATTTCTGCTGTGGTTGTTGTTTCTGTCTCTTTACATGATTATGCCAAATAAAAAAGTCGACTTCAAGAGTGCTTTATTTGCTGCCGTTATAGCAGGTACAGCCTATTATGCATTTGAGTGGGCATACATATCTTTTCAAGTTGGTGTTTCTAAATACAACGCTATCTATGGTTCATTTGCAGCTTTACCCTTGTTTCTGATTTGGCTTCAAATAAGTTGGACAATCGTACTTTTTGGCGCAGAGCTTAGTTTCGCACACAGCAGTATCGATGAATTGGTTATGGAACATAGGAAAAAAGAACCATCAGCTTATGAACGTTTAAAAGTTTCAATAATTATTCTTACCGAGTTGGTAAAACATTACGAAGACCCAAAACCATTTCGTTCGGTAAAAGAAATTAGTGAAGCTACTGAATTACCACAACACCGAATAAATGCCGTAATTGAGGAGTTGGTGCAGTTGGATTTAATAGTGACAAAAGAGGAAAACAAGCAAATGGTTTATCAGCCGGCTCGGGACAAGGATCAACTTGATATTGCGTTTGTTGTAGAATCACTGATTGGTGAGGATACAGTGGAGGTGCCCAAAAAGTTAGAATACGTAAATGAATTACTTGAAAGGCTAAAAGGTGATTTTAAAGCCAGTGCTGCGAATGTACCTCTCGGTAGAATAGATAAAACCATTTAAGGTTGCTACTCTATGGCCTTTGAACGCGAATTAAAAGTTATTCGGTGTAGATAGTGATATTTCTGACTGAAAAGTACAACACCGAATAGTGTGTGCTTCATTGAAGTAAACATGATTTTAATACCTTACAGAATGAAAATATCTTTTCAACATACCTTTTTTGCAATTGCAACAGTTTTTGCGCTATTTGCTATAATGGTTTTGGCTCAACCCATCCTAGTTCCGGTTTCCCTATCGTTAATGTTGTCTTTTATTCTTTACCCGGTCGAGCGGAAATTTGAGTCATGGGGAATAACGAAAATGATAGCTTCTTTTTTAGTGCTCTTAGGGAGCTTTGTTTTATTACTTGGTTTATTGTTTTTGTTTAGTGCTCAATTGATTGAACTTTCTGGTCAACTATCAGAATTCAAGCAGAAAATTACAATTCTATTCACTGATGTTTTAGTGTATTTAAACAGCAATATCAGCTTTATAGAACAATTGGACCGAAATGAATTAATTCAAGAAGCAGGAAACTGGATAAAGGGTTCTGCGGCAAGTGTAGTTGGAGAAACAGTTAGTAGTACCAGTAGTTTTTTTACTGGAATAGTTACCGTAACAATATTTACCTATTTGATTTTGATTTACAGAGAGTACTTGACTGCTGCATTTGTAAGTTTTGCTCCTAAGGAGAATAAATCGAAGCTGAGAAATATGTTATCCAATATTCAAAAAGTTGGTCAAAAGTATGTGTCTGGTATGTTTTTATTAATTCTCATTTTGGGGACACTAAATAGTTTAGGGCTTTGGATAATAGGAATTGAAAGTCCCGTGATGTTTGGGTTTCTTGCCGCTACGTTATCTATAATACCTTATATAGGGACTATCATTGGTGCAATTATTCCAATATTATACGCCTTTATGGCACATGACTCTCTTTGGATACCAATATCTGTTGCTATTTTATTTTGGGCGGTCCAATTGGTTGAGAGTAATTTCTTAAGTCCACAGATAGTTGGAAGTAGTTTGAATGTCAATCCTTTAGCAGCAATTTTAAGTTTAATTATTGGAGCTTATATCTGGGGTGTTGCTGGAATGGTTTTGTTCTTGCCTTTTGCTGCTATGTTAAAAGTGTTTTGCCAAGAGTTTGATCAACTAAAACCTATTGCAATGCTAATAAACGACTACAATGATTCTTCGGAATCAGAAGCTTCAGTTGTTACGAAGATTAAATCCTGGTTTAAGAAAACTGGATAAAACTATAAGCAAACGCGAACCTTAAATGTGTACCCTAACATTAAAGTGAGTTTCATGTATTTATTTGTCGGAATGAGAGGATTATTTTATGATCCTCGGTTTGGTGTTTTGAGACATACGAAGCCTTTCGATTGACTGCGTCAATCTTGTTTTTTTATTTTTCACTTTCGTTTAAGCAAGCTTTACTAAGTTCAAATAAAAAAACCTGTCTCGGTTTAGCCGAGACAGGCTTCTTAGTCGGGAGCGTGAATGTCCTGAGGACAATCTAGCCGATTCGAACCGAGGATTGAATATGCTTTCAATGACAAATTCCGAAATCCAAGCCGAAATTAGATTTCGTCTTATTTTTTATTCTCAAAAACTCATGGACGTAAACGTCATTCTTTTCCTCAAATAAAAAAGTCGTTCAAAAATGAACGACTTTGCTTTCTTAGTCGGGATGAGAGGATTCGAACCTCCGATCTCTGGTCCCCCAGACCAGCACTTTAACCGGACTAAGCTACATCCCGAAATTGGTTGGCAAAAGTAGAATTATCCTTTGTTATTTAGATATTAATTGAACTTAATAACTCAATTTATTCACCCCGATAGATTTAATGTATGAGTATATCTTTATTTTAATCGGCCTCTAGTCCAATTGACCTTCGGGCTTCCGTCTGTATTTTATTTTTAAAAAGTACCGACCATCCAAAAAACCAACCCGCTAAACCTAGTGCTTGCTTGCTCCATGTCCATAGATTAAAATGGTCGGAATGTTCGATGATTTTACTTTCCGAAAAACGAAAACGTGCTTCTACGTTATTTACAACCTTTCTGCCTTTAAAAAAGTAAACGGCTTGCCAACTGGCCCCTCCGTATTCCTCATCGGCCCAAATGTCTTTAAAAGTGATTTTTAGGTTTCCTTTTGACTTATCAATTAAAGTACGCCACATTTTTCCCACTTGTTCTCCATACAAATTTCCAAATACGGGATCTAAAAAATGAATATTAGCATCGTAACATTCTACCATTTTTTCAGCATTGCGTTCTGAAAAGCTTGTGTAAAATTTGTCGATTAATTTTTTGTTGACTTCAGCCTGTTCTTTGGAAACCATCGATTTTGAATTAAATAAAAAAAGTACCCCCCAATTGCGTAAAAAATAATATCGAAAGGGTCTGAGGTGTATAGAAGACTTCTTTTCGGTAACCAATATTCAAATACAAAACTGACATAAAAAAATGCAAAGGTGATTTTGTAACTGTCAAATATGATGGTATCATCTTTAAAATATCGGAGTAGGTACAGTGTCAGAGACAATAATATAGGTAGGCATAATAAATCAGTTAAATACGCATTAACGATATCGGGTAAAAATAGATTTAGTCTTCTACCGATTTGAATGGAAAGATACAGTCCAATCAAAAGAACAAGCTCTCGATGAAGTTTAGCGAATGCTATCCTGGTCCCCATGCTAACATGTATAAAAAGAAGGATAGAATTGCAATAAACCCCAGCCAAATCGAATAAAGTACTTTATAAATTAACCGTATCGGTAAATATCTGGAGTGTTTAAAAGCGTTTAAGGTTCTATCGATACTGTCAGGTGTTTTGTTTATTCGAGTCTGTACTTTTTGTTCCTGCTCAATTTCGACTTGCTTTGTAAGTGAAATAAGCGTATTGCATTTTTCGCAATAATCTACCTCATTATTCCAATGACCGCAGTTTGGACACTTCCTTTGATGCATTAGTCTAATTTTTCGTCAATATAACCCAAAACTTTTTCCATCAAGTGCACTCGGTCTTTACCTCTTACATTGTGCTTATGGCCCGGATATAAGAAAAAATCGATTTGAACACCTTTATCCACCGACTGTTTCAGTAAATCAATACTATGCTGAGGTACTACAACATCATCATCTGCTCCGTGAATTAACAACAAGTCACCTTTCAGGTTTTGAACTTTATCCAACAAAGAAGCTTTAGCATATCCCGAAGGGTTTGCTTCTGGGGTGTCCATGTAACGTTCCGTGTACATGATCTCATAATATTTCCAGTCTATAACCGGACCGCCTGCAACACCTACCTGAAAAATACCAGGCGCTTTCAACATGAGTGAAGTGGTCATAAAACCACCATAACTCCAGCCATGAACTGCCATTTTGTTTCGGTCAACATAATCTAAGTTCATCAGATATTCTGCAGCCGATAGTTGATCCACCACTTCAAATTCTCCGAGGTTTCTAAATATTGCTTGTTCAAAATCTCGGCCTCGATTTTCGCTCCCTCTACCGTCGACCGTGAATACAATGTACCCCTTATTTGCTTGATGAGCCATCCAGGGAGAACCTCCTGCCATCCAACTATTTGTGATCAGTTGAACCCCTGGTCCATTGTACACGTATAATAAAGCTTTGTATTTTTTTGCTGGGTCAAAATCGACAGGCTTAAACATACGAGTATTCAGCACTATACCTTCAGATGTTTTTATAGTTCCCAGTTCTGGTAAACTAACTTTGAAGTTCTTATAAGGGTTTTTATTTTCAACTAGTTTGATGACTTTCTTCCCTTTGAGGTTGTTTACGTTGATATTTAGTCGGGTAGAAATATTGGTAAAGTAATCGATGTAGTATTTTCCATCATCACTCATTTTAATAGTATGAACGCCACTTTCAGGTGTTATTTTTGTCGCCTTTCCTAAGCTAATGTCCAATTGATAAGCAATTCTATCTAAGCCATTATTATCGGCAACCATATAGGTGATTGAGCGTTCACCCTGCACCTGAACCACATCTGTAATAGGCGCTTTATGTTGAGTGAGTTGCTTCATCATTTTACCCTTCTTGTTGTATAAATAGAGGTTGTTGAAACCGTCGCGCTCGCTCTGCCAAATAAAATAATATCCGGATTCCCCAATAAATTCAATGGGGTGCAAGGGTTGTACGTAATTTTTATGTTTTTCAGTGAACAATGTTTTTACCAATTCACCAGTCAGCGGGTCGTACTGATTCAGTTTGAGTTCATTTTGATCCCGATTTAATAATACGACGTAAACGGCTTTGTCATCTGGGCTCCAAGCAATGTTTGTTAAGTACTGGTCAACCGGTGTGCCTGTTTTTAACCAAACGGACTTTTTAGTTTCTGAATTCCAAACACCAACAGTTACTTGGTGACTGGTCATTCCCGCCATAGGGTATTTGATAATGTTCGAAGAAGCGGGCGTGGTTGTGAAATTTGCCAATGGATAGTCGGAGACCATTGATTCATCTTTTTTGTAATAGGCTAATAATTTCCCATTAGTTGACCAGAAAGTTCCTTTAGAAATTCCAAATTCGAAACGGTGAACGGATTGTCCGTAAATTTCATGCTCTTTTTGGGTTACTCCTACAGGGTTTTCATTGACTACAAGGTTGTTGTCTAAGGTGTAGGCTATTAAGGTGTTGTTTGGAGAAACATCAATATTCTTAGCATTAGAAGGTAGAGTTCCTACATTATCCAATGCTTTCTTTTCAATATCAAATAAAAAGAACTTTTCTTTATTTCTGAATCGAATTTGAGTGTTAGAAACCCATTTTGCTCTGGGAAATGCGGTTATATCTTTAAGTTCCTCGTATTTTTTCAACTCGCTCAGTGAAGTTAATTCAACGGGGCTTTTGCTTTCAACGGACTGTTTTACCAGTACTTGATTCTCATCACTTTTTTCAACCCAAGAAATTGAGTTTTCATTTTTTACCCACTGTAATTGTGGTTTTGTTTTCGGTCTGAATTTCGAATAGCTACCAATTACGGCGTCAGAGAGCGTGAACTCTTCCTGAGCAGCTATGGTTGTGATACCAAAAAGGGCTATTAATAGTGAGCTGAAATATCGCATAGAATTATCCATTTTAAGAAAAGATAAAACTATGAAAAGCTGCGATTAGGCTGTTGCTGAGTACTCTAAAAACTGTTGAATTTTTAACGCATTGAGTGGTTTTACCAAATACTGAGACACAGCGGGATTATTTAGTGCTCGATTCGAATCCTCCTCATCAATACTAGAGGAAAGCATAATGACTTTTGGCGCCTCCTGTATGCCACCTAAAAAATCCAGTCCGAAGGAATCTAAAAAACCCCACCCGTCTAACACGGGCATGTTAATGTCCAATAAAACGTAATCAGGGTTTATGTTTTCTAGGGTTCTAAGCGCATCTTCTCCATCAGTGGCGGTATAAATTTCCTCAAACTTGCCGCTCATTTCTAAGTTTTTCCTTGCGATTAAAATATCGACCTCGTTATCATCGACTACCAAAACTGTTTTCATGCAAAAAAAAGATTCACTGGCTAACTGAACAAAGCAGGTGCTCTTTGTGCGAAACGTTAACCAAATTTTAAACGTTAAACTAACTCAACAGAATCAAAATTATATTGTACTTGGCTAGAAATGGTCTCTATTAATAAGGAGTTATCTGCATAGGCTTGTCAATAACCTTTAGTGGATTACTGAGTTGGAAAATAACATCAACCTTTGTGTTTCACATCACCGGAAATATCTCTTAAGGTATACAATACGTAATCTACCCGATGTGTTTTTTCGTTTTCTACAGGCTCCATATACACTCTAATGTCAACAGACTGTTTATTGATATTAGCAGTAGTTTCAAAAATCTGGGTTGTATTTGAGTGTATTACTTGCTTTACAGCTTTTTGTTTTAGCTCAAATGAACTTTTGTTGAAATATGGAAACTCCTCTACAATTTCTTTAAGTGATTTACCAATAAATGCATCTTTTTTTAAGTTCAGTTGGTGTTTTTTATTGATTCGGTCTAACGCTTGGTTTAACGAATACACTATCAATTGATCGTCTTTTTCCACTTTAAAGAGTAGGGTTAAATCTCTTGACTTTGAATACACTAAATCCAGTAAATTATCCTTTTCTTTTATTTTTTCAATGTGCGCTTTTCTTTGACGTTCGCTCTTTTCTTTAATTCTTTTTTTCTGTGCTTCTAAATCCTTTTGCCGCTTTTTCATTTGCCTTATAGACATGAACAATAGGGCAACTAGCATGAAGATGGCTACAGCTAGCATAATTCCTATTTTCTCTGCCTTAGTTCGTCCCTTGCTTTCAATATTTTTTTCAACTTTCAGCTTGTCCATTTTCTTTTCAAAGGATAGCATAGTACCAAACGCTTTTTGAAGCCTTACGATTCTCAAAATGTCTAGACCAGTTTCCTTGGCAAGGGCTTTATCTAGAGAATCTAGTTTTAAGGCAAGCGTGTAAGCGTTCTCAGGTTTACCTTTTGTTGAGGCTAATAGCGCCAGGTTGGTGGCTTTTTTTTGAAGCAGTAAATTGCCTTTTGCTTGGGCAATTTTCATGGCTGCGTTTGCATAGAATATGGCTTTGGAAAAATCCTGTAATGTAAAAGTTGCTCTTGAAATGTTTAGTAGAATTTGCAGTCTTTCGTAGGCGTTGGATACAGCATATAAATTGGATGCTAAAATGTCCAATGCAGAGGTCGCTTGTTGTTGGTTTCCAGAAATGGCGAAGTACTTTAACCGAATGGAAAGTTCAGTGTTTGATATCCTTGGGTTTGCCAGGGTAGTATCCGCTTCAATTTTTTTATAATGGCTAGTTGCCGTAAATAACTTGTCTTGTTCGATGGCGTTATTGAGCAATTGATACAGCGCAACAGTTTTTTTAGACGAGGCAACATCCGATTCTACAACTAAAGTGAAGTATTCATTAGAAAGTTCATACAGGCCAATTTCGCCTAGCGCTTGAGCTAATGAAATTGCCGTTTTAAAAGCTAAAATTCCTTTGTAATTAACCGCATTTGCTAAAGAGTCAGCTTTGTACAAGCGCTGTATAGCATTAACATAATTTCCCTTCTGGATAAAAACATCAGCAATTGTATTTTCAAGAAACAGTTGTTTTTCCGCAGAGCCGTTGTTTTTACTAAATAGGCTCGCTTTATTTAAAAATGACAGTGCTAGGGTATGGTCTCCTTTGTTTGCATAGAATATTCCAATCTGCTCGTTGGCCGTAGCAACCAACTCTTTATTGTCAGTTGATTTTGTAATCGAATAGATTTCTTTAGCCATTTCTTCGGCTTTTTCGATATCGTTCTCGGCAACCGTATGAATGATCTTAGGGCCAATTTTTATTTTTTCAATGTCTGCTGCAGACTCGTAGTTAGAGAGCGAGGAACTTGTTGAATCTTGTGATAGAGCAGTTTTTACGGTTGCTAGAAATAGTGCAAGCGAGAAGTAGAGTAGGGTAGAGTATTTCATACTTCACCAAATTTAGTGCAAGTCTGTTGATTTTGAGCCATTCATTACCCATAAATCCAAACCTAAGTTGACCAATTGTATACTTTTGCTGCAATGCAAGAGGTTTCACTTTATGGCAAAACTTTTGAACCGTATTTAACAGCAGAAAACATTGAGGCTGCGGTTCAAGATATGGCACATCAAATTAACAAGGACTTTAAGGACCAGTCGGTTACAATAGTCGCTGTGCTAAATGGTGCTTTTATGTTTTGTGCCGATTTGGTAAAAAAAATCGACGTGACCTGCGCGGTCTCTTTCGTTAAATTGCAGTCTTATCAAGGTACTGAAAGTACAGGAGTAGTGAATGAACTGATTGGTCTCGGTGCCGATTTAAGTGGAGCAAACGTTTTGCTTGTTGAAGATATTGTGGATACTGGCAACACATTAGAGAAGTTGGTGGACATGTTTGGTGATAAAGATATAGCGTCGCTCAAAATAGCTACTCTGTTGCATAAGCCCAGCGTTTACAAAAAGGAAATTCCGATAGATTACATTGGAATAAAGATCCCAAATGAATTTGTTCTGGGATATGGATTAGACTACGATGGCCTGGGAAGAAACCTAGACTCTATTTATAAATTGAAAAAGTAACAACATGTTGAATTTAGTATTGTTTGGCCCTCCAGGAGCAGGAAAAGGAACGCAATCAAATTTGCTTAAAAGACATTACGATTTAGTACATATTTCGACTGGAGACGTTTTTCGTTCTTTAGACCCCGATTCAGATTTAGCAAAACTGGCCAAGGAGTACTCAGATAAAGGCCATTTAGTACCTGATGAAGTAACGATTAAAATATTGGAATCTGAAGTACAAAAACACAAAAACATCAATGGTGTAATCTATGATGGTTTTCCACGTACAACTGAACAAGCCCTCGCCTTGGATAAGTTTTTGGACACAAAAGGAACAGAAGTTTCAATGATGCTTTCTCTGGTAGTTCCTGAAGATGAGCTCAAGCAACGTTTGTTAGAAAGGGCTAAAGTATCAGGTAGAGCAGACGATGCTGATCCTGAGATTATTCAAACCAGAATCGACAACTATAACAAGAGCACTGCGCCGGTAGCTGAATTCTACAAAGCACAGAATAAGTTAGTCGAAATAAAAGGTGTAGGTTCTATTGAGGCTATTTTTGATCGTTTGAAATCGGCTATAGATAGCCATTAACCTTTATGTCTTTTAATAGAAAAATTGTTTCTTCCAACTTCGTAGATTACGTAAAGGTCTGCGCTAAGTCAGGCGCAGGCGGAAGTGGATCTGCTCATTTAAGACGTGAGAAGTTTGTTCCTAAAGGCGGACCGGATGGAGGTGATGGCGGTCGCGGTGGGCATGTTATTGTTCGTGGTAATGAACAAATGTGGACACTACTTCCATTAAAATACAGAAAGCACGTACGAGCAACTGATGGAGCAAATGGTTTAAAGCAAAGAGCTTCTGGAAAGCAGGGATCCGATGTTTATTTAGATGTTCCTCTAGGAACCATTATAAAAGACCCTGACACCGAAGAACAACTCGCAGAAATTACCACTGAAGGTCAAGAGTTCGTTATCGCTAAAGGCGGACGCGGCGGATTGGGAAATTGGAATTTTAAGACGGCAACCAATCAAACGCCCCGTTATGCTCAAGAAGGGGAGGAGGGAGAAGAGCGTTGGAGTGTATTGGAATTGAAGGTATTGGCCGATGTAGGTTTGGTAGGATTCCCCAATGCTGGAAAGTCTACATTACTATCTGTTCTGTCTGCGGCAAAACCGGAAATAGCCAATTATCAATTTACCACACTAGTACCCAACTTAGGTATTGTAAAATACAGAGACCACAAGAGTTTTGTTATGGCGGATATTCCGGGAATAATTGAAGGTGCGGCAGAAGGTAAAGGCCTAGGAGTTCGATTTTTGAGGCATATAGAAAGGAACTCTGTTTTATTATTTATGGTTCCTGCTGATGCAGATGATATTTTGGAGCAATATCACGTTTTACTCGATGAATTAAAAAAATACAATCCGGAGCTATTGGATAAAGACCGAATTCTGGCAATTTCTAAAAGTGACATGCTCGATGAGGAATTGAAAGCGGAGATTACCAAAGAGATAGATTTAGATATCGACTGGTTATTTATTTCCTCTGTGGTTCAATCCGGATTAACCGAGTTAAAAGATGCCTTGTGGAGCAAGTTTCAGGTAAGCTAATTCGCTAATGGTTTCTTAGGTGATGTTAGAAACAATTGAGCAATACGACCGAGTAGTTTTTTTATTCTTAAATGGGCTGCATACTGTTTGGCTAGACACAGTAATGTATTGGTTCTCAGATGAATTATTTTGGGTTCCATTTTACGGTGTTTTGCTGTTTGTGCTTTATAAAAAGCTGGGGCTAAAGGCTTTGGCTGCAGTGATAGTTGGTGTGGCGGTTTCTGTTACCCTTACCGACCAAATTTCAGTTAAAGCATTTAAAGAAGTATTTGAACGCTATAGGCCATGTCATAATTTAGATATCAATCAGATTGTTCACCTGGTTCAGGGACATTGCGGCGGCCAATACGGTTTTGTATCGAGTCATGCTACAAATACTTTTGGTTTAGCAACATTTTTATCCTTCCAGTTTTCTAATCAAAGGGTAACAATTGGCTTATTGTTATGGGCATTACTAGTGTCTTATAGCCGAATCTATTTGGGTGTTCATTACCCTTTAGATATAATTGGAGGCGCTCTACTTGGTGTTTTTTTAGGTGGAATAGTTGGCCGACTTACTCAATTTTTCCGGAATACCTTCGCTACAAAATAAAAGGTTCTTAAGACTTTTATTGTTGATCAATTTTTTTGATAGTACTGTGAGTGGTTTTGATTTGAACCTACTTTAGTGTTCATGCTAGATACTATTGATTGGATAATAATTGCAGCCTATCTTTTACTATCCTTATACATAGGTTTACGTTATAAAAACCAAGCAGGTAAAAACCTTTCAGAGTTTTTTTTAGGCGGTAGAAATATGCCGTGGTTTGTAGCAGGTATCTCTATGGTGGCTACAACTTTTGCTGCCGATACTCCACTTTGGGTTACAGAGGTAATTGCTCAACATGGTATAAGTGGCAATTGGCTGTGGTGGAATATGTTAATTGGCGGAATGCTGACCACCTTTTTCTTTGCCAAGCTATGGAGAAGAGCTAATATCTTAACCGAATTAGAATTTATTGAGCTACGTTATAGCGGAAAGCCTGCCCGTTTTTTAAGAGGCTTCAAGGCAGTATATATGGGGCTATTATTGAATGTAGTGATTATAGGTTGGGTAAATTATGCCATGATGACTATATTGGAAGTCTTTTTTGGAATTGCTCCGTTTAATTCAGCCATTCCTTTTTTTGATAACGAGATAATATGGTACCTTATCGCAGCAATGGTAATTGTGGTATTCTACTCCTCCTTATCTGGTTTAAAAGGTGTAGCCATTACGGATACCATCCAATTTGTTATTGCAATGGGTGGCTGCATTATTATGGCAGTTTTTGTGCTGAACGAACCGGAAATTGGAGGTATGAGCGGTTTAAAGGGAAAGTTACCCGCCTGGCGTTTTAGTTTTTTTCCTGTTCTTGGAGATGCTGTCAAGTCTGAAGGTACATTTAGTATTTCACTTGCCTCTTTCTTAACTTTTGCACTGGTGCAGTGGTGGGCAAGCTGGTATCCAGGTGCAGAGCCTGGCGGTGGTGGTTATGTAGCACAGCGCATGATGAGTACAAAAAGCGAGGGCGGTTCTGTATTGGCTACCTTACTTTTTCAAGTGGCACACTACTGCTTAAGGCCTTGGCCATGGATCTTGGTAGGGCTTTGTGCTTTGGTGCTTTATCCAGATTTATCTCAAGCGGAATCGGGAAAAGGGTTTGTGCTTATAATGAGGGACGTATTGCCTGTTGGTCTAAAAGGACTACTTCTTGTCGCATTTTTAAGTGCGTATATGAGTACTATCTCGACCCAGCTAAATTGGGGAGCAAGTTTTCTTACCAACGATTTATACAAACGGTTTATTTATCCAGAAGAAAAATTTCGAAGCACTCAGCAGTCTGATACACATTATGTACTTGTAGCCAGACTATTTACTTTGGCCATTATGCTAGTAGCAGTCTATGTTACCTCTCAAATAGAGACGATTGATGCTGCAGCTAAATTTTTAATTCAGGCAGGCGCAGGGTTGGGTTTGGTGTTGATTTTAAGGTGGTTTTGGTGGAGAATAAATGCATGGTCAGAAATTGCGGCTAGTATTGCTCCTTTAATAGGTTATTATTTTTTTAATTCTGTAGTGGAGTTGGAGTACCCGTATAACTTTTTGGCAACTACCTTGTTCACTACCATTACTTGGTTGGCAGTAACTTTTCTAACTAATCCAGAGCCTAAGAAGTTGCTTCATAGCTTTTATAAACGCGTCAGACCTGGCGGGTGGTGGTCAGAATATCATATTAAAGGGGAAGAAAGTTATTTTAGGCAGTTAATTGTGTCCTGGTTTTTTGCTCTAATCACCACCTACTCTTTATTGTTTGTGATGGGTTATTTAATTTTTGCTGAATGGTCATCGCTTTTTCTATGGCTTTTTATAGGGACCATAGGCGGCTTGTTATTCTGGAGAAGTGTTCGAAAGATCATTTAGCTTTAGTGCATTTATGAGTTCTTCACGGTCAACAGGCTTAGATATAAACCCCGTAAATTCAACTCCTTCGGTTTTAACTTTCATTACTTCCAAAGAATTTGCCGAAACAGCATAAATTTTTGGTGGTTTTGTTTTGGATTGAGCCAAGATTTGCTTGGATGCTTCTATCCCGTCTATGTCCGGCATATTTAAGTCCATGAGAATTACGTCGTAATTTTTTTCATTTGCAAACTTTATCGCTTCTTTTCCACTAGCGGCTTGGTCGGTAACCAGTTTCAAACACTCTAAGTAACGGACTAAAACCATTCGATTTATTCTATTATCATCCGCAATTAAGATGGTTTTCACTTTTTGTTTTTTTTCTTTCTTCTGGGTACTAGAATCTGGTAATTTGAAGGATAAGTCAAATTCGTAAATACTGCCCCATTGCGGATTTACCTTCAAGGATAATGAGCTATTCATAAGGCCCAATAGTTTTTTTGTTATGGTTAACTCGATATTCTGGGTAGCTAAAAAATTCATGTCATCTAATGGGATAGTTTCAAAATCTTTTGACTTGGAATTTAATTTTTGACCCTCGGTTTCAAACATTAGCAGAGTGAACTTTAGAAGACTCGATGTGTCTGTGTTCTTCATACTTTTAATGTGCAATTCTATTTCGTTTAATTCAGTATCCTTTAAGCCTAGTTCAACTAAATTATACAGCACTTGATTGAGTCGAATAACATCACCTAGCACTACGTCTGGAATACCTTCTTTAAAGTCAATTGAAATAGAAATACCTTTTTCTTGGCAGCTGGGCTTAAAAGAGGCGACAGTTTTGGTGAGCTCATTTCGTAGGGAGATAGGCAGTAATTCCAATTTAAATGAATGAGCATCTAAGTTACCCAACTCTATAGAGTTTTGAATCAGTATTTTAAGGCCTTGATTGGATTGTTGGAGTAACTTAATATCAGCTTGAAGTTCGACGTCTCGATTTTTTAATGCAATGTTCTCGGTAAGCCCTGTAATTGCGTTCAAGTATGTTTTAACTTCATGTGCAGTTTTATTCAAAAAGGACTTTCTGATTTCATTACTATCATGGGCTAATTGAAATGCCTCTTGTTTTTCATTTTTTAGTTGTATTAGTTTTTTTTCATTTTTTGTTCTCAACAGTAAAAGCAGCGAACTACTTAACGCAAAAAAGCAACTTAATATTCCTAGGGTATATATTGCTAACCAGCCTTTCTGCAAATCAAAGGCGATCTGCTTAAGCTGTATCTCTTTAATTTGGATAAGTTGATGTATAGATAAAGCTGCTTTTTTTATTTCTGCGGAATGTGTATATGACTTTAGGGTTGATAGCAATCGAGCATAGTTACCGATTTTGTTTTTGTCAATGTGGCTTTGGGCTATTGGTGAAGCAAAGAAAACCTGATAATTTTTGGTATCGATTTCTGTATAATAGGTTTCATCTTTTGCAAAAGCATTTAAGTCAGCCTCCAATAACTCTAGCTTACTTAAGAGTTGCTGTAACTCTTTAGTTTGCTCTTGACGCACGTGTACGAAATACCCTATGGAGAAAACAGCAATCACAAAGATTACTGAAATTATAGGTGCGATATAAAGCTGCCAAGTAGTATTCTTCATTTGGTAAAATGCGTGCCTGTGCAAAACGCAATCTACAATTCTATTAAAAAACTACAAGTTGATACTTTTATCTTTTGGGAATTTTATCGAGTAGCTGAAACGAAGTGTTCGTGATTCGCCCGGTTTAAGTTCCAAATCCCACTGCAGAATTCCAGTTTTAGGGCTAAGTGTTGCTCTTTTGGCGTTTAAAAGTTGTACTTCAATTTGTTGATTACTTGACACGGGTATTTGATCCTCTATGATTAAGTTAATGTCCTTGTTTTTATTATTTGTAACAGAAATCTCGATTCCTATTTCTTCTTTTTTGTCCGATCCAATAGCGTAAACTTTGCAATAGTCCTTTACCCGTTTCCTTTCTATTAAAATGTTGTGATCAATACCCAAAGGAATATCTAAGGTGTCTTGCATTCCCGAGAGGTCTAGCACTGAGTTTCCTACGTAAGTATTTTGAAAGAAAAAATTACTTGGTCCACTTATTAAATTGTACTGATTCCATTCCGAAGTTTTTGCCATAAGGTAAGCTTGGTTTTGTTTTTTTGGAGCTGCATAATAATTGTACGTTGCCGGTAAATCGTATTTGGCCACTGTAACGCCTTGCTGTTTGTTATTGCTTGGTATGGTGTACCTGGTTTTTAAGTTAAATAATACGGCGGTCTGCTGTTCTGATATGTTTACCAAGGGAGATTGAATGGCATTCGCTCCACTTTTTAATGGGGCTGAACTTCCTTCCATATCATCACTTTCTGCAAATTCAGTTTTCCTGTTGGAGTAGTAGTTTTGCAATTTATCTGCACGTGTGTTACTTACAAACACTAATCGCCAAGGCGCTAGATTAGGCTTCCTTATATTGGATTGTGGATTCGCAGTTGAAAGTGATAAGGACACATTATTCCAGTCAACCCCAGATCTTTGATAAACTTTGGCATTATATTCTAAATTTAACGGGTCTGAAATGCTGTTGCTTCTTAAGTTGTAATTAGGATGCCAACCTGCATTCTGTACATTATAGGAAACTTTCAAGCTTATTGTTTGTGTTGCCTTTGATTCAAACTCTAGTACTATTTCGCCAACATATTTACGCTGATTGCCAGCAGAAGAAAGTTGCGCTCTTAGCCTGTTTAAATTTCCTTTAGCAGCATTAAGCGACTTATTGACCTTACCTTCTGAAGTAAGGATTTGCTTCAATCGAGTGCGATAAAAGCTTGCTCTTTTTATTAATTCCTCAGTCGAATTGTTATTACCCTGCTGCGGCAGTACTTTGTTTTTTAGGATAAGATCCTTTTCTTCTTTTAGTAACCATTTTTCACCGTTTAACTCCGTGATTATATCTTGAATTATTTTAATGGAGTCCTGAATTACTTTCGTCTGACCGTTTGGGTTATTGTCTTTTAAGTAGTTTTTTTGAAATTGTATGGATAGAATGCTCATGGGTTTGTCTCCGCTGAGTTGAATCGAGTTTTGATTTATTTGGGTAGATAAATTAGACAAGACAACCGAGTGCTTTCCAATTGGAACTTTTACTTGTGCGGTTCGCTCAATTTGTGCAGCTTTTTGAAATACAGTAACGTGTTCAATTTTGGAGTTTATTGAGATTTTTTTTCCATACGTTACCAAAACACCGGCAGTTAGAATTAGGGAGAGCAAATATTTCATGATTTATATTTTAGTTATTCACAGGCAAAAATGATGCCTAAAGTATTTTAATTCTACGAACGGAAGAAATAGACTGTTTGACCAATCCACTGCTCAAATTCGGCTAGAACGATTGCAGTCTTTTGTATAACTCTTGGCTGGGTAAACCCATAATGTTCTCGTAACTGCCTTCTATCTTTACTACACCAATTGTTCCAATCCAGTCTTGTATACCATATGCCCCAGCCTTATCCATAGATTGGCCGGTGGCCACGTATTTAATAATATCTGCTTCACTGAGTTCGTTAAACTGCACACTTGATACCACATGAAAAGTCATCTGACTGTTTCTAGTCAATAAAGTAACGCCTGTAATTACTTCGTGTTGCTTGCCCGACAAGTTTTGTAACATTTTTATTGCTTGCTGCTCAGATGTAGGTTTGTTTAATACTTCACCATTTAATACTACTATGGTGTCTGCGGTAATAATTAACTCACCTTGTTTAAGGGAGTCGATATAAGCATCAGATTTTTTCTTTGAAAGATACTCGGCTACCTGCTCGGCTTTTAAATCTTGGGGAAAATGTTCATCTACTTCCAAGGTTCGAATGCTAAACTCAAACCCCATTTTTTCGAGTAAATCTTTACGTCGGGGAGATCCACTGGCAAGTACTAGTTTGTACTTCATTAAAGTTAGAGTTTACCCGTTAGTATTAGAAATGCAACGCCCGTGTACAGTATTCCAAGGACACTGGCAATTTTGTTCAATAAAGCGGGTAATTTGAATTGGGTCTTATTATATCCTTTTGCCGTCAAGTACATGGCCCAAAGTAGTATCGGAGCAAAAACAAACGCCATATACGATAAGGTATATTTATCTTGTAAATAAAGCTGTTGTATGGTGAAAATTGAGATCAGAATAACTAAATATATGGCGTTTATAATATAGCTGGTTTTTCGAATTCCCAGCACCACGGGCACAGTCTCGCAGCCATAGTGTTCATCTCCATCTTTGTCAATAATGTCTTTGGTCATTTCACGAGCTACTGTGATTAAGAAGGCAAATAAACTAAAACCTAAGCACCAATAGAGCACTGAAAATACCAATTGCTTGAAATATGGATATGCCTGAGGGTGCTCTAAAAGAAACTCTTGATTATTTGCAACCAACGGCGGTATTTCAAATAAGGCAATGGATAAAGGTACGAGTCCAGTACAGAACCCAATTATAATGTTACCCCACAAAAACTTTCGTTTAAAATCAGTGCTGTAGAACCAAAGTGAAGCAATCCATATAACATGAACTAATGCCAATTCTATCACTCCACTTTTGTAGGCTACGTAAGCAGCTAACGCCAATGCAATTCCATTCATTATTAGGTGGGATACCATCGCAATTCGACGCTTTACATAACGACCAATTAGAATCTTATCCGGTTTATTATACCGATCTATTTTAAGGTCGAAATAATCGTTGATAATGTTAGCTGCGGCAGCCACTAAAATGACCGATAAAACGAGCAGTGCAAAATCTGTTTCATTAATTTGTAAGTCAAGTTCGTGAAGAGCCAGCAATGGCTTAAGCACAAGCCACCGAAGTGCATACATTAGTAATGCTATAATAAATAAGTTCGGGCTTCTAACCGCTTTTAAGAAAGCTACAATCGGATGCATTACCAAGTAAATTTTGCTGCCTCAGGAGTATTCATATACTCTGGCTTAAACCATTTATTATGAATTTTCAAATACTGCTCAACAATATCTCTTACACATCCTTTTCCACCGTTTAAAGGGGATATATAGTGTGATATTTTTTTTATTTCTGAGGCTGCATCCTGAGGACAGCATGCTAAACCGACTTTTGTCATCACCTCAAAGTCCGGAATATCGTCACCCATATAAAGGCATTGCTCTGGAGTTAAATCGTGTGCCAACAGGTGTTCTTCAAAAACATCTAGTTTGTTTGCAGATTTTAGATAGACATTTTGCACACCTAGGTGCGTCAATCGATCTTTCACTGCTTTTGAATTACCTCCTGTAATAATATTTATCGGTACGCCCATTTTACAAGCAAGATGCAACACATAGCCATCTTTTGAATGCATGGTACGCACCATTTCTCCATTTTGGAGCATGGATACGGATCCATCAGTTAAAACACCGTCTACATCAAAAAACAGTGCCTTAATCTGGGGAAGTACATCAATATAGCTTGTAATCATCGTCTGCGAATATAAATCAATAGCTACCTGTGTTGTTGTTAAGAAAATCTTTCTTGAATCAATTGGGTCAACTCTTTGTAAGCATTTTGTAGCGTTTGTTTGTGTTCGAGTTGCAGCAAGTGCTTTTCTATAGTAGTGCTGTCTCTGCGAATTGCTGGTCCAGTTTGTGCGTTTTCGGGACCGATGTCCTTAGCTTTTTCGATGGTCTCTAATAATAGCGGCCAAAGTACTTCCCGTGGTATTTTATTTTGCTCAAGAAGCTTATTGGCCTCATTTAATAATACGTTAGTAAAATTATTGGTCAACACTCCAGCAAGATGCAGAGATACCCTGGTTTTGTTTGTTAATGGGTGAATGGTATTCGAAAATGCCTTAGAAAGGTAATTTATGTGATCTCTACTTAAATCGGAGTTGTACTCTGAGAATATAGGTATTTGACTATAGTTTAGTTCGCGATTAATACTAAAGGTTTGAAAGGGATAAAAAACGGCTTTGTTCTCAATTTTTGGGTGCAGTTCATCTAACCCGAGACTTCCTGATGTATGCATCACCGAGCCTTTTGCTGATTTAAATTTTTCGGATAATGCTGAAATGGCATTATCTGAAACAGCAAATAACACAATGTCAGCCGCTGGAGCTTCTTGTATAGAGTAGGTAGGACAATGAAATTTTTTTTGAAACAATGCGAGGTCTTTTGAATCTCTACCTACTACACCAATAGTCTGAATGGCACTTTTCTGAAACGCTTGGTATAAATGCCAGGCAACATTACCTGTACCAACAATTAAAACTGTTGGCGCTTGCATCATGCTTTACCGTACTTAATTCTTGAGAACATCGCAATTAGAGTACCAATGATCATAATAAGTATACCTAACCACAGCAAGTTGATATAAGGAAAAGCAATGGCCTGCATTACAATGAAGTCACGTTGAAAGTTTTTTTGTCTAAAAGTGAGCTCTACTGAACCATCCTTTGGGTTTATGTTGTTAAAAGATACCTTTAAACCAAGATTTTCTTTTCCATCGGGCAAGCCATAGATGTCCGTTGTATCCTTTACAATAAATAATGGACGTAAAATATGCTCTTGCGTATTGAAATCCCAAGCAATGAGTTTTGCTTCTACTACTATATCACTTTCATCCAATTCTACTTTGTCTATATCAATCGGCAGAATTCTTCTAACACTATCCAGAATAACAATACTTTGTTTCAGATACAAGGTATCGCCAACTTTTACATGTTTCACTTCAGGTTCGCCGTACTCATTTCCACTTTCATCTTCCTCAAGAATGGCCCATGTTACGTGCGTATAAATGTCCTTATCTAAAAAATGTCTGGTATCCGGTTCAGCCACATTACCCATTCTTGGGTTTGTTTGCACTCTTGGCCTAAGTGTAAAAGCATTCTCAAAACTTCCGTCAGCCAAACGGTTCATATACTCAACAATGAAATATACATTGACGCCTTCTTCTTCCTTACCTCTGTAACTCACGTAGTATTGGTCCATGGGTAAGGTATCGTCCTCCATGAGTAGTATGTTCTCTTTGTTTTCGAACTCTTCTCCTAATTGTTCGACATCAAAATTGGAGGTGTTTACGCTTATGTTTTCTTGCTTGCTCATAGAAACTAATGCACCAATCATCATAATACCAAAGCCTATGTGTGCAACCGAGGCGCCTGCATGGCGAATTTTCCCTTTTAAAATGGCTATCCAGTAATCCAGGTTTCCTAAGACTGCAAAAATGCCAGCGAATAACAAAAACAACTCAAAGGGATTGGTAACCTTCATTGGAATACCAATGGCAGTAGTTAGCACCAAGGAAGCAATAAGTGAACGCAGTATCGCATTGAAAAATCGTTTAAATCCAGTTTTTTTGTACTTCAAAAACTGGCTAAAACTCATAAATAGCAATACCAAAATAGCAAAGGGTATTTGCCAACTGTTATAGTGTGCGATGACATCTGAAGGAGGGGCAAGACTGCTCCCAAATATTTTATTTATAACAGGAATTGATGTGCTGATTAAAATTTGAAAAGAAGAAATGAATAAAACCAGTGAGCCTGAGAACATCCAAAACTCACGGGTCCATAAATCTTCTTCTTTTTCATTTCTTGGAAGGTTTTTGTAATTCACAACTAAGGCCACTATAGCTATCAATACATAGGACAAAAGGTATAATAGTAATTGACCGCTCATTCCTAAATCCGTAAAAGCATGAACTGATGAATCTCCTAATACGCCGCTTCGAGTCAAAAAGGTGGAGTAAAGAATTAAAATGAAGGACACCAAAACCAGTGCAAACATTGAAAATGAAACACCGCCTTTTTTCTCTTGGACCACCATCAAATGCATTCCACCAACCAAGGTTAACCACGGTACAAGTGATGCGTTTTCCACTGGGTCCCAGGCCCAAAACCCACCAAAGCTTAATGCTTCATATGCCCAAGCACCGCCCATTAATATACCCGTGCCTAAAATCATTACACTGAAGATTGTCCAAGGCATAGCTGGTTTTATCCATTCATTATACTGTTTTTTCCATAACCCAGCCAAAGCAAAGGCAAATGGAACTAACGTTGAAGCAAAACCTAAGAATAGGGTGGGGGGGTGAATGGTCATCCAGTAGTTCTGCAGCAATGGGTTAAGACCTCGGCCATCCAAATGCAGTAAGTAGTCCGGATTTTTAAAAAGTGGCAAGTCAATAAAGTCAGGATGCTCTCTGAGTAATACCGTAAAAGGGTTTGATCCTATTTTGTATTCTAAGATAACCACTCCAAGCAGCATACTAGACAGGAACACTTGTACCGAAGAGAAAATAGCCATAACACTCGCTGTGAGTTTGGAATTTCTCCAAATAATTAGCAATCCGAGCACAGTATGCCAAAAAGACCATAGTAAGAAACTTCCCTCTTGACCTTCCCAAAAGCACGAAAAAATGTAACGCAAGGGGAGTGCTTTACTGGAGTGCTGCCATACGTAGTGATACTCAAAGTATTGGTTGATCAAAATGTAGAACAGTGTGGACACGATTCCAATTACCCCAATGCTATGTCCAATAAAAGAGAATTTAGCCAGTTTGTGCCATGCACGGTCTTCTGTTTTTGAGGCATAGTAGTAGGCTATCATGGCTAAAAGCGCCATGCAGAAGCTGAAAACTACAAAAAAGTTACCCAATTGACCTACGAATAGGTGCTCTCCGTTATACGTCATGAATTGCTGGTCCGTTGTTGCTCCATTTGCTCCGGCGTTTGAAACTCGGGAGAACCATTGTTATACTTAGAAGGACATTTCATCAATATTTGATAGGCGTGAAACTCGTCTTCTTTTGCAGATCCTATAATTACGATTTGTTCCGATTTATCAAAATCTTGTGGTTTTGATTTGTGCAGTACTACCTTTCTTTCTACACTGTCCTTGTCGTACATATAGAAGTGAAAAAGGTCAGGGTTTTTTTCAGGTTCATAAACTTGAGGCTTTTCTTTATTTAGATAGCCCACAATGTGAAATTCAGCGGCTTCATTTTTGGAAGCTTCAGTAAAATTAGAATAGGTACTTGAATCACTTATTGATCCAAAGATGACGCCAATCGAAATGGCGATAAGAATAATACCTATTATGTGTGTTTTTTTCATAACTATTTGTCCTGCTCGAGTTCCTTTACTTTTCTATCGATACTGAATAAGTATACAATTAGACCAAGGAAAATGATTAGCAAAACGCCTACTACGACGTATATTTTTCCGTCAGACCGCATGGAAGATGCCATCTCAACAGTTTGAGCCATTAAACTATTCATGCACAGCACAAAAAATAGAGTTAATAAATGCAACTTGATTCTATGCATATTTTTTTGAATTCTCGAGGTTTTTCAATCTTATTTTGATATTGGTAATCCATGAACCAATAATAATCCAACCGATAACAGCAGGGTAAAATACCATGCGCATAGTATTGTCCATATCGTAACTGCCAAAGGCAGGATTGCCTCCATTACCTGGATGCAAGCTATCAGTCATCCTTGGAAGGACCATAATGAATACAATCATCATAACCCAAGCAAAAATATTGTAGACAGCAGCCACCTTGGCTTTCCTGGTTTCATCTTCTATAGAGCCTCGAAGCACTATGTAAGCTAGGTAGGTGAGCATTGAAATCGCAGTGCCATTTAGCTTTACGTCATTTGTCCAAAAACTACCCCAAGTATATTGCGCCCAAAGCATACCAGTGACCAAGCCCAATACTCCAAGAAATAGAGCGACTTGCACACTTTGATCGGCTTTCACATCTTGCTCTAATTTGAACCCAGAAAGAAATTGAATGGAATTATAAAGAGAATAAGTTAGCAAGGCCATCATGGCAAACCACATAGGTATATGAAAGTATGTATTCCTGATGGTTTCGTTGAGAATGGGCATTGCAGGTACAGGCATTAAAAAGCCGCCAACAATGCTATATGCTACTAAAGCTATACCTGCTATTTTCCACCAATTTCCAGACAAATTTTGCATCATTTTTAGTCGCGCCAAAGGTACGGAAATAATAGGTAGGACATAGTGATGCCTATTGCAATAATACCTCCCAATGAAGCCAAATACCTCATATTATCCTCAGTATTTAGGCCCTGAGTAAAGTTTAAGGAAAGCGCAATAAGAGTGATAAGAAATGGTAAAATTACCGGAAAGCTCAATATGGCCATTAGTGTTGGGTTATTTCCAGATTTTGACGCAATAGCGGCCATTAAAGTTAAGGTGACAGAAAGTCCAAATGACCCGAGGACAACTGTAAGGTAAAATCCCGCTTTGTTGAGGATAGGGTTCCCTAAAAATGTGGTGTAAACCAAAAAGGTGGTGATGGTGAGTATTAAAAGTAAGGTGGAGTTGTAAATGATTTTGCCCAGAATAATTTCTCGGGGATCTGCCAGTGTATACAAATAAAGTAACCTTCCCTCGCTTTCTTGCGCAAAGCTTTTGGTTATTGTGTTTACAGAAGTGAACAGGGTGATTATCCAAAACAAGGCATTAAATGTACTTGGTTTTACAATGCTTTGAAACGATAGGTAGCACACAAATACTGTGCTGGACACATAAATAAGAATACCTGCTAGACTGTTTTTTTCTTTCCAGTCTATTAAGAACTCTTTGTATACCAGGGGTTTTACTCTGTTGAAATTCACGGACAGATTCGTAACTAAATATTATTCACTTTTGCAAAGTTAATCCTTGCAAACGTACTTTAGATGAAATTAGATATTCTTGCCTTAGGAGCCCATCCCGATGATGTTGAATTGGCTGCTGCTGGTTCTTTGTTAAAGCATAGAGATGCTGGAAAAAAAATTGGAATCATTGATTTAACTAGGGGAGAACTTGGAACTAGAGGAAATGCTGAATTAAGGTCTATAGAATCTAAGAATGCAGCGGAGGTTTTAGGGCTTGATGCACGAGAGAACTTGAATATGGCTGATGGGCTTTTTGAGGTGAATCAAGAAAACTTACTTAGAGTAGTTGATGTAATCAGAAAATATAAACCTGAAGTGGTGTTGTGCAATGCAACGTCAGACCGTCATCCCGACCATGGTAGAGGTGCAGAATTAGTTTCAAGGGCTTGTTTCTTATCAGGATTAGTTAAGATAGAGACTGGAAATGAGGCTTGGAGACCAAAGGCAACTTACCACTATATACAAGACAGGGGTATGCAACCCAATTTTGTAGTGGATATTACCCCATATTGGAAAAAGAAAATGGAGAGTATAATGGCTTACTCTAGCCAATTTTACAATCCCGAATCCAATGAACCAGTTTCGCCAATAAGCTCCAAAGAGTTTAAGGATTTCCTTGAAGGTCGTGCGCGTGAATTTGGCCGAATGATTGGAGTGGAGTTCGGTGAAGGGTTTACAACGGAACGACCCATTGGTGTTCCAGATTTACTAGAAATTAGGTAAAAAAAAAGCCCCGTAAAAACGGGGCTTTTTTTATCAGATAATTTTATCCTACTGAACTACTATTCTATGTGTAGTTTTTTCAGATCCTTTGTTCACATTCATAAAGTAAACGCCTTTATCCAATCCACTCAGATTGATTGGCTCAGAATGATTTGAACTCAAGTTTAATTTACTTTCGAACACTACTTGACCTACATTGTTAGCTATACTAAGCTCTACTTCTGTATTTCCAGTTACTCCTTCAATGGTTACATTAAACTCTCCTGAATTCGGGTTTGGATAAATACTAATGCCCGAACCAATCGCAGCAGAACTTCCAACTTCAGTAGTTACATCGGAATCAGTTATATCCGATTCACAACCTGTAGTGAGGTCTGTGATAGAAGCGCCAATTTTACTTCCTCTTGGGAATTTAGACGTACTCACATCGTAAGTAGCTCCAGTTTCACCAGTAAATACCCAACCAGCAGATGTTCTAGGGTCATCATAGTACCATCTTACACCTGTACTTACATTTGAAGTAAGTACGTAGCTGTTTTCCGTAATAGTTGGCTTTTGAGGACCTGCTACTACTTCTACCGTTATGTCGTTTGATTTAACTGAGTCACCACAAGCATTAAATGAAAATGCACTGATTACTGTAGTACCAATAACATCCGTAGGAACACTGATTAATGAACCCGTAGAACCATTGCTCCATTTGAAAGTTGCTCCAGTCTGTCCAGTTGCCAAGAAATCAACAGACCCGTCAGCATCAAGGCAAACTTTTGCAGCGCCACCGTTCACGATAGCAATTGATGCAGTTGGTGTTGGTTCAGCATTTACACTAACTGAGTTTGAACCCGTTAATGATCCACCACAAGCGGTTACATCAACTGAATATGTTCCTGTAGTTGATACATTAACACTTCTGTTTGTACCAATTGTAGCACCGCCACCATCTTTCCATGTGTAGGTTCCATCAGGATTAATAGGCACAGTTAAAGTAGACTGTTGACCAGGGCAAATAAAAGTGCTACCTGTAATCAATGTATTTACGGTTTTTACGGTATCAATTACGATAGTGTCAATTGTTCTACCTCCGCAGTTTGCAACTTCTACTGTGTAGGTTCCCGGTGCAGTAATGTTAAATGTATCTACTTTTCCGGGTATACCTTGATCCCAAATAATGGTTCCTGTACTTCCAAATGAAGAGGTGGTTACCGATAGGGTTGCTTGTGAGCCAGTGGCACACAATTCCGTAACTGAAGAACTTACACTAATTTTTGGACCGTTTCCAGAAGTTGGTACAGCTACTTCTTTTATTTCTTGTTGAACACCGCAAGGTGTTGTGATATCACAAGTATAAGTACCTGGATTCGTAATAGTCAACGTAGCGTTAGTACCTAAGGTGTTCCCGCTGCCGTCTTTCCAAACGTAAGCCGAACCGCATGAAATTCCTGCGTCTAGCACTGCAGTATCTCCACCACACAATTCATTGGTGCCATTGATACCCGTAATGCAAATGTCTTTTGAAACTGAAATAGAAGTAGCAGCTAACTCTACATATACCATTTCATTGGTAGTAGCCGCGTGAGCCTCTGGTCCAACGGCAGTGCCTGGTGAACCATCTTCCATATAAATCATACGGAACTTGCTGTCTATCTCTTTTGGTATTGCACCATACACACACTCTTCAAAACCAGCTCCAGCATCGGTTAGGTCTCTAGGGTTTGACCAAGTGCAGCCGCCATCGTTCGAGCGCGTTACCCATTCGTGACGAAAATGACGTGATCCGTTGTTGTATAATTTTCCACCTGTTGCAGATGCATCCTCCATTAAGTTAGTGAACTTTAAGAATATATCACCTGAACTATTCATACCTACTGAAGGAAATGAAACAATTGATTTCGCTCCGTAGTCTGTGAATCCATCAAAACTACCTGGATAACCTGCAATACCAATTAAACCATCTCCGTTTACATCTTGGTAACCAAATAACTCTTTGTAATTATTGTCTCCAAACGATTCTTTCCAGTATGAAAGACCATTTGCTAAAATGAATGTGCTGTACTGACCATCTGTAGCATCTGCATCATTCCATCTCCACGTTCCAAAGAAAACGTGTACCATTCCGTTATTGTCAATTAATAAATCACCCGTGTTATCTGAAGTTGTTGGTGTATCTAGAATTGCAAAGTCTTCAAACTCCCAAGCGTCGTGCTCAAAATCAAGAGGAATATGTGTATTCCAAGATCTACCATTGTCAGTAGACTTCAATACTCTAACATCGCCAAATCGGTGAAATACTGCAATCGCAACATTGTTGCCGTTTGCAGTAATTGCATACGAATCTGCATTAATACCGCTGTAAACGCTTCCGTCAATACCTTTTAAGATTCTATTCTTAACAGCCCAAGTTGCACCGCCGTCGTCCGAACGGCTATATACTAATGCGCCGTCCATTCCACCAACAGTTACTCCATTAAAGGTACCTCCTTGAACAGGAATTGGCTCAGTTAAAGCAATTAAGTGAATCGTATTGTTGTTTGGCCCAGCAACACAAGCTCTCGGCCAGATTAAATATCCTGAGCCTACTTTTGGTGCAGTCTGAGCACCGGTAGGATCTTTAACCTCTGTCCAAGTACCTGCACCCTTGGTAGAGCGTTTTGATAAGAGCAACTGGTCAGAGTCTGTAGAGTGAGAAATTACAATTTCATCACCGTTGCCTGTATATAGAATTGAAGGCCAACCGTTTCTCTCAGATTCTATTTTTTGAGTTGGGTTTTTTACCGACCAAGAAGTTCCATTGTAATACAAGTAACCTGTACCTCTATTTAGGTATGGATCTGCTTGATTTGAAAAAGTAAATGCTGCCGAATAAGTACCGTCACCATTATTGTTAAATCGATCATCAATAGACGAGTTCGTCATTAAATCATATTGAGAGGTACCGACCACGGTTCCTCCACTTGCTGATGCCCTTGACCCAAAATTTAGAGTTGACAATTTGGATGCATTTCTAACACCCATGTTAGAGCCATACTTGTCCCACTTAATTGTTTCTTCTACCGAAGCTGGAACAGCCATGTCTTTTGCTTCTTCAATAGTGGTTTGGGCGTTAACTCCCCAACCTGCAACGAATAGGCATGATATAAGACTTAATCGTTTTTTCATAGTCTGTAATTTATTTAATGTATAATTATCTGATAATTTAAAAATCGCTCAAAGTTAACCAAAGCTCTTTGACTTTGCAACCTATACAAGATTTTTCATTGAGGGTTGGTTTTGATGTTAATTCCCGAAGGTTTTGAACCACGCACCTAAAGAAATCCATTTGAAAATATTTGGTTGTTCATTTGGGTTTGTTTTGTTCTTACCTATTTCTGACCTGAGTTGAGTCTTAATGTCTTTCTTGCTTAAGTATTCCTTTGGTATGTAATCCAAGTAATCGAGCAAATCATCTTGAAGCTCATAAAGCCAACCATTCATTGGTGTTGTAAAGCCCAACTTAGTTTTTTGTTGGAGAATTTGTGGTGTTACAAGTTTTTTTTGTTTCAGCAAGTTTCGAAGCAAGGGTTTGTTTGTTTTACCCTCGTATTTATACTCCGCTGGAAGGCTAAATGTCCAAGCCGCTAATTCGTGACTATTGGCAAATGGAACGCGAGACTCTATCGAAAAGCGCATGCTGTTTCGATCTTCAGCTCTAAGTAATCCTGTAAGATATCCTTGATAGTAATCCATAAGTAAGTACTGATTTAAATCGGCTACTTGTTTCGCAGTCTGCTTATGGCCTTGAATTAAATCCTTACTGAGGAGGTGATAATCATTAGATATTAAATTTTTAATACCAAAAGGACCCGCTGAATTCATTTGGTTCAGGTTGTTCTTTAGGCCATATTTTGCTACTTGATTTACTGATCCCGGACCGGCCAGCCCTTTGCTGATATTGAGCTTTTTGAATTGCTCTAGTTGCTGAAAAAATCCATAACGTACATATCCGCCAAACAATTCGTCAGCTCCTTGACCATTTATTAAAACCTTAATACCACTATTATGTGCTAACTGCATCACTTTATACTGAGCATAAGTGCTGGTTGAAATTAAGGGGTATTCTTGAGTATACGCAATATCGTCAAAGGTTTCTAATAGTCCTTTTGCATCGGGTATTACTTTATTCCAAGATAGGTTATGCTGCTTTACAGAGGCTTCAATTAACTTAGATTCATCAAATTTTGCATCTGGAAAAACTGCAGAAAAAACTGGGATGCGAATGTCGGGGTGAAGGTTGCGCATCAAGCTTACGATTAAAGAGCTGTCCAACCCACCACTTAGGTTTGAACCAATTGGTACATCGGATCGGTAGTGCATTTTAATTGTTTTGTTCAGAATGTCATATAACTCCTCCGTAAGGGTTCTCTTGTCTTGTCTGGCTTGCGTTAAGTTGAGATAAAAATTTTGGGCATCAAAATATTTCTTCTGTTTTAGTTGTAAGTTTTCAATACTTATCCGAAGTTCTGTACCGGGTTCGAGATCTCTTATTTGGGTAAAAAACGTTTCGTTTTCAAAATGGAAGGTATTGTTTAAAATGAAATTAGAAAACGCTGATTCGTTTAACGCCATGTCAGTATAAGGCAATAAGGCTTTAACTTCTGAGGCAAAGCGAAATTCTTTAGAGTTATGTATGTAATACAGTGGCTTTACTCCAGTTCGATCTCTACTTAAAATGACGGTTTTACGTTCACGGTCAAAGATTGCGAAGGCCCACATGCCTTCAAGCTTTTCGTATAGAGCACTTCCCCATTGTTCAAACCCTTTTAGAATAACCTCCGTGTCTGATTGTGTTTTGAAAGTGTGGCCTAGTTTTTCCAATTCAGCCCTCAGTTCAATGTAGTTGTAAATTTCACCGTTATAAGTGATCCAAAAACGTTCGCCCGCCGAGCTCATGGGTTGATTTGCGGCATCTGTAAGGTCTATAATTGAGAGTCTTTGATGTCCCAACCCTAAGTTGCACAGAGCTTCCTGATTCTCAGTTATAGTCAACCCCTTATTGTCGAACGTAGAAATACCTTCGTGTTCAGGCCCACGGTGTTTGATGCGTTCATTCATAGTTTGAACCTGCTCCCGCAATGAAGAATAGCTCAACGCATTTTTTAGTATAACCCCGGTAATACCACACATTTTTTAGTTGAATTTAAGTTTAGATAGGTAAAAGCTAAGGGTTTGTTTATGGCCGATAATAATCTCTGACAAGGACATTTTTGTTTCAGATTTAAATAGAAAAAACTGAATAATAACTTGAACAAAAAACACCAAACTTGTTGCAGTGGCTGCTCCTTTCATATCCAATAATGGTATTAAAGCAAAGCTAAGCGAAACACTCACCAGTAGACCAATTGCACTGACCCACATGTTGTATTTGTATAATCCTAGTCCAGCAAAATAGTGACTGTAAATAGTAGAAATGGATAGGAATAAAATACCTGGAGAAAGTATATAGAACACGCTTTTTATTGCGCCAAACTCAACGCCAAATAATTCTAAAATCCATGATTCTGGTATTAAAACAAGGGCACAAACAGAAATTACTGTAAGCCCTATGCTCAGGCTTATTAATCTGAGAGTTAATGTTATGGCCTGTAATTTGTTTTTTGCATTGGCAATGCTCGAGTATTGAACTACGCTGATTGCATTGCCTGGAATTAGTGCTTTCTCGGATAGTTGATTGCCTAAAGCATACACTCCGAGGTTGGCAAAAGAGGTGAAGCTTTGAAGAATTAAATAATTTAAACGATAAACACCAAATTGAAAGAGGTTGGTTGTTTGAATTAAAGCTCCATAATTTAAAGCTTCCCTGAGGAAAAGACTTGCTGAGTTATTTAAGTTTCTTTTAGGCTGGATGTTGTAAACGAACCAAGTTGACACCACGAGCATGGCAATTTGGGCAATAATAAAGGCATAGACGTAATTCAATACAGCGGTTTCTTTTTCAATCACATAAGCGAAGTAAAGCCCTGTGAGTAAGGCTATTGAGAAAACCATTGAGCTGGTGTTGTATCGTCCAATTTTCTCTCTCCCAACTAAATAATGCAAATGCACATGGTTGATGGATTGAAGAAATAACGCAAGGGTTATGTATTGGAAAGGAAGGTTCAAATAGGATTCAAAAAACTTAGCACAAGAAAAAGCCAGTAAAGAGACAGTTAAGGCCCATAGGTAGGAAAATTTGAGTAGCAGATTTTTACTGTACATACCTTGTAAGTAAACTAAAGAAGGCCCACCTATAAATTCTGATAGTTGCACCGCTACATGGATCACAATTAGGTAAATGGCAAGTTCACCAAGTTTTTCAGCACCTAAATATCTTGTATTTAAAATAAGCGTAAACAAGCCTGTTATTGCAATTAATCCTCTACTGAAGGTAGTACCAACAATCTTAAAAACCATCTAAAGGATTTTTGAGTAAACCTGTTGAATTCCGATTTGGAATTCCTTTTTTGAGAATTGACTCCGCACGATGTTCGCTACTTTATCGATTGAATTATCGTTTGTTTCATTCACCATGGATAGCATCGCCTCACATAATTTCGTATCGCTGTTGACAGGTATTTTAATACCAAACCCATTGGGCAAATATTCTTCTGGGCCGCCACATGCTGTAATGATAATTTGTTTTTTACTCGCCAAAAACTCAAAGGCAGAAATACAAAATGTTTCTTGATGACTGTTAATTATTCCTGCGTTACACAGTGCTATTTTTTTTAAAACCAATTCATTGGGTAATCGACCCAACCACTCGACATGTGCATCAATTTTTAATTTTTTTGATAAAATTTTAAGTGCTTCAGTGTCTTTTCCTCCGCCAATTTGAATAAGCTTTAGATGCTTTCTTTCTTTTAGCGCCAAGGAGAAAGCCCTCAGCAAACCGGATATATTTTTGTCTGAGTCTATATGGTCTGCAATATTCATGAAGGTAAATGTATCCTCTTGTGATTGAAAGGTATCAGTAGAGTTAAACTCTACAATATTGGGCACAACAAAGTATTTGGCGTTTAGCTGTTGTTTTTCCATGGCAGTTTTAAGAAATTGAGATTGAACAACAACACCCTTACTCTTTCTTAATAATTTTTGGGTTATTCGTTTTCTAAAGTAGCCCCTGTATTCCAGATTTGAGTGATAGCCCGACCAGTGTTCGCTGACAAGTAACGGTGCATTAAATATGGATTGTGCTTTTAGTGCAATCAAACCAATGGGGAAGACTACGTGAACATGGATAAGGTCAAATTGCTCTTCTTGGTAGTTGTTTAAGATGTTCACCCATTTCCGATACCATTGTAGTTTTTTAAGGCCAGTTTTAAAGGGCTTGTAATAATGAGCGATATGTTTTAATCCATTAGTGTTGGATTCTTGCACCGATTGATCGTTATCTTCAGGTGATAAGGTCAAAAGTGTCACCGAATGTTTTTCGCCAATAGCTTCCAGTTGTTTTTTTATAAAAACTCCCAGCTGAGGATCATTTTCAGTTGGATACCAACTGGCAAGGGCTAAAATATTGAGCTTATCGTTCATTAATCGAATGGAGAATTAGCAAACCTAAGAATTTGATTTTTATTGCTTCTATATTTTGAAATTCTCCAAGAATTTATTTTACATTTGCCGCCCCAAAATGGTGGTTGTAGCTCAGTTGGTTAGAGCGCCTGGTTGTGGTCCAGGAGGTCGTCGGTTCGAGACCGATCTTCCACCCAAAAAGGGCTTCGAATTTCGAAGCCCTTTTTTTATTCAATAGTTTACGACATACATAATCCTTTGCGTGAGCCCCTGTAAGTTCTTATTGTAACAATTACTGGAACTGATCAACTGCACTGCACTAACTAATGGCTTTTTTTAAGCTCAAGAAAGATTAGGTAAAGATTTGAATTTTTCATTTCTATTATATTTGTTGTTATCGGTAGAGTAAAACTTAATCGTACCCCAACGCGTACCGTCCCTTTCCTTTGGTACAGACCTTTTTGTGTTCAAATATTCACAAACGCTTTCAAACCTTACATTAGTCAACCTTGCATATAGTCGATATATTAATATTCATATTGTATTTCGTCGCGATGTTAGGCGTAGGTGTCTATTACTTGAAAAAAAACGCCAGTTCTGATGATTACTATGTCGGAGGGCGAAATATTGGTAGTACCCATATTGGGCTTTCTGTGGTAGCAACGGATGTAGGAGGTGGGTTTTCTATTGGTCTTGGCGGTCTGGGTTTTATGATAGGTATTTCTGGCTCTTGGATGCTATTTACTGGGCTTGTAGGCGCATGGCTTAGCGCCGTTGTATTAATTCCGAAAGTGAGTAAATTATCAAAAATTAAAAACCTACTTACTTTTCCGCAAATCTTCGAGCATTTCTATGACAAGCGAGTAGCACTGATAGCCGGTATTATTTCTGCGCTGGGTTATTTGGGTTTTACAAGTTCGCAAATACTCGCTGGAGCCAAATTGGCATCTGCCACATTTGTTGACTTAGACCAACATACAGCATTATTTATTATGGGTCTTGTGGCAGTTGTTTATACCGTTATGGGTGGTTTAAAGGCAGTTATTTATACCGATACCATTCAATGGATAATTTTAATGAGCGGTCTGCTATTCATAGGTATACCAATATCCTATACAGCGCTTGGTGGTTATGATGCTATTCGGGCAAACTTACCTGAGGGATTCTTACAGTTCAACAATTTGACCTGGCAGGACATTGTAAACTGGAGTGTAACCATTGTGCCAATATGGTTTGTTGGGATGACGCTTTACCAAAGAATATTTGCATGTAAAAATGAACAAGAGGCAAAAAAGGCTTGGTTTCTCGCAGGTTTATTTGAGTGGCCAATTATGGCTTTCTTAGGAGTGATACTGGGCCTTTTTTCTAGAGTAGCTGTTCAGCAAGGGTTGTTTGAGTCCTTGGGTTATTCAGATATAAGCAACTTTGACCCGGAAATGGGTATTCCTTTACTCTTAAATCAACTACTACCAATTGGGCTTTTAGGTTTGATGATGTCTGCTTATTTTTCTGCAATAATGTCCACAGCAGACAGTTGTCTCATGGCTGCATCAGGAAATATTGTAACCGATATTATTGGAAACTTACGATCCAAAAAGTTAAGCAATCGGTTAGAACTGCGTTTTTCTCAGATTATCACTTTATGCGTTGGCCTGTTTGCAATTGTACTTGCTAGTTATATGGTTAACGTATTAGAACTCATGTTATACTCCTATGCGTTTATGGTTTCTGGCCTATTTGTGCCAGTAATTGGTGCGGTAGTTTTTGGAAACAGAAGCGCACTTGCGGCGTTATCCGCCATGATAGTTGGTGGGACGACCACCTTGCTTCTAATCCTATCGGATGCTCAGTTGCCCTACAACCTTGACCCAAACGTATTTGGAATATTAAGCTCACTATTTGCCTTTACTGGCGTTTCATTTTTTGATAAAAAAAATAATAACCCACAATTTAGTTAACTATGGAAATACAAGTAACATCGTCCGAATCTGGACTAGATAATGACTTTTCAAAAGAATCAATTGCAGATTTTTTGCATACCCATTTAGAGGAGTTTGGAGACGATACCAAAGATATTCTCGCTGCCATTGATTATGTGTACGATTCCAGCAAACCGGGTGGACATATTATATTGGCACATGAAAAAGGCGCATTACAGGGAGCTGTGGTAATTAACCGTACTGGAATGAAAGGTTATATTCCAGAAAATATACTCGTCTACATCGCAGTTCATAACCAACAGAGAGGTAAAGGACTAGGCAAGAAGCTTATGGAAAAAGCTAAATCTGTTAGCTCTGGCGCAATTGCTTTGCACGTAGAACCGAATAACCCTGCGGTTTTTCTATATGAAAAAATGGGCTTTGAGAATAAGTACCTTGAAATGCGTTTTAATCCAAATACCAAGTAGTTGTGGCATATATAGAATTGAATCGAAAAAAATTAAAACACAATTATACCTTTCTTAATGAGCTAATGAAAGCTCATGGCCGAAGTTGGGCGGTAGTAACCAAGCTACTGTGTGGAAATAAAAAGTACTTAAAGGAGCTGCTTGATTTAGGTACAGAAGAGGCTTGTGACTCCCGAATAAGTAATTTAAAGACGATAAAATCGTTAAACCCTAACATTCAAACCATTTACATTAAACCACCTGCCAAGAGAAGTATTCGAAACATTGTACGGTATGCAGATGTAAGTTTTAATACGGAATTAGACACCATAAAACTGTTGTCAGAAGAAGCCGTTGCTCAAAATAAAACCCACAAAATCATTATTATGATTGAAATGGGAGATTTGCGTGAAGGGGTTTTGGGTGATCAACTATTGGATTTTTATCACGATGTCTTTCAATTGCCAAACATTGTCGTTTCTGGGATTGGTACAAATTTGAATTGCTTAAATGGGGTACTGCCCTCAGAAGATAAGTTGATTCAATTGAGCTTGTACGAGCAATTGATTGAAGCAAAATTTGATAAGAAAATTCCATGGGTATCCGGCGGCACCTCAGTGATTATTCCAATGCTTAACTTTAATCAAGTGCCGGAGGGTATTAATCACTTCAGAATTGGTGATACACTTTTTTTTGGAATGGACTTGATAAAAGAAGAGCCATTTGAGGGAATGGAACAAGGGGTAATGAAACTGTTTTCGGAAATTATTGAAATTACTGAGAAACCCAAGGTTCCAATTGGAATGCTGGCTGAGAATCCTTCTGGTGAAAAATTAGAGATAGATGAGAACGATTACGGAAAGACCTCATATCGGGCTATAATTGATATTGGGTTATTGGATATTTCAACAGATTTTTTGATTCCAGACGACCCGAATTTGTCATTTATAGGAGCAAGCTCGGATATGATTGTGGTTGATTTAGGAGAAACAGATTTGGATTATAAAGTGGGCGACTTAGTATCATTCGATTTGAAATATATGGGTGCCCTAAGACTTTTGAATTCCGATTACATCGAAAAAATTGTAGTGTAAATAACTATGGATAAATTAGACTTAACAGGAATTAGAAAACACTTACATGCCCATCCGGAGTTGTCTGAAGAAGAATTTAAGACGGCGGATTACATAAAACAAACACTCAAAAAAATTGGTGTAAAGCATACGCAATCCGTTGGTGAAACCGGGGTAATTGCAGTTTTTGAAGGCCAAGAATTGGGAGATATTACCTTGCTGCGGGCAGATACAGATGCTTTGCCAATTCAAGAAATTAACGAGTTTGAGCATAAGTCAACAGTAGATGGTGTTTCTCATAAATGCGGGCACGATGGTCATACCACTATTATGCTGGGCGTGGCCGAACAGTTGGAAAAACAAGCAGTAAAAAAAGGGAAGGTTATTTTGTTGTTTCAACCGGCAGAAGAGAATGGAAGAGGAGCGAAATCGGTACTTGCTGATCCATATTTTAAAGATTTGAAGGTGGATTATGTTTTTGCTTTACATAATCTACCAAGCTTTAATACGCATGAAATTGTGGTAAAAAAAGACGTGTTTACTGCAAATGTGGTGAGCATGATAATAAAACTCCGCGGTAAAACTGCCCATGCGGCAGAACCAGAAAAAGGAGACAACCCCTCCATGGCAATGGCAGAAATAGCGATTGAAGCAAATAATATGGTGAAAAATACCCCAGAGCGCGATGATTTTTTTCTGGTAACCCCTGTTTACAGCGCTATGGGCGAATTGGCTTATGGGATATCGGCTGGCGCTGGTGAACTTCATTACACCATAAGAGCCTGGGATACTAAGCTGCTGAAAGAAAACTGCACCTCCTTAGAAGCCTTCATAAAAGAGGGGTGTAATCGCCACGATTTAAAGTATGAAATCAGCTGGTTAGAGGAGTTTGATGCAAACATTAATCAAGAAAATGCAGTAGATTATATTTCTAGCGCAGCAAAGAATAACGGCTTTAAATTGAATACAATTGAACATCCTTTTAAATGGGGGGAGGATTTTGGTTTGTTTACTCAGAAATATAAAGGAGCAATGTTTGGAATTGGTGCAGGAAGTAAAATGCCGGCTTTGCATAATCCAGATTACGATTACCCTGATGAAATAACCGAAACTGGAATATCCATGTTTACTGAACTCGTAAAGTTAATCCATGAATAAACCGAAAGCCCCACTGGTTATAGAAATAAGTAAATCCGCTATAGAGCACAACATAAAGTTTGTGAGGCAATTAATTGGTCCTGAAGTTACGTATGCTTCGGTTGTAAAGGGAAATGCCTATGGCCATGGAATTGAAGTATACTGTCCAATTGCGCTGCAGGCGGGGGTAGATATGTTTTGTACTTATACCGCAGAAGAAGCTTACAGGGTCTGGAAGTCCATAGGGGGCGAAGCTCGAATTTTAATAATGGGCTATATAAGCCCAGAAGAACTCGATTGGGTAATAGAGTGCAACATCGAGTTTTTTGTGTTTGATAACAATAGATTGAACCAGGCAATACTCGCAGCGAAACGGTTGGCGAAAAAAGCTTTGGTTCACTTAGAGTTGGAAACTGGAATGAACCGCACAGGATTCTCAAGAAAGTTACTCCCCAGCCTATTGGAAAAAATTGATGAAAACGAAGAATGGCTAAATTTTAAGGGAATTTGCACACATTTTGCTGGTGCAGAAAGCATAACCAACTACCACAGAATAAAAAAACAACACAGCCGATTCAAGAAAGTTGTGAAACAACTCAAAGAGAAAAACCAGTTACCAGAATGTGTGCACAGCGCATGCTCAGCTGCAGTTATTGCTTACCCAAAATCGAGGTATAACTTGGTAAGAATAGGTATTTTACAATATGGTTTTTTTCCAAGCAAGGAGATTTACGTAAATTATATTTCTAAAAGTGAGGATATGGCCAATGCACCAGAACCCAAAAACATATTGACTTGGAAAAGCACCATTATGGACATAAAAGAGGTGCCTTCGGGTGAGTTTATTGGTTATGGAACTTCTTATTTTACTAATACAGAAACCCGTATAGCCATTGTTCCGGTTGGTTATGCCTTAGGATACAACCGTAACCTAAGTAATTTAGGTAAAGTGTTGATTCAGGGAAAACGCCACAGTATTATTGGTACCATTAATATGAATGCACTTTCGGTGAATATTACCGGATCTGAAGGAATTGAAATTGGAGATGAGGTGGTGCTTATTGGTACTCAAGGTGCAGCAGAGATAACCGTCAGTTCTTTTTATGATCAAGGCAATTTGCCGAACTATGAATTACTTACCCGACTACCATCAGAAATACCTAGGATTCTTGTAGATTAATTGGATCTAAAATTTTGATTTTCAATAAGTTTTTGTATTTTAATGCTCATGGAAAAGATAAACGCAACGCGGAAATTAAAGCTGCTCGAGGAGAAGGGTTATGTCGGGCACCTTATGTTTAAAAATAACGCCATTTCAGATTTAAGCAGTGGACGAGAATATTCAATTCAAGATATTGCAAAAATCGAGGAGTATAGGTTTGAGGGGATAAGTAACCCAAGTGATATGTCTATGTTGTTTGCTATAGAATTTAAAGATGGGTTTCAAGGTACCCTGTCTGCTGCTTTTGGCCCAGATGGTGATGCAGACTTATTTGAATTTATGAATCAAGCCACAGAAAGCAAGTAACCGCTTAATTCTGCTGATGTGGAGGCATTCCTAAATTACCAGACTTCATGTCTGTGTACTTTAATGCCAATAGAGCTAATAACTCTGAAATACTCGCAAATGCCGCTTCTGTAGCAGGGCTTATTTCCTTGTTTGCCATTCGCAACATCAATAAACCGAATAAGCCATTAAGTGCTGCTTCTATGGGGCCAATATTTTTTTTACCCGATTTATCGATGAGGTCAACAACTGCGTCGTTTGCTTTTTCGTTCAGTTTCTTGTATTGGTCGTCTTGGTAAATATTTAGCAGCGTACTATGCAGGAGGTTCAGTTCTGTTATAATCTCATGCAACTCATCAAGATGACCTTTTTCTTGAATTCCAGAGCGCCTCATTTCTTGAATGATATTCGCATACCACGCTCTTATTTCCTCTTTTTTTGGTTCCTCAACGTCATACTGGTTCACTAATGCCCCTTCAACTTCTTTCATGTCAAAATTCAGGGTTCTTAGCATGCTTTCAATATTGAACATGTAAAGTAAATACTCAACTATATTTTCTTTCTTTTTTTGCTGGGCAATAATCATTTTTCTGCTTGGTTTGATTGCACATACTCTTCATTCAGGCCTCTTAGAACGTCATTGGTCAAGTCTAACTCTTCGGAAGCATAAAGAACGCCGCCAATTTCACTTTTCCCTAGCACAAACTGATAACCTTTTTCAGCTTGATAGTCTGCCAAGTACTTTGTTAAAGCGCCTTTTATATTGCGTACCATCTCTTGTTCTTTTTTTGCTAAAGACCTGCTTAAATCCTCCTCCATTTTTACCAGTTCCTGTTGTTTAACCATGAGTTTTCTTTGGGCTTCTTCACCTTGTGTTTGCGTCATGTAGGGAGCTCGCTCTTTAAGGTCGTTATATTCTGTCTCCAATTGCTGGAGTCTTCCGTCGTATCTTTTTTTCATACGCAGCTGCTCTGCCACCAAATCTTCTTGAAGGTCATCGTACATTTCAAAACCTTTAAATAAACTATCGGTATTCACATAAAACACATTGTTGGAGAGGTTTATCTTGCTTTCTATTTTAGATATTGTAGTATCCGAAATCACTGCTGGTTTATCCACCTCAGAAGGCGTAGAAGTGAAGAGGTAAATAACAACAACAGTTAACACAGCATTCCAACCAAGTAAAAGCGTTTTCATAAAATGAGTTTTTCGATTTTTTTCAGTTGCAAAACTATCTAAATCTTCTACTTTACAAGACCGTCAATTATTGCGCGAAGTTTATCCGGGTGATTGGTTATAATTCCATCCACACCAAGTTCAATCAAACGTTTCATGCGCTGTGTATCGTTTACAGTCCAGCAGTAAACTTGCTTTTGGTTTGCATGAATTTTATCTATAAATGCAGGACTAAGGAATCGGTGATCAACATTTATGGATTCGTAATGTTTTTTTCGAAGAATATGCTCTACAATTACCCTTTTATCCAATTGAATTCTAAATCCCGGAACTTTTACAACTATAAGTTTCTGATACCGAAATCCTGGATAATACTTTTGAAGTAAATTTAAAATTCGGGTATCAAACGACTGCACAATCACTTGGTCTTTGGCTCCTGCTTGAATAATGGTATTCATAAGGTTGCGTAAGAAGTTTATACGAACAACGCGTCCCTCACTTTTGATTTCTACCAGCAGTTCGCATTTGTTTTTTGTAAGCTCCAGCACTTCGGTAAAACTTGGAATAAGTTCGTTCTCGTAGTCCTTCTTTCCAAACCATTTTCCTGCATTGGTTTCTTTTAGGAAACCAAAAGATCGTTCTCTAACAAATCCTTTTTTATCAGTCGTTCGGTTCAGCTTAGCATCGTGAAAAACAATTGCTTTTTGGTCAATCGTTGGCCTTACATCGATTTCAATAATATCTGCTTTAAATTCAATGGCTTTTTTAAATGCGGCCAATGTATTTTCAGGTGCGATTGCTGATGCGCCTCTATGTGCAATTACTTTTACCACTTGCACAAATTAAGTCAATCTCTTTAAAGACTTGCCTAATTTTGTTCCGAATAAAATCATTATGCTGAAATTAAAATTACCTACGGATCCAAGATGGGTCAACATTGCCGAGAAAAATATAGAGGAGATATTAACGGATCATGCTTTTTGTGAGCAAAAAGCAGCCTCAACAGCAATCAGCTTGATCGTGACTTACCCCGAGCATTTAGAGTTGGTTGAGGCAATGTCTGACTTGGCGAGAGAGGAGATGGCGCATTTTCAAATGGTAATAAAAAAGCTCAAGGAACGCGGTTTATCTCTAGGATGGGAAAGAAAAGACACCTACGTTAACTTACTTTCTAAATTTATTCCGAAAGGATTGGACAGGAAAAAGGCGCTGGTGTATCGACTCTTGTTTGCTGGAATGATTGAAGCTAGAAGCTGCGAGCGTTTCAAGGTGCTTTCCGAAAACATTAAAGACGAAGATTTAAGTAAGTTCTATTTCACACTTATGAAAAGTGAAGCTGAGCATTACACGATGTTTTTGAAATTTGCCCGAAAGTACGGTGCAGGAGTTTTAGATGTAGACCAGGTTTGGTCCGATTTTTTGGAATACGAAGCCAGTGTAATCGAGCAATTTGGGACCTCAGAACAGGTGCATGGCTAATTATCGAGCTTAGTGTACACCGAGTTTTGACTTACAAACTCCGGAACTAAATTCTTTATTTGTGAGACCAACTCAAAGTTGTCTTTTTCGCTAGGTCTAAGTGTTAGTTTATTTATTTGCTCTTCAATTTCCTCTAAGTTGTAGTCCCTTACCTTAGCTACCATTATTTCAGGATGATGTGTAGGTACTGTATTCTCAGCGTTGTTGAGCAATTCTTCGTAAAGCTTTTCACCAGAACGGAGACCCGTTATTTTGATATCGATATCCTTACCAATTTTAAGTCCTGAAAGTTTGATCATCTTTTTAGCAAGGTCTATTATTTTAATTGGAGCGCCCATATTAAATATGAAAATTTCGCCCCCATTCCCCATAGCTCCGGCTTCCAGTACCAATTGACAAGCCTCGGGAATGGTCATGAAGAACCTGGTAATTTCTGGATGCGTTACACAAACAGGGCCCCCATTAGCAATTTGCTTCTTAAACAAAGGAATAACGGAGCCATTGCTTCCTAATACATTGCCAAATCGAGTAGTGATAAATTTTGTGTTCGAAATTTTGTTTTTGCTTTGAGCGTAGATTTCTGCCACACGTTTGGAGGCTCCCATAACGTTTGTAGGGTTCACGGCTTTATCTGTAGACACCATTACAAATGAATCTACCGAATATTTATCGGCAAGGTCTACCATTATTTTTGTTCCAAGAATATTAGTCAATACAGCTTCAGATGGATTATCCTCCATGATTGGAACGTGTTTATAAGCTGCACAGTGATAAACCACGTTAGGTTTAAAGGTTTTATAAACGTTTTCCATTCTTGATAAATTGGCAACGTCTGCAACCACTATTTCACACAAATTTTCTCCGAACTTTTCTTTTATCTCGTACTCTATTTCATATAGCGGAGATTCTGCCTGATCTAACAAGAAAATTTTTGAAGGGTAAAAGTTAGATACTTGGCGGACAATTTCAGATCCTATTGATCCTGCTGCACCCGTTATGAGTACTCTTTTTTCAGAGAGTTGCCCTTTAATATTGATTGAGTTTAAATGAATAGGCTCGCGTCCAAGCAGGTCTTCAATCTTTACCTCCTGAATTTGACTGGAACTCAGTTCATCGTTAATCCAATTCTTTACAGGCGGCACGTGCAACACTTTTACATTCTTGGGTAAAGCACGTTCTACAATTTCTTGTTTCCGAGTTTTTGCCAAATTGCTTACAGCAATTATTATTTCGTCTATTTCTTCATGTTCAATGAGGTACTCCAGTCGCTCGATTGGATGTATGGTAACTCCCTCTATTTTTTTCCCGATTTTTGTGTTTTTATCGGCAATAAAAGCAATTACCTTGTACTTGTGCTCTTCGTCTCTTTCAAGGGTTCTTTTTGTAATAATCCCTTCATCGGCTGCACCGTATATCACTATACGCTTCTTGTCTTTAGAGGCGTTTTTAAACTCGAAGTAGATGAGTTTAACGGTAATTCTAAAGCCAATCATCAAGAAAGTGGTACTTAAGTACTCAATAATAACTACCGAAAACGGTATTAAGAACTTTTGATTAATAAAGTAAAACGAAACGCCATTGATAGTTGCTGCAACTAGACTAACTGCGGTAACAACAACAAAAATCCGCTGCGTATCGATAGTAGAGGTATATCGGATAATACCACTGTAGGTTTTGAATATAAAAAAACTAGCAATCCGCAGCGATAAAAGAAATGGGAAAATATATGTGAAGGTTTCAATGTACTCTGGTGGTATTTGAAAATTGAAACGCAGTAAGTAGGCTAGGAGTAATGAGAAAATACAAATCCCGAGATCTATTGTAAAAATAATCCAACGAGGAGTGTTCTCATTTTTGAATATGTTCATTCAGCCAAGCTTTGTGCCAAAATTACAAGAATTGAAGAATCAGCGATTAGGGTAGATGATTACTTTTGTTCACTTAATTTTAAAGGAAAACAGAGAGTATGAAGAACACTGCACTTACAGAAAAACACATAGAATTAGGAGCAAAAATGGTCCCTTTCGCAGGGTATAATATGCCAGTTCAATACACAGGCGTCAATCAAGAACACGTGCATGTGCGCAAGGCGGTTGGTGTTTTCGATGTGTCTCACATGGGTGAGTTTTTTGTAAGAGGTTCGGAAGCAGAACAGTTAATTCAAAAGGTAACAACCAATGACGTGTCCCAATTATTTGACGGAAAAGTTCAGTACTCATGCATGCCCAATGGTAAAGGAGGTATCGTAGACGATTTATTAGTTTACAGAATATCTGCTGAAGAGTTTTTACTGGTAGTAAATGCCTCTAATATTGATAAAGATTGGGATTGGATCAACTCAAACAATACGTTTGATGCTCAATTAGAGAATAGCAGCGATGATATTTCTCTATTAGCGGTTCAAGGTCCAAAAGCTACTCCAGCTTTGCAAAGCTTGACGGATGTAAACCTATCAGAAATGGAGTACTATACTTTCAAGAAAGGAACTTTTGCAGGAATTGATGATGTAATAATATCTGCAACGGGTTATACAGGTGCCGGTGGTTTTGAAATATACTTTCCTAATACAGATGCAGAGACTATTTGGGATGCAGTATTTGATGCTGGCTCTGAACAAGATATAGCACCCATCGGATTGGCGGCTAGAGATACCTTGAGGTTAGAAATGGGGTTTTGTCTTTACGGAAACGACATTGATGATACAACTTCCTCACTTGAAGCCGGCTTAGGCTGGATAACAAAATTGTCTAAAGAAGATTTTATAGATAAATCCTTCTTGGTTAAGCAGAAAGAAGAGGGTTTAACCAGAAGGTTAGCGGCTTTTGAAATGGTAGATCGAGGAATTCCTAGACAAGGCTATCCAATTGTGGACGAGTCGGGCGATGAAATAGGCGTGGTTACTTCTGGTACTATGTCTCCTTCATTAAAAAAAGCTATCGGTCTCGGATATATAAAACGTCCACTAAATAAGGTAGGAAACGAGATTTTTATTCAAGTGCGAAACAAAGCATTGAAAGCTCAGGTAGTTAAATTGCCGTTTTATAAAGGGTAGCTTATGCCAAAGTTAGAAGTCGCTCATTCTCCGGAGTTATACACTACTTATGAGAACGCAGAAGCAATAGTGGTAGTCATTGACGTATTTAGAGCTACTTCTGCAATTTGTACTGCATTTGAACAAGGCATAGGAGCTATGATTCCAGTCGATAAGATTGAAACGGCCCAAGCATACAAGGATAAGGGTTTCATTGTGGCAGCGGAACGTAAAGGTCAAGTTGTGGAAGGGTTTCAGCTAGGAAATAGCCCCTTCCATTATATGGATGAAAAGTTAAAAGGAGAAACCACAGTAATTACTACTACCAACGGAACCAGAGCGGTGGAGGTTTCAAAAAATGCCTACCAAGTAATTATCGGTTCGTTTCTCAACTTAACAGCGATAACAGATTATTTATTATCCCAAAATAGAGACGTATTGCTGCTTTGTGCAGGGTGGAAGGGACGTTACAATTTGGAAGATACTTTATTTGCTGGTGCAGTGGTCGATGGTTTATTAGAAAGAAATTTTGAGGCGGAACTTTCAGATTCGTCTATTTCTTCTCAACTATTATTTAAAAGTTCTGATGGTGACCTAGATGCATCACTTAAAAATTCTTCGCACAGAAGGCGATTAAGCAATCTGAACTTGGAGAAAGACATTGCATTTTGTCTGCAAAGAGACTACACAGAAAAAATTCCTGTGTTGTCAAATGACCGCCTTGTTTGTTTAAAAGCCTGATCAAGTTTTATTTTTTGTGGATGATTTAGAAGGCTGTAATCTGTTAGTTTGTTCGCTCTAAGTTTCTTTAATTCAACACGTTGTACTGATATTTGAGTTATTAACAATTTTGATTTTTCGTTAATAACTTTGTTGACAAGTGAAATTCTAACCCCAAAAAAGCCCTTGCTTATAAAATTTAGCTTTGTTCAAACCCAAAGGGAATAATTAAAATGTTATCATTTTTAACGAAGAGGAAAATTTCAGAGGAAAAACTTGCGGAGCGCTTTACTACTGGAATCTTGCAGTTAGTAGATAGTGGTTTTCCTGAGGTTGCAGAATTAATCAATGACGATCCAGAATTTGAGCGTTCACCAAATTTGTCGCCAAACTCCGCTGATAAATTTCTTTTAATAGTGGTTGCTGGAAACTTGGCTTACGTGCCTAAATTGTTTAACAATTACCAAGACGTTCGACTGATGGAGAGTATCTACAATAAATTGTCCAGCGCATTGAATGTAGATAAGAAGAAGTTTAAGCAATTAATCGGTTCATACCAGAGTTACATGAATCGGGTAAATATGCCATCAAAGAATATTCATTATGCAATGAGTAAGGCTGTATTTTTCAAATATGAACTGAATCAATATCAATCGACTTACTTTCAAAAAATGAACTCACCAAACCCACTATTTCTAAAGCGAATGGACGATATCATAGAGCATTTTATTTGGAATTGGGAAGAGATAAGGAGTAAATATAAAATAGTAGAGTAATCCTACGAAGTGGGTTTTCTTGCTACCTTTCGGTAATGAAAACTGTAGCAGTATTTTTAATAGGGTTTGTTTTTTTAGGATGCTCCAGCCTAAAAGTACCTTTGGAGAGAACGCTGCAGATTCCAAAAAGTTTTGAGGAAATAGACCTATCCAAGGAGGATATTAAAACTATAAATGTAATCTTCCATGTTTTTAACGACTCTCTAGGTCAAGGTAATTTTAAGGATACACTGCCCCACCGTAAATGGCTATCTGATCAGATAAAAGGAGCAAATTATTTTTTAAAAAACATACACAGACCAATTCCAAAAGTAGGAACCTACTACAAAGATGCTAAGATTCGATTGCAACTGATGGATATTAAATATTGGTATTCCAATAAGGCTGCATCAGCAAAAGTGCATGGAAAATACTCTCATAAAGACCTCTACAAAGACTACGTAAAAAACAACCCAAATCTTTCGGATTTTGAAAGAGACAACTGTGTTCATCTATTACTTTCAGGGGTTCGACCGCGGGCTTATGGCGGTAGAAATATCTGTTTAAAAAGGGGCTGCTCAGATGGCTTTGGGTTTGAGAATAACGTGCTCTACTTTGAGGGAATGTATCAAGTGTACACGCGCGAATTTGAGATTTGGAACATTGGTGGACACATTATGCACGAAATGGGGCACGGTCTGGGACTTGGGCATTATGGGCATGGCTTGGGGCCTTGTTCAAGTTGTGAGGGATTAAAACCTTGCCCTCCTGAGGACTGCAATAATTTTATGAAGGCCAATAACGGTGGAAAAGGAGTAACCGAGTGTCAATTAAAAGAGATGCACTTTTTATTGAAATATGGCCCAATAGACTCAAGTATGATCAATCCGAATGGAAAAGCTCACCTATTAATAAAGCAACCCATACCGCAAAATAGAGTGGAATAATTGGTGTTGAACTAGGCGTTTTCAGTACTTAATTGAAAGTGTTTGACCGCCATGTTCACTACCTCGTTTCCTATTGCTAAACAAGCGGTGGCAGCTGGACTAGGTGCATTTAATACGTGGATGCTATTGTCTTTATACTCAATTCTAAAATCATCTCTTGTATCACCATCAGTAGACAACAACATGGCCCGCACACCTGCACGACCCGGTTTAATGTCGTCCATAGTTAATGATGGAATCAATCTTTGTAAGGTTTTAAGGAATAATTTTTTGCTGAATGCTCTACGGTACTCGTTAATTCCAAAAGACATATTTTTAAAGAATAATTTCCAAGTTCCGCCATACGTCAAGGCATCTATGGTGTCTTTTAAATTAAAATCAGTTTTGCCGTAACCTTCTCTCTTGAAGGTAAACACTGCGTTTGGTCCACATTCTATTTCACCATTTGTCATTCTGGTAAAATGTACTCCCAAGAAAGGGAACTCTGGGTTAGGAACTGGATAAATTAAGTGTTTTACTTTGTGTTTACCTTGTTCTGTAAGTTCGTAATAGTCACCACGAAAACCAACTACTTTTTCTTTGATTTTAACACCGTCTTTTTTTGCCAGCCTGTCTGCCTGCAAACCGGCGCAGAAAATCATTCTTTTACTTTCAAAATCTCCTTTATTAGTAACTACAGTGCTGATTCCCTCTCCTTTTTTAATGTCCTTAACTTCATGATTAGTAAGGGCTTTTGAGTTGCTATTTATTTGCACCAATAATTCAGCCAGTTTATCCGTGGTACCCTTAAAGTCAATAATCCCAGTACAGCCTACGCGGATACCTTTAATTCCATTAACGTGCGGTTCAATTTCTTTGATTTTTTCAGGGCCAATCATTTCAACTTCTTCCACCCCGTTTTGAATTCCGTTCTGGTATATCTGCTCTAAAAAAGGGAATTCCGATTCATCGGTAGCCACAATTACTTTACCGCACACATCATGTGCAATGTTGTGTTGTTTTGCAAATGCAACAAGTTCTCTTCTACCTTCCACACAGTTTTTTGCTTTGTATGAACCAGGCTTGTAATAAATGCCAGAATGAATAACCCCAGAATTATTTCCAGTTTGGTGCGGAGCGAATTGATCTTCTTTTTCCAACACTAAGATATTGTAGGTTGGAAATTGTAACTGAAGTTTATAAGCAGTTGCCAAACCAACTATTCCTCCCCCAACAACGCAAAAATCGTATACCATTTTATTTAAGTTATAAGTGCAAAATTAAGTTCTACGCATAAAAAAAGGGCGGTAAACCGCCCTTTAAATATCTAAATGGGAAAACCCAATTATTTCTTTGGTAACTCGTCAGAGACTGTTAGTCTTTTTCGTCCTTTAGCTCTTCTACTTGCTAGTACTTTTCTACCACCTTTTGTAGCCATTCTTTCTCTAAAGCCGTGCTTGTTTTTTCTCTTCTTATTCGAGGGTTGAAACGTTCTTTTCATTTGTCTTTGTTATTTGTGTCGAAAAACGAGCCGCAAAAGTAGTATTATTTTATTAAAACATCCATTCAAAATCATTTTTCTTGACTAGAAAACGGTATACATTTTTCCGTTCGCTTTCTAAGAATTGCTAAGGGGTGTATTTAACAATTTTCTTTGTTTCGAAAAATGGCTCTGATAGACTATTTTGCAGATTGAAAACGGTACATTTTTTCTGTACGTTTTTTAATTCTTCTGATAAGTCGCCACCTTTCAAGTAAAGGATACAACTGTCTTTTTTGGGTTTTAGAAGAGGCAAGCTATAGGTTAAAAACGGCTCCAATGCGGTTACTGCTCTAGAAACAATTCTATCGTATTGAAGGCCATGATTTTTTGCGTTTTCGTGCAATCCCTTGCAGTTGGTCAAACCTATCGATTGTGCTACTTCATTCACCACCTTGATTTTTTTACCAATCGAATCAATAAGCGTAAATTGCGATTGCGGATTAATAATAGCCAATGGTATTCCCGGAAATCCACCACCTGTACCAATATCAAGAATGGACAAGTTTTTATTTAAATCAAAGAACAAGGCAATTGAGAGGCTATGCAGTATGTGCCTTTCCATCAGTGCATCTATATCCTTTCTGGAAACCACATTAATTTTTTCATTCCATTCAGTATAAAGTACAGGTAGGCGTTCTAGTTGATCCAATTGCTTTTCTGTTAGATTAGGAAAGTATTTTTTTATGACACTGATATCCATGGGTTATATCTTGTTCTTTTTATCTTTTAAAATTTCAAATAGCAGTTCTTTTGCTCGAAACAATTGTGCTTTTACAGTTCCAAGTGGTAGGTTCAGTTCCTTAGAGATTTCTTGGTATGAGTATTCCTTAAAGTAGCGCAATTCTATTAGTGACTTATATCTTGGCTTTAGTTGACTCACTACTTGATGAACTACTTCTATTTTCTGGTCTTTTATCGCTTTTTCTTCAGGTGTTAACGTGTAAGCTACGGGTTCAAATTTTTTCGCATTTTCCTCACCTTCTTGTTGTGCATCAAGTGAGAAGGTTTTCATTTTTTTCTTTCGAATGAAGTCAATGCAATTGTTTGTAGCTATTCTATAGAGCCAAGTGCTAAAAGCATATTTGGGCTCATATTGGTCCAGTTTCTTAAAAGCTTTTCCAAAGGCTTCAATGGTTAAGTCTTCTGCCTCAATCTCACTTTTTACCATTTTTAGCAGCATGTAAAAAATGGGTTCTCTGTAACGGGAAAGAATTTCAGCGTAGGCTTTCTCGTCGTTATTTTTTGATGCGCGTTGAACTAGGCTGTAGTCATACTTTGCTTTATCGGATAGGTTGCTGTTTAATAGTTCTTCCATAGGTTACCGCTCTGTAAATAATTGTACAATAGTGCAAAAGGGTAAAACACCAGAATAAAGATATCAGAAATAAAAACCCATGGCAGTAAATCTATAGAATTACTTTTTTTAAGCGCCGGATAAGACACCCCTAGCATAGCTAAAAGCACTGCGGTAATACCTACTATAGAGAAAAATCGAATACTTGGAAAAAGTAGTCCAAGGGCTATTAACACATAGAATGAGTAGTTAATCACGCTTATTAATAATAGGATAAATTGTACACTTCGCTTGTATTTTATTGAAGTGGTTAGGTGTCTGCGTTTTTGTTCTAGGTAGCCTTTCCATGTAGTTTTTGGAATGGATTCGGTGTACGACTCTTTATCAAAAACAAATCCAGTATTTTTTTTGTTGGCGACTTCACTCAAAAAAAGATCGTCATCTCCACTATTCATGTGCTGATGATTTCTGAAACCTTTGTTATTGAAAAAAAGTTCTTTTGTATAACCCAAATTTCTTCCAACCCCCATGTAGGGTAATCCTAAGCCACCTAACCCAAAGTACTGTTGGGCTATTCCGAAGGATTCGGCTCGAATTAACTTATTCAAAACCCCTTTACTTTTTGCATAGGCACCGTATCCAACGGCAATCAACTTTCCGTCTGCAAACGGACTGACCATCTTTTGAATCCACTGATCAGATGAAGGCTTACAATCTGCGTCGGTTAGAATTAAGTGTTTGTACTTTGCTGCTTTTATTCCAATTGTTAAGGCAAACTTCTTATTGAATTGGAACTTTTCCGACTCTTGGATTACAGTTACATTCAAATCGGGATACTTTTCTTGAAATGCCCTTAAAACATCTGCAGTTTCATCTAATGATCGATCGTTTACCACCACAACTTCGAACACCTTGTATTGTTGTTTATATAGCAGTGGAATCAAATTCAATAGATTATCTGCTTCATTCCTGGCGCAAATTATCACAGATACGGGTTGATCAAACTTTGTACTGCTCAGTTTCAAAATACTCATGCGTATTTGAATCAAAAGAATGTACACTAATTTTAGCCCAACTGTCGTTAATAGTGCAATTGTGAGTGGTTGTTCAACAGTTTGAATCATGCGACAAAGGTTTTAAAAATGATAAGATTCAAGAGATTATCTGGATTAACTTTTAAACATGCTTAGCAGATGTATCTTTGCCCACTTTAAAATATTATGGAGTTTACTTTAACGCATACAGACGTGCAGTCCAAGGCACGCGCCGGAAGGATAGAGACGGATCACGGAACCATTGAAACTCCGATATTTATGCCCGTTGGTACGGCAGGTTCTGTTAAAGCCGTGCACCACAGAGAATTGTTAGATGACATCGCAGCACAAATAATTTTAGGCAATACCTATCATTTATTTTTAAGACCAGGAACAGAGATTTTGGAAGAGGCTGGAGGTTTACACGAGTTTATTGGTTGGAAAAAGCCCATGCTTACGGATAGCGGAGGGTATCAAGTGTACTCCTTGTCTGGTACCAGAAAAATAACAGAGGAGGGGGTTAAATTTGCATCGCATATTGATGGTTCTCGTCATGTTTTTTCTCCTGAAAAAGCGATAGATATTCAGCGCTCAATTGGAGCCGATATTATAATGGCTTTTGATGAGTGTACTCCTTATCCATGCGATTATGCTTATGCGGATAATTCCTTGGACATGACACATAGATGGTTGGACCGATGTATCAAACAGATGCAAGAAACACAACCCAAATATGGACACAATCAAGTCTTATTTCCAATCGTTCAGGGCAGTGTTTATAAAGATTTACGTAAAAAGTCTGCAGAGTATATTGCTTCAAAAGACGCCTTTGGTAATGCTATTGGAGGCCTTTCTGTGGGAGAGCCTCATGAGGAGTTATACGAGATGACTGAGCTGGTGTGTGATATTTTACCTGAGGACAAGCCTAGATATCTGATGGGTGTTGGTACACCAGCTAATTTATTAGAGTGTATTGCTTTGGGAGTAGATATGTTTGATTGTGTTTTACCTACCCGAAACGCAAGAAATGGTCAGCTTTTTACTTCCGAGGGAATAATCAATATTAAGAACAAAAAGTGGGAGCGAGATTTTTCTCCAATTGATCCAGCCGGAAACACTTATGTGGATACATTTTACTCTAAAGCCTACCTGAGGCATTTGGTAGCCTCAAGAGAAATGTTGGGAGCTCAAATATCTTCGATTCATAATTTGGGTTTCTATTTATGGCTGGTAAAAGAGGCAAGAAAACAAATTGAAGCCGGTACATTTAGTAACTGGAAGGATATGATGATTCCCAAAATTTCCAGAAAACTCTAGTCCGCATTGAAAATTATAGATCAATACATAATAAAGAAGTTCTTATTTACCTTTTTTTTCATCATGGGAATCATTATGCTTATTGCTTGCATTTTTGATTACAGTGAAAAAATGGATGACTTTACCGAGCGAGGTGCGCCATTTGTGGGGCTTATAGTCGACTATTACTTCAACTTTATTCTATTTTACGGCAACCTTTTTAGTCCTTTACTCATTTTCATAACCGTAATTTTCTTCACTTCCAAAATGGCTAGTAGGACAGAAATCGTAGCCATTTTAAGTTCCGGAGTTTCATTTAGGCGAATGTTATACCCTTATTTATTGGCCTCTGTTTTCCTGGCTAGTCTCTCGCTAGTTCTCAATCATTATTTGATTCCCAATGCAAATAAAGTTCGGATAGAGTTTGAGGAAAACTATTTTAAAATGAGTTTTAGGAACTACGATCACGATATCCACAAGCAAATAGGAGATAATGACTTTATTTACTTTGAAAAATACAATGTAGTAAGCGATATTGGGTATAAATTCACCTTAGAACACTATGATGGCAGAGAACTTATATTCAAAGTGACTTCTGATTATGCCCAGTGGGACTCTACAAAGGAACTTTGGACAGTAAATAATTATGTCAAACGATATATTGACGGAGATAAAGAGCGCCTTGAACGAGGACGGAAGTTAGATACCATCCTTGACTTGCACCCTTCCGAGTTTGAGGAGCGTTTGGAATATACCACCCAAATGATGAGTACTCCTGAACTGAATGAATATATTGATCGAGAGATTTTAAGTGGCTCTGAAAATGTCACTTATCATTTAATTGAGAAACACCAAAGAACTTCTATTCCGTTTGCAACATTTATAATGGTTTTTATTGGGGTATGTATGTCTAGCCGAAAGGTTAGGGGAGGCATTGGTGCTCATTTGGCCTTAGGTCTTTTTATTGCCGTTACCTACATTTTTGCAATAAAAGTAGCATCTGTATATGCTACAAACGCAGGTTTATCTCCTTTTTATGCTTGTTGGATACCAAATATTATTTACGGCTTCTTATCTATTTATATTTATAGACAAGCACCAAAATAATTACAAGGTTACAGACCACAATGCGCAGTTTGGGAAGCTATCAGTTAAATTGTTCGGAACGTATTCAAATAAAGCGAAGTAGGTGCTTCCAGACCCAGAAAGGGAGGTGAAAAAGGCTCCGTTTTTTTGTAAGTTTTCTTTGATTGTTTGAAGCGATTTGTGTTTTTTCAAAATGGGCGGTTCAAAGTCGTTCTCGAAGTATTCTTGAAAATCATTAAGCGCTAAGGACTCGATCTCATTTTTAGAATAACCTGCTCTTGGGCTAGGTGAAATAAGCTGGAATGCTCTTCCTGTGGAAATATGAATATTTGGGTTAACCAAAACCAATTGCAAACCACTTAGGTCCATTTCAATAGGCTCAACATATTCTCCTCTTCCAGTAACTAAAGCTGGTTTGTTGCGAATAAAAAAGGGACAATCGCTACCCAAAAGAGCGCTGTAATTCTCTAACGTGTTATTATCTAACTTTAGCTCAAAAAAATCATTGAGTAACTTTAGCATAAAGGCACCATCAGCTGACCCACCGCCTAAACCACCACCAGAAGGTATTTTTTTTAGTAAGTCAATTTGAACCGGGTCAATTTGGTGTTTCGTATGCAAAAGCTCCCATGCCTTGTAAACCAAATTTGATTTTAAATCCCCCTTGATTTCAGCGCCATGAATCTTTAATGAAGTACTCTTTCCGTGATTAATTTCTAGCGCATCATATAAGGGTACTGGATAAAAAACACTCTGAATTTCGTGATAGTTATCGGGTCTTTTTCTAAGAATGTTCAAGCCCAAGTTAATCTTGCTATTTGGAAAGCAAATCATATAACACAAACATAATGAGAATAGAGTGGCTTTGAGGTATTATGCTAAATTTGCCGTCCAAATAGATGTAATTATGCCTGTATTTTTAGATTTTGAGGAACCGATTTCAGATTTGTACGATCAGCTGGAAAAAGCACAGCAAATTGAAGCCAAAGGAAAGGTTGATGTAAAAGACACCATTCTAAGCTTGCAGTCTAAAATAGAGAAAACAAGAAAAGAAATATACAAGGAGCTTACTCCTTGGCAGCGTGTTCAAACCTCCAGACACCCCGAACGTCCTTACACATTGTCATACATAAAAGCATTAACGAAAGACACTTTTGTTGAACTGCATGGCGATAGAAATGTGAAAGACGACAAAGCAATGATTGGTGGTTTTGGTATGCTCGATAAACAATCGGTAATGTTCATTGGACAGCAAAAAGGGGAAAATACGAAAATGCGTCAGTACCGAAATTTTGGTATGCCAAACCCTGAAGGCTATCGAAAGGCGCTGCGTTTGATGAAGCTAGCTGAAAAATTCAATAAACCTATAGTTACCTTAATCGATACCCCAGGGGCATACCCAGGTCTAGAGGCAGAAGAGCGCGGTCAGGGTGAGGCGATTGCCCGAAACCTAATTGAAATGGCACAATTAACAGTGCCTGTTGTGTGCATAATTATAGGTGAAGGTGCTTCAGGCGGTGCATTAGGGATAGGCGTAGGTGATAGGGTTTTGATGCTAGAAAACTCGTGGTATTCAGTGATTTCACCTGAAAACTGTTCAGCAATTCTTTGGAGGAATTGGGACCACAAAGAAACGGCTGCTGAAGCCTTAAAGCTAACTGCGGAAAACATGCAAAGCAACGGATTGATTGATGGTATTATTCCAGAGCCAATTGGTGGTGCTCATGTGAACCGCGAGCAAGCATATAAGTTTGTGAAAAAAGCCATTAAGGAAAACCTCAAAGAGTTAATTGGAATGGACCCAGAAGAACGAGTGAACAAAAGGATTGAGAAGTTCAGCTCGATGGGTGTTATAACAGACTAGTCTAAAGGAAAAATACGTCTTTAATCTGGGCTAATTTTTTCTGTTCGAACATAAAGCTCAGCTCAGGGTAACTGTATACCTTAATTTTAGTTTCGTTGAATATCAGCAAGAACTGCTTAGACCCGTCTAGGTGCATGCCAATTGCTTCCATGCCAAAGTTTAAACGCAGAGTTCTTACTTCGTGATTACTGGAAAATGCAACCAATTTGTTTTTGAATAATATTAATGCCTCCTTGTTGTCTACAACAATTGGCGTTTGCTCGGTAAATTGCTCTGGGATAGTTTTGATTGAGGAAATATCGTTGAGGTTTTTAGCCAAACGATCTATTCGGCACGATTCGTTGTAGTTGTGAATAAAATAAAATTGATTTGGATTTCCAAAATGAAACCCAATGGGCTGATTAATGGCATCCGCGATGCGTTGGCCAGATATAAAGCCACCTGTGCGATTGTTGTAGGTGTTTATAAAATATGCGTTATCGTTGGTAGGCTTTTCGATGCTAAATACGAAGGAATTAATAACCGATATGGACGACGATTTATCTTGAACTAATCCTATTCTAATTTTCTCCACATCATCGCCGTTAAACCCAATGATTTGCTTTGTGGGCAAAGTGGTGGCGCAATACACAGTATTTTCATCAAAACCAATCGCATGCACAAAGTCTTTAACGTTATTACTATTTGGATAAACCACTGAGGTTTCCTGGTTTCGATTCATTCGAATAAAGCCACCGTTGCCTTTAGTGCTAAAATAAAGTGATTCATTCCATACGGCTCCTCTATCGTATTCGTAAGGGATTTGAGCTGGAGTTCCAATGATATTTAAATTATAGTCTAGAAGTTGAACTGAACTTGTTTCATAGGAATCACTTGTTATTGCCACAATCGCATTGTTGTTTTCATTTTTTGATAGATAAAACGATCGGTAAAATTTATTTTTTACTTCATTAGCAACAACAGTGCATGCTATTCGGTACATTCCTTCCATTAAGTTCGAATCCAGGTAAACACCCTCATCAATAGCAAGGCTTTTATAATTGCCTTTATACTGCTTTACGTCTACAACGGTTTTGTTATTTTTATTCTCGAGGGTCATTTGCAACTCCTGAAAGTAAGTTTGGTTTTGAATAACTCCCTGAATAGAGAGTAATTCGTTTGTAAAAAATGTATCGTTTAATGCAGGGGATAACCAAGAAATTTGAGTCTCTAATCTTAATGGCTCAGCCTTTTTACAAGAGTTTAAAAATGGGGCAATTAGTGCACAAAATAGGGCGAGTCGACCCGCTTGTAATACTATGAATAATAAATTGTTAGTATTTTTATTTTTATTTTCTAAACTCTTCAAAATGATAATAGATACATTTGCACAGCATTTATACATGTAATGATATGAAAAAGTTTGCAATTTTAAGCGCGGTAGTTATGACTTTAGGGGTTTTATTTTCCTCATGTAAAAGTCATGAAAGGTGCCCAGCCTATAGTCACCAGCCAGTTAAAACAGCTGAAAAGGTTTAGTAGTATCGTTTATTAAACGGTATTAACACATCTCTAAATACAAAGCACGTCTTTACTAGGTTTCTTGGTAGCGGTGTATTATTATTGCAGCGTGAATATCAAGAATGATTTAATTCTAAGAGCCGCTCGAGGCGAAAAGGTTGAGAGGGTTCCCGTCTGGTTAATGCGCCAAGCTGGAAGGATTCTGCCTGAGTACAGAGCCGTTCGTGCTTCGCTTTCTGGATTTAAAGAATTAGTCGAAACCCCAGAATTAGCTGCTGAGGTCACCATACAACCCGTCGACTTATTAGGTGTTGACGCAGCAATTATTTTTTCAGATATTTTGGTTATTCCCGATGCAATGGGACTCCCTTATAGAATGGAGAAAGGGGTGGGGCCAATTTTTGACAATACAGTTAAAAGTTTGAGCGATATTCAGAACTTGAAAGTTGCGGACCCATATACGGATTTGAAATACGTATCGGATGCCATTGCTATCACTAAAAAAGAGTTGGATAATAGGGTGCCACTAATTGGTTTTGCTGGTGCGCCATGGACCATTTTGTCATACATGGTTGAAGGGAAAGGCTCCAAGACTTTTTCAGAAGCGAGAAAATTACTTTACACCAATCCAAAAGCAGCGCATCTTTTACTAGAAAAAATAACAGATAGTACCATAGCCTATTTGAAATCTCAAATAGAAGCGGGTGCAGATATGGTTCAAGTTTTTGATAGTTGGGCAGGAATTCTTCCCAAAAAGCAATACTCAGAGTTCGGCTTGAAATATATTGAGAGAATTTGTAATGCTATTGGCGAGGTGCCGATTACAGTATTTGCCAAAGGCGCCTGGTTTGCATTAGAAGATTTGTCGAGCATGAAATGCAATACAATAGGCTTGGATTGGCACATTGATTCTACAATGGCAAGAAGATTGCTTGGTAATGATAAAACATTGCAAGGTAATTTAGATCCTTGCTTGTTATATGCTTCGGATGAGGATTTGGTTCGAGGTACTCAACAAATGTTGGATGCTTTTGGCGGTCAAAAGTATATTGCTAATTTAGGTCATGGAGTATATCCTGATACAAATCCAGAGAAGGTTAAGTTATTTATTAATACTATTAAAGATTATAAACTTTAGAACTATGAAAAAATCGATTTGGACCCTTTTGTTGGTCTCGTTTTTAGTTGCAGAATCTACTGCGCAAGTGAATAAAATTTTAGATCCTAATTTTGACAATATTGAGAAAAAAATCAAAAAAACCGGAGCTATTGAGTTAGCAACGGAATGGTACTCGCCAGATGGAACTCCACCAGCAGATATTTTTGAAGTAGATGCAAAAAAGGATGAGGTTTCAATTCCATTGAATATTAGAGGTAGAGCAGAAACAAAAGAAGGGCAGCATTATGCGGGTATATTGGCATACTCTGAACGAGAAAAACTCCCAAGAACTTACATCCAAACTAAAATGCCAAAGAAATTGGTCGAGGGAAAAAGGTATTGCTTAAAAATGCATGTTCAATTGAGTGATATATCAAAGTATGCAGTAGACAATATCGGAATGTACCTTTCTTCAAAGGCTATAAAAGCTAAGGATATTGAAGAATACGACATTACCCCGCAATTGACTCATTCCGGAAATATGATTGTAGAAGATATGTTTGACTGGGTAGAAGTATGTCAACCCTTTACTGCTGATGGAACGGAGCGCTATGTGACCATAGGTAACTTTGCTCCCCAAACAGCTATCAAATCTCAGAAAATGAGAAGACCACGTGAGTTTAAGGTACCTCAGACAAGAGATGCTTACTATTTTGTTGACGCTGTTTCAGTTATTGCTCTTGGTCATTTAGAAGTTCCTTGTGATTGTCAAGTAGAACCAGAAACTGGACCAGAGCTTGATGTTGTTTACACAAAAAATGTATCAACTGACATTGAAGGTACGCCTACTGAAAGAATAGAACATTCAGTAATTCACTTTAAGAAAAACTTGTCTATTCTTGGAGAAAGCGACAAGGAAGCAATTGATCGAGTAGCTAAGATTTTAGAGGAAAACCCTGAAATTAATATTGAGTTAGTTGGTCATAGTGCTAAAACTGAATTGGAGTCATTATCCAACGAACGGGCTAAAGCGGTTTATACATACCTGGTTACGGATAAGTCCATTGATGCAAATCGTGTTTCACACCGAGGAGATGCATACAACAGTCCTAAAGTTGATGGTATGGACTCTCAAGCCAATGCAGAAAATAGAAGAGTAGAAATTTCTGTGAAATAGTTGATTCGTTTTCTTCTGATTTTTGTCTGGTTTTTACCAGTAAATTTATTAGCTCAAAACTTGGTTCCCAATCCAGGTTTTGAGCTTTTTTATGATTGCCCCACTTCGCTAATGCAATTGTCGAAAACAAAAAGTTGGTATGCTGGAAATACAGGCACCCCTGAGTATTTTAGAACAGATTGTAAGTTCATTAACGGCCTCCCGAACTCTGGTAGAGCTTATGTAGGGCTTATTCTCTATGGAGGATATACAGATGCCATTGAATACATTGGTGCCGCTCTCAACGATACTTTGACTGCCGGAAGCCGCTATTGTGTAAGCTTTTATGTAAGGGCTGCAGATTCATACACTTACATTGATCAAATAGGTCTGCGTTTAACCAAGGAAAAGGATAATTTGAACATGTGGGCACCCATTTATAAGAAGCCTCACATTTACTCCAATTATTCAGAGCCAATAACACCTGAACTTGGCTGGCATAAAGTGAGTGGTGAGTATAATGCCGAAGGGGGGGAGCAGCATCTCATGATTGGTAATTTTTTTGAACCCGATAAACACGTTAAGAGCATCAATGAATTTTTTGATTATCCTGGTTTGGGCTGGAACTCCTATTATCTAATTGATGATGTTTCGGTAGTTGAGTTAAATGCAAATGAGTCCTGTGAGAATATTATTAATCAACCGGTACCTATTTCTGAAAGGCCGAGCGTAGACACCTTTAAACTAGAGAATACTTTTTATTTTGATTCAGACGCATACGATTTGACTGCAATTGAATTTCAACGATTAGTAAAATGGAAAATTGAGCTGAGACAATACCGCGTGTTAGGTGCAATTATTGAGGCCAATACAGATTCAGATGCGAACGAAGGATACAATTTACGTTTATCAGAAAAACGATCTAGGTACATTTTGTCTATCTTGTCCAGTCTATTATCTGCAAAAGATTCGGTGGTAAAGAACAACGGTGAATTAACACCAATTGGAGATAATTCAAATGAAGAAGGAAAAGCATTGAATAGAAACGTGACCGTAAAGATTATAGCAATTGATAAATAAAAACGATAAAAAACTGCAATGGGCATGGGCTTTTTACGATTGGGCAAATTCAGTCTATCCACTTGTAATTACCACGGCCATTTTCCCCACGTTTTATCAGGCAGTTACCAGTGTTACAGACGCAGATGGTAAAGTAATTAGCGATAGGGTAGAGTTTTTTGGCAGTACTTTCTCTAATTCTGAATTATATTCTTACGTAATATCAGCGTCTTTTCTTTTGGTTTCTTTTCTTTCTCCTTTGCTTTCGGGTTTGGCAGATTATTGGGGAAATAAAAAATTCTTTTTAAAGCTGTTTTGTTACATCGGTGCGCTCTCTTGTGGCTCACTATATTTTTTCAATTTGGATCACCTCGAGTTGAGCATGGTATCTGTGTTTATGGCCAGTATTGGTTTTTGGGGGAGCTTGGTTTTTTATAACGCTTATCTACCCGAAATAGCGGAGCCAAAAGATCACGATAAACTTAGCGCGAGAGGCTTTTCTTTAGGGTACATCGGTAGTGCCTTGTTATTAATTGCAGTACTTCTATTAATTATGGTGGGTGGTATGAATGCACGCTGGTCCTTCATTTTAGTAATGATATGGTGGATAGCTTTTGCCCAATATACATTCCATCGTTTACCAAGTTTTACCTACCATCAAAAAACAGATTCAAATAAACTTTGGAAAGGGTTATTAGAATTAAGAAAAGTGTGGTTGGAGATTAAAGAGATTAAACTCATAAAGCGCTACTTACTCGCATTTTTTGTATACAGTATGGGCGTACAGACGGTGCTTTTAATGGCGGTGCTTTTTGCAGCAAAAGAGGTAGATTGGGGGGATGACTCTGCCGGAAAAACGGGACTGATAATTTCCGTTCTTATAATTCAATTTATCGCAATAGTCGGCGCTTCTGCGTTTAGTCGATTATCGAAACGCTTAGGGAATATTAAAGTCTTGAAAGTGGCTGTTTTTTTATGGTTTTTAACCTGTATTTGGGCCTATTATATTGTAAGTCCAATGGACTTCTATATTACTGCCGGTATAGTTGGCTTTGTAATGGGAGGGATTCAGGCGCTATCGAGAAGTACATATTCTAAAGTACTTCCAGAAACCGAGGATCATGCGAGTTACTTCAGCTTTTATGATGTTTTGGAAAAGCTCGGAATTGTAATTGGTACTTTTTCTTATGGTATAATAGAAGGGCTAACTGGTTCGCTTAGAAATTCGATTTTTGCACTGGGAACCTTTTTTGTTGTGGGATTAATATTACTGTATTTTGTACCAAAGCACGATTGGTCCAAGCCAACCACTAAGCTTCCAGGAACTTAATCACTTTTTCCCTTATCGTTTCATCGGAAAATACGTGCCCGTTTTTTAATACCTCAAGGGAAGCGTTATTTTGTTTCTTTACCCAGCATTCAATGGGCTTTAAGGGTATGATTTTATCGTATTCACCTAATATTATTTTAAGTTCAACCCCTAAGTCGGCTAAAGTACCTGAGACCTTTATTAAATCTGGTTGCAATAATTTGTGCGATCGCCAAATACCAAATACATTTTTACGCTTTTCAATGGTACTCATTTGACTTTGGGCAAAAGAAACTTGACGTTTACTTGCCAGTTTCAGCCTTTTACTGAGCTTTAAGAAAGAGAGGAACACCCAGGGATTGTTAATGCTTTGTTTGTTGAGTCGTTCACCAATAATCGTTTGACTTGCAAACCAATACCAAGGATTTGATTTAAAGCCATCTGGTGCAAATAAGAGTACCCCTAAGAGTGGTAGCCTGCTACATTCTGCAATTGACAGCGCCACTTTTCCACCAAGGCTATAGCCCAAAAGATAAAAGCTTTGCACTTTTTCTTTGATAAGTAGTTGTTTTATTGCATTGAGCAATTCTTGTTTTTCTATAATCCCGTTGTTTTTTTGGACAACTGAATTACCATGCAAGGGTAAATTTAGTGCAATGAGTTTACAATTTATATCACCACTCAGGTGCCGAAAATCTTGAGCACTTCTGCCAAAACCATGAAAACATAGGAGGGCCAAGCTTCCGTGACCTTCGGAAAAATATTCAAGTTGCAAGGAGTTACTCTCTATGAGCTTATAGTTGTTCACAAACGTTTAAAACTATTACAATCTACAAAAGTCTAAAACAAAAGCTTTACTTTAAATTTGAAGCCTAAAATTAAGGTGAATAATATCGCGTCAAAGTTTGCAATTTTCCTCCTGTCCGGTATGGACAAGCAAACCTATTTTTCACCTGTTGCTTTACCCATTTTAATTTCAACTATAGAACACGATTGTTATGCCTAGAGATACAAGTATCAAACACATACTGTTAATTGGTAGTGGCCCTATTGTAATTGGACAAGCGTGCGAATTTGATTATTCAGGTTCTCAGGCTTCCAGATCTTTAAGAGAAGAAGGTATCATTGTTACTTTGATAAACTCCAATCCGGCAACCATTATGACGGATCCAGTCACGGCAGATAATGTATACCTGCGTGCTTTAAATCCAGAAAGTATTCAGTTTATTCTGGACCAACACCCAGATATTGATACGGTGCTCCCCACAATGGGCGGTCAAACTGCGCTTAACCTTGCTATCGAATGTGATGAGATGGGTATTTGGGAAGAACATGGAGTGAATATTGTCGGAGTTGATATTGATGCCATAAATATTACCGAAGATCGCCAGAAGTTTAGAGTGCTGATGGATGAAATTGGGGTTCCGATGGCACCACAAAAAATCGCTAAATCCTTTTTAGAAGGAAAGGAAGTGGCACAAGAGTTTGGTTTTCCGTTATGTATTCGACCTTCATTTACTCTAGGTGGATCGGGCGCCTCATTTGTATGGGATGCGGATAAGTTTGAAAACCTCTTAAACTCTGGATTGCACAAGTCACCCATACATGAGGTGATGATTGACAAGGCACTACTCGGCTGGAAGGAATTTGAGCTGGAACTGCTGCGGGATAAAAACGACAACGTTATTATCATTTGCTCTATCGAGAACTTCGACCCAATGGGTATTCACACAGGTGATAGCATTACTGTAGCTCCAGCTTTAACCCTGTCGGATAAGACCTATCAAAAAATGCGCGACATGGCTATAAAAATGATGCGCGCAATTGGCGATTTTGCAGGTGGTTGTAACGTTCAATTTTCTGTTAGCCCAGATGAAAATGAGGATATTATAGCGATTGAGATTAATCCAAGGGTTTCGCGCTCTTCAGCATTGGCATCAAAAGCAACCGGTTACCCTATCGCAAAGATTGCAGCAAAGCTTGCTCTTGGTTATACACTGGATGAATTGGATAACCAGATTACCAAATCAACTTCTGCATTTTTTGAACCAACTTTAGACTACGTAATTGTAAAAATTCCAAGATGGAACTTTAATAAATTTAAAGGAGCCGATAGAGAGCTGGGTCTTCAAATGAAGTCGGTAGGAGAGGTAATGGGAATTGGAAGAAGTTTTCAAGAAGCCCTCCAAAAAGCATGTCAATCGCTGGAAATTGGAAGAAACGGACTAGGAGCGGATGGTAAAGGCATTACCAATCAAAACGAGATTTTACAATCGCTGAAACACCCGAGTTGGAATCGCTTGTTTCATATCTATGACGCCATAAAAATGGGTATTCCTTTCAAGACTATCCATGAGCGTACCAAAATAGATTTTTGGTTTTTAAAGCAAATTGAAGAAATGATTTTGCTTGAAAATGAAATAGAAAAACACTCGATTGATAGTTTACCCGAATTGCTATTGTATCAAGCAAAACAAATGGGGTATGCGGATAGACAAATTGCTCACTTGGTGAAATGTTTGGAGAGTGAGGTGTTTGCTAAAAGAAACGAGCAAGGGATAAACAGAGTGTATAAGTTGGTAGACACCTGTGCCGCTGAATTTCCCGCCAAAACTCCGTTTTATTATTCGACATTCGAACAAGAAAACGAATCTATAGTTAGTGAAAAAAAGAAAATTATTGTTCTTGGTTCGGGCCCAAATAGAATAGGGCAAGGTATTGAGTTTGATTACAGTTGTGTCCATGGAGTATTAGCAGCCAAAGAAGCTGGCTACGAAACGATAATGATCAATTGTAACCCCGAAACAGTCTCTACTGACTTTGATACCGCGGATAAACTCTATTTTGAGCCTGTATTTTGGGAGCATATCTATGATATTATTTTACACGAAAAACCAGAGGGAGTTATCGTTCAACTAGGGGGGCAAACTGCACTCAAATTGGCTGAGAAACTTACCCGATATGGAATTAAAATAATGGGAACTTCTTTTGATGCCTTGGATTTAGCTGAAGATAGAGGTCGGTTTTCAACCTTGCTCGCTGAGAAGAAAATTCCTTATCCAAAATTCGGCGTTGTAGAGTCGGCTGAGCAGGCACTAGAGCTTGCAAGCGAACTGGGCTATCCCTTATTGGTGCGTCCGAGTTACGTGTTGGGCGGTCAGAAAATGAAAATCGTAATAAACGACGAAGATTTGGAGCATCACGTGGTGGACATACTGCGCGATATGCCAGATAATCAAATCCTATTGGATCACTTTTTAGATGGAGCAATTGAGGCCGAAGCTGATGCGATTTGTGATGGAGAGGATGTACATATTTTAGGAGTAATGCAGCACATAGAGCCTGCAGGTATTCATTCAGGTGATTCCTACGCTGTTTTACCACCTTATAATTTAGGAGACCTTGTACTGGCTCAAATAGAGGACATTACCAGAACCTTAGCAGTATCGTTAAATACTGTAGGGCTCATTAATATCCAGTTTGCTATTAAGGATGACCTAGTTTACGTAATAGAAGCCAACCCGAGAGCAAGTAGAACGGTGCCATTTATTGCAAAGGCATACAGAGAGCCTTATGTGAATTATGCTACCAAGGTTATGCTCGGTGATAAGAAAATAAAGGACTTTGATTTCAAACCCCACAAAGAAGGTTATGCTATTAAAATTCCCGTTTTCAGCTTTGATAAATTTCCTAACGTTAATAAGGAGTTAGGCCCTGAAATGAAGTCTACTGGTGAAGCCATTCGGTTTATTCCTGATTTGAGAGACAGCTATTTCAGAAAAATATTCTCTGAGCGTAACCTGTATTTGAGTAGGTAGATTTGGAAGCAGGAGTTGTGAGCTTAATTCGAACACTTTTAATTATTGCCCTAATATATTTTGGGGTTAGAATTTTAATGCGCGTAATATTGCCATGGGTGATGCGTTTGTTTTTCAAGAAGGTAAAAAACCGCATGGAAGAGCAAATGCGCAATCCTAATCAAGAAAATCAAAGTGGTTTTCAGCAAAAAGGCGATGTTTACGTCAAACCACCAAAAAAAACATCCACCTCAAAAAAATCGACTGATGGTGGAGAGTATGTCGATTTCGAAGAAGTAGAATAGAAGCGTGACAGTTTACTTAGGTTTGTAACGCAACAAAAAAAGAGAAATATGTTGAAGCAAATTGACTTTAAGGCTTGGATCCCACATATTGTGGCTGTGGTACTTTTCTACATAGTTCCACTCATCTATTTTAGTCCGGCTATTGAGGGCTATTCGCTGGTGCAAGGTGATATAAGTTCTTTCAAGGGAATGTCCAAAGAAATATACGACCATCGTGAAACCTATGAAGAAGAGCCACTGTGGACAAATGCAATGTTTGGTGGAATGCCTGCATATCAAGTTTCAGTCTTTTATGGAAGTAATTTGCTCTATCATATTGACAGGTTTGTGATTAACAAGCTGTTTATAAAAGGACCCCACAACCTATTATTTGTTGCTGGGATATGTTTTTACATTTTGATGATGGTACTGGGTATAAGCCCTTGGTTGGCTATTTTAGGGTCATTTGGATTTATGCTTTCTTCCTATTTTCCCATATTGATAGAGGCTGGTCACAATTCGAAATTACACGCAATAGCCTATTTACCAGCTGCACTAGCGGGTTTTCTGCTCGCATACAGAGGAAGTATGATTAAAGGAGGAATACTCTTTGCCGTATTCATGACCTTCGAAATTTTAAGTAATCACGTACAAGTGACGTACTATTTTGCAATGCTTTTAGTGGTGCTTGGTTTTTACTTTCTTTATGACGCAATAAAAAAGCAGCTCATACCCGATTTTATAAAACGCTCGGCCGTATTGGTTGCAGCAGGTGTTATCGCAATTTTGTGTAATGCAGACATGCTTTGGAATACCTACCAATATACTCAAGAAACCATGCGCGGTAAAAGTGAACTTACTATATCTGCGAGTGGCGAGGTTAATGAAAATCAGACCAGTGGATTGGATATCGACTACCTTACTCAATGGAGTTATGGGCTTGCAGAAACGTGGTCACTTGTAATACCAGAGGTAAAAGGTGGTGCTTCTGGAGCAGCTGAATATGAGCGAGGCAGGCAGATAAACTCTTATTGGGGAGATCAGCCATTTACTTCTGGACCGGTGTATGTTGGAGCCTTCTTACTGTTCTTATTTATCATAAGTTTTGTTGTCCTTGATGGTGTATATAGGTGGCCTATTGTAATTGCAACGGTGCTCTTTTTCTTTGTCTCTTGGGGTAGGAATACCATGTGGTTTACAGAACTATTGGTTGATTATTTGCCTATGTACAATAAATTTAGGACACCTTCTATGGCATTATTAATTGTGGAGTTGCTGGTTCCTATGAGTGCAGTATTGGTGATTCATAAGTTCTACCAAAAACCTGAGTTGCTTAAAAGTAAAGCGCTCAAAAAGAAGATACTAATTACTGGCGGAACTTTTTTAGGATTAATTGGAGTTATTGGATTGATGCCGGGAGCTTTCTTTGACTTTTTTAGTCCACAAGAATTGCAACAATTTGATAAAATGTTAGCTGGTCCTAATGCGGGGCAAGCCACAAATATGATGGATCAAGTAGAATCGTATAGAATCGGAGTAGTTAGGGGAGATGCATTTCGAGCTATATTCTTAATTCTAATTGGTCTGGGAATAAGTTGGTATTTTATAAAAAAACAGAACCTGCAGATTTTAGCACTTGCGCTTGGAATATTAATATTAGGAGATTTATGGTTGGTAGATAAGCGCTACGTGAAAAACGAAAAAAAGCGAGGTAAATATGAGCGCTGGGTCAAGTTGAAACCCTATTACTATGAACACTTACCGAATAAAGCTGATGAGTCGATTATTAACGGCGCAATGAACAGAAACTCTGAATTGGCTCTGGAAGTGCAATCAGCAATTGCCGAAAAGAAAAAATCAGTAGAGGCTTCTGAGAAAAGAAACATGAACTACATCGTAAATAACGAAAAGTTTAGGGTATACAATCAGAATACGAACTTCAGAGTTTTTCAAATCAACAACCCTTTTAATGAATCCAGGACTTCTTTTTTTCATAAAAGTGTAGGAGGATATTCCGCTGTAAAGATGGGTCGCTATCAGGACTTTATTGATTTCTATTTAAATAAGGAAATTCAAGCGATTGTAGCTTCACTTCGAGAAGGTGGACAAGATATTTTGCAAGTGTTTAGTAATCGTAAGTATTTGAATATGATGAACACACGCTACATAATATATAATCCAGATGCTCCGGCAATCGAAAACCCCTATGCTTATGGTAATGCGTGGTTTGTAAACACAGTAAAAAAAGTACCCAATGCTAATGAGGAAATAATGGCATTAGCAGATCTTGATTTAGAAAATCAAGCGGTGATTCAAGAGACTTTTGATGAAAAGATTGGGGGTATAAAAGCTGGAGGCAATGGAAAAATTTCGCTTACTTCATACAAGGCAAATGAGTTGGTTTATTCTTGTGATGTAAAGCAAGATGCCTTTGCCGTTTTTTCGGAGATTTATTACAAAGATGGTTGGCAGGTATATATAGACGGAAAGACCGTGCCACATGCAAAGGTCAACTACATTCTAAGAGGTGTAAATGTTCCTGCAGGTGCCCAAGAAATTGTATTTCGGTTTGAGCCAAAAAGCTTTAAGCGAAGTTCTATGGTTAGCCTGGCTTCAAGCAGTTTATTGCTTCTTATTATTCTTGGGTATTCTGTCCAACAATTGAGAAAAAAGCCTGAGGAATCGGAGTGAAGCGCGTTCTGATTATAACTTATTATTGGCCACCAAGTGCCGGAAGTGGAGTTCAACGCTGGCTTAAATTCTCGAAATATTTACCTGAAAATGGCTGGCAACCAGTAGTATATACACCTTCAAATCCAGATTTTGAAACGAAGGATACTACCTTGTTAAATGACGTATCTGAACATGCCGAGTTATTACAAACCAAAATATGGGAGCCTTATGGATTCTATAAAAAGTTTAGCTCCGATTCCAATAAAAAGAACATCAATAACGGCCTTTTAGAGACAAATACCAGCCAATCCAGTGTTAAAAAAGGAGCGGCTCAAATTGCAAAATGGATAAGAGGAAATGTATTTATTCCCGACCCCAAAGTCTTTTGGGTTAAGAAATCAGTGCGTTATTTGGTGAGTTATTTGCGCGAAAATCCAGTAGATGCAATTGTAACCACTGGCCCACCGCATAGTATGCATCTTATTGGAAAGGGAATAAAGCAACACATAGATATTCCTTGGATTGCTGATTTTCGTGACCCATGGTCTAAGTTGGATTTATTAGACGATTACAATATTTCAAAGAGTTCGCGTAAAAAATACGAATCACTTGAAAGGGGAGTGTTGGAAGCTTCTGATATTTGCCTTACGGTGAGCAATAACTGGGCTCAAATGTTTAAGAAGTTAGGGGCCAAGAATGTTGAGGTAATCACCAATGGCTTCGATGAGTCGGATGTGAGTAATTCTATAAACGAAAAGTCTGATCGTTTTATCATTAGCCATTTTGGATTATTGAACCACCTACGCAACCCGAAAAGCTTTTGGATAGCCCTTGAACAAGTATGTGAAGAGCACGCAGATATTAGAGAGGCCTTGGAGATTCATATTGGAGGCACAGTAGATGGCTCGGTATTAGAGGAGTTGAACGGGTTCAATATTGTTTCTGAAAAAATTATCCGCCACGGTTATATTGCACACACAGAAGTGCTAAAATGGTATCAAAAGTCATCCTTACTGCTCTTACTTACCTTTAATAGTGAGATAGGTAAAGGAAATATTCCGGGAAAACTTTTTGAGTATATCGCAATGAGCAAACCAATAATCGCATTCGGACATCCAGAAGGAGACGTGGCGAATATTTTGAATGAAGCAAATGCAGGAAATTGCTTTCCATACGTGAACTTATCTGTGGAACATATCAAGAAAAGCATTATTGCGGCATTTGAAGCTAAAGATTCAAATGACAAAAATCATAGTGTGGAACGATATAATCGAGAAAATTTGACGAAAAGCCTTGTAATTTTGTTAGATAAATTATCAAAATGAAGTCAGTACTAGAATATTACAAAGCTCGAACACAAGAATTAGTATATCAAAAAAACGTCAAAGGGATTGATGGTGTGCCGGAAGGAGCCTTAGAGAGTATTCGCTCGAAAGGTTATTTTGTTTGGGAGAATTATTATTCTACTGAAGAATGTGCAAGCCTGAGGAATGAAATTGATCGATTGATAGAAGAAAATAGCGCTACAATTTGGCGAGATGACGAGGATGCTGATAACAGAGTTTATTTTGCCGAACGATTAAGCGACTCCATAAAAAAGTTTAATACCGATTCAAGGTTTCAAAATTTATCGGATCGCTACCTTAAAACCAGAACAGAGCCGCTGAGTACTTTAGCGGGAAGAATTCGATCAAAAGGGGACAACAAGGGCTCTGGAGGCGGTTGGCACAGAGATACCAATATGATACACCAATTCAAAAGCATAGTTTACCTTACTGATGTTGATGAGCAAAATGGTCCGTTCGAATATTTAGAAGGAACACAGAAAAAAAGTACTTTGTTTGAAGTAGGTAAGTATGGTGTAAAGTTGGATCAAAATCGTTTAAGTGATCAGGAAGTGGATGCAATCATTGAAGATGGGAAATATCCAAAGGTTCAGTTTAAGGCAAAAGCGGGTACTTGTTTACTCGTCGATACTTCAGGTATCCACAGGGGCAGACCATTAAAATCGGGAGAGCGCTATGCTCTAACGAATTACTTTTATCAGCATTATTTCATTGATGAAAAGCTGACAAAAAAATTCACGGATATTAGTCCATTTAGGTAACGATTTCGTCAATAATTCGGTCGCATACGGCGCCGTCTATTTTATAGACTCTACTGTCAATAAATTTGTTTCTGCAATTTTGTAGGTTTCCGTTCCAGTCCTTTACGGTATTGGCCGCGGACTTTAGTTCATGATAATTGTAAACGGGTATTCCGATACCTTCACTAACAAAATTTGCTAAATCATCTTTGGAGTAGTCCATTAATATGAGTGGTTTATTAAAATAAATGGCCTCTCCACCAACGGTACTGTTATGGGTAATCACCAGTTTTGACCGATTGAGCATTTGATACAAATCATCGTACACTATTTCATAGTTATATTTTACTCTGGGTGTTTCATGTGATTTCAAAAACTCAGCAACCTTGGCTTGCCTCGGATGTGGTTTTATCACTATTTTCTCTTGGGGGTGTTCAGCAGAAAACCGCAGAATATCTTTTACAATTTGGCTTTCAATTTCTTTATCTACGGCATGGTAAATCTGACTCGCAAAAAGTATGTAACTTTCTTTTTCAGTACTTTTTTTGAGTGCGGGTATAAGGTCAGTGCGAATTTGACCAACTACTTTAACTGAACCTTTTTGGTAAGTAGAATCTGCAGTTAATACTTGCTTTGCTTGTTTACCCCAAACCAACATTTTTTGAGGTGTTGGCCTGTATTTCATGTCAATTTCCTTAAAAATGTAATGAGCGTGTTGTTTATGAATTATTCCATGCTGTATCCCACAAGTTTTAATTCCCAACCTTTTAGCAGGTTCCATTAATGATTTCAGTTTTGTATCGTGCTCGTTGGTTCCAGAAACCGAAGTGGGTTTCTTGTTTAATATTAACTGCTCAAACACCAGTTCGCGAAAAATGGCGAACAACATCAATCGCTCATAGTGTTTTAATTCTTTTGCCAACGGATTAGTGGAGTACTTTTCTATGGATTGTAGAGCATGTTTTAGTGCGCGCTTTGTTTTGTATAAAACCATCCAGGTTGAAGGCAGAAACAATTTCTTAAGCATATACCACTCTAGATTTATTTCAAAAACGGCATCAAAAGACCTTGTTTTTAAATGGGTTACTCCCGATTCAAATTTTGGAGGGTAAAACTCAGAAACTAATGCAAACCTTTTATCCACGGATACTTTTCTGGTCAAATACTCTAAGTAACCATCCCCAATAATTTCATTTTTAGAGTTTATATCGAGCATTTTTGAAAGTGCATTTGGATTTACCATCAACCAATGCTTTCTTTCGGGAAGTTTCTGAAAAGCTCCTTTAAGGGCTCTTGAAATAAAAATCAATAAGAATCTTAACTTTAAACCTAGAGTTGAATGTTTGCTTTTTTTTGATCCTTGTGCCTCATTTTTGGCAGTCCGAACTCTATTAAACAGCATGAACCGAATGTAGTACCACAAAACTGAATTATTGAAGGTAAGTCGTTCAACAACGGTTTCACCTTTAATTTCTTCATGTCCAAAGTCAATGACCTTGTTTAATGTGTCTGTGTATAAGTCATCCTTATTCACCACCGCTTATTCAATAATATCAAGGTTTAAACGTGAGCCTTTGCTTACATCTTGAGCGAATTTTTTCCCAATTACTTCTTCATAAAATTTGGGAGCCAGACCGAAACCAGGTCGGACTACTTTAATATTCTCTGAAGTCACCTGATCTCCTTTTTTGACATTTTGAGATACATAAATAGATCGACCGAAAGTGCTGTTTGTTTTTGATTTACCTCTTAGCGTAAAATCAACTTTTCCGATTGCTTTTTCAGCATTGCGCACAGCCTTTACCATTGCGCTAAATTCATCACGGTCAAGTGAAAAATCTGCATCAGGTCCTCCAATCGTCTTATCCAGTATAAAATGTTTTTCAATGATTTTAGCACCAAAAGCGATGGACAGAATCGGGACTTCAATCCCTAAAGTATGATCTGAGAGCCCAGAGGATACGCCATATTTTTCTCTAAAAGCCTTAATCATTAACAAGTTGGTTTCTTCAATTGGTGCGGGGTAAGCTGAAGTGCATTTCAGTAATGCAATGCGATGGTTGTTTTCAGATTTACAAGTATCGAGCGCGAGTTCAATATCGTTTTGTTCCGCTATTCCTGTACTTATAATGAGTGGTTTACCAGTTTGTGCCGCCTTTTTTATCAGCGGTATATGCTTAATCTCAAAGGAGGCAATTTTATAAATTGGATTTTCCAATTCCTCTAAAAAATCGATAGCGGTTTCATCAAAAGGTGAAGAAAAACAAATGAGTCCTACTTTTTTAGCCTCTTCAAATATTGCTTTATGCCACTCCCAAGGTAACATGGCCTTTTGATATAAACTGTAAAGTGTTTGACCGTCCCACTGGGTTCCTTGATTTATTTGAAAATCTTCTTTATCGCTATTTAATGTAATGGTATCGGCTGAATACGTTTGAATTTTAATCGCATCCGCACCAGCTTTTTTAGCTGCTCGAACGGTTTCTAAAGCAATTTCCAGTTTCCCTCCATGATTTGCAGATAGCTCTGCAATTATGAATGTGGGCGTTTCTGTTTTGGGATTAAATATTGAGTCAATTTCCATAGGCTAAAACAGAGAATTTTCTTCCGTCAAGTGTTTTTTCATTATTCAGTACATATTCAGCCCTCTGAAATGCGAAAGCTGAAGCAGGATTCTTGTCCCAAATATAGGCCAGAATTGGAGCATCATTTCCTAAAATTGACAAATAGAAATCGGAAGAACAGCCAATCATTATTGGTGCAATTTTTTTTCCTCTCATCGCATTAGAAATCGCGATGCTAATAATGTTTTCCCCATTTTTATTCTCTATTCTTATGTATCCAATTGGTGTATTGTTGAATTCATAAATATGAAATAGGTCGTTGCTCATTATTTTTTTATCAAACCAACTTTTGTGCTGACTCCAAATAATGGGTTCTGAATTAATGGAGTTGTTTCTCACCGATTCGTCATTTGCGAGGTTGAATATAAATTCACAATCTTTTGCCGCCGCATTTCGGTAGCTGAGCCCTTTCGCTATTCTTCTTATATGTAAGGCGATGGCACTGCCCGATTTTTTTGAATTAATTATTTTTTGTTTGATCAATTGATTGTTGTAATCTGGAGTGGACAAGTGTTTTAAGTGATTCAAACGCTTTTCGATTTCCTCCTTGGACTGGTTCAAATTTCCTAAATCAAAAGCGACTTCATTGCGAATTAAATTGGCGTGAATTTTTTTTTGATTGTCGACAAAAGTGCCTACCGCCAAATTGGTATTGGAGGCTGCAACCTCTAGGGATAAATTACTTGAGGGTACAATCGCTAGGTCAATGCTGTTATACAATGCATTCAATTGTTTTGAACTGTAACCCCAGATGAATTCTACAGCTTTATTTGTGCCAAAACCCAGCTCAGTTGCACTAAGCGGGGAGAGTACTTTGAACTTGCTCAAAGGGAAAACCTTCAATAGGCAAGCTAACCAATCCTGCAATAATTTTCTTGGGCTGGAACCCCCAAAAGACAGTATGATTTCGTTCAATTTTGTGTCTTTCTTTTTACGAGCTAGTGGTTTGAAATCTGGATGAATAATGGAATAGCTTAAGCCATATAAATATTGTGCAGGAGGCTCTTGCAAGGTATTTCGGATTTCGCCGTGGTTTATAATTAAGTCAGCCGAAGGAATTTTACTTCCAAAATCGTCAATACAAATGGTCTGGAATCCTTTTGATTTCAGTGCTATAATATCCTCGTTGGTAAAGTCATAATTATCTACTACAACAACCGTCTCTGAAGGAATTAAATCATCGCTGTTAATAGTTGAGCGAATCACTTGAACATCAAATTTCTTTATGAGTTGTTCTTGGTTGCCAACAGCGTAATATTGCGCATCTATTCCATTTGCCACCAATTGGTTATATAAGGCAAAACACCTACTGATGTGACCAAAACCGTTTTTTGGATTTGTGTTGGGGTAAAATACTACATTCACAGCTATCAAAGATAGAATTAAGAATTGCTATCTTGAAGTAGTTGATATTTCATTTCTGCAATTTTCCAATCTGAGGCTGTGTCAATATCCTGTACTTTTTCTTTTGGCAATAAAACTACTCCCGAGTTTTCAGTAAAAAGGGCATTACTTTCTTTTAATTTTTCTGCATGGTACCAATACCATTGGCCAGCATCATGATAAGCGTGTGGTAAATCTTGGGATCTTGAGTTTAAGAACTCCGGCCAATTCATTATGGCTTTATGTTGATCGATTTTTAAACTCCTCCAAATAGGGTAATCAAACTCCACGGCAGAGAAAACCGTCTGTACATTTTTTGTATTCATGATTTCTAACCCTTTTCTCAAATCAGCACTAGTTGTAAAAGGAGCGGTAGGGTAAATGCAGCAACCGTAATCGTAAGAATAGTTCTCTTTTTTTAACTCATCAAATACTTCGTTCAAAACACTGGCTGTGCCAGCAAAATCATCAGAGTTTTTTTTACTTCTTACAAAAGGTACTTCTGCTCCTAAGTCTCGAGCAATATTAGAAATTTCCTCACTATCCGTCGAGACAATCACACGGTCGAACAAGTTAGAGTCTAATGCAGTTTGTATGCTGTAAGCAATAATAGGTGTGCCAAGAAACGCTTTGATGTTTTTCTTGGGAATGCGTTTGCTTCCACCTCTGGCAGGTATTATAGCAATGGATGTCAATCTTAAATGCTAAAGTTTGGGTCTAAATGTGATTTAATTAACGCTCGAATATCCTCTACACTCAGCCATTCTGTATTATTTCCGGAACTGTAGTTTTCCTCAAAGTCAACTTTTTTTGCGCCGGTTTTTTTCATGTAATCTTCAATACTCCAAGTATGCTGAAAAGGTAAAATGGCATAAAATTTATCCAAGTCGTAGGTAGTTTCAGAGTCCGATGAAGTGATCATTTCTTCGTGAATCTTTTCACCAGGTCTAATGCCAACAATTTTTTGTTCGCATTCCGGTGCAATAGCTTTGGCTACATCTGTAATCTTATAACTCGGTATTTTTGGGACAAAAATCTCGCCACCCCAAGCATTTTCAAGAGCAAAAAGCACCATTTCGGCGCCTTCTTGTAAAGAAATATTGAATCGCGTCATTCGGTCGTCAGTGATTGGAAGCACGCCATCTTTTCTTTTTTTCATGAAAAAGGGAATTACACTGCCATTTGAGCCCATTACATTTCCATAACGCACAACAGAGAATTTGATGGGGTTAGTGCCTTTTACGTTATTTGCAGCAACAAACAATTTATCCGATGCTAATTTTGTAGCACCATAAAGATTAATAGGGGCACAAGCTTTATCGGTTGACAAAGCGACCACTCCTTTTACGCCACATTCTAAACTGGCTTGTATTACATTTTCTGCTCCACCCACATTGGTTTTGATGCACTCCGTGGGGTTGTACTCGGCAATGTGAATGTGCTTCATTGCAGCAGCATGAATCACGTATTCAATTCCACTCATTGCACGTTTTAAACGTTCAAGGTCTCTCACATCTCCGATAAAGTAACGAATGGCTCGGTGGGTTTCGGTGCTGAACTTCTGGTTCATTTGAAACTGCTTCTGCTCATCTCTTGAGTAAATGACTAAGCGCTTGACATTTGGCCATTTTTCGAGTATTATTTTTACCAACTCTTGACCTAAAGAGCCTGTTCCACCAGTAATTAAAATACTTTTTCCGTTAAGATCTATGTTTTCGAACATGTGTTGAATTTAATGCTCCAAATTTACTATTTGTTTTTACCCGCTAACTTAGCAAAACATAAAGAATGTAATTTGCAAAAATTTGCCTTAGGCTTTTGAGATGTGGATATATTTGTTCACACGATTTTTGAGCGTTCATTTAGATTTACTCCCCATGAGAAAGGTATTATTAAATCAACCATTTATTAAAGAATTATTAGAGGGTAACAAATTAGTTATCATAGATGGAGGCGCAAGGGGAGACCTCTTTAGTCCATTCAATATAGTGGACGAAAAAATATTGAAGGTGATTCGTTTTGAAGCGGATGCAGGAGCTCAAATTGTATCCAATGAAAAGGAAATTGTAGTTCCTAAGGCACTATGGAATGTTTCAAAGACCATTCAACTCAATGTTGCTGTTGAGCCTTCGAGTTCGTCGGTATACCCATTCAATAAGCAACTACAACAGCATATCGATCCCTTGAAAAGTGTACGGAGAACTGAACGCGAGGTAGAGTTAGAGGCGATTTCTATTGATGAATTTTGCATACAACAGGGTGGCTTAACTATTGATTTTATAAAGCTTGATATACACGGAGCAGAGTTTGAGGTGTTAGAAGGAGCGATAAATGCACTAAAATCCACTCTAGGTTTGTTGGTGGAGAGTTGGATTTTGCCCATTCACAAGGGACAGAAAACTAGAGCTTCAGTTGAATTACTCGCATTTGAGCATCAGTTTTATGTGTTTGAAGAGAATATGCGGTCCATGTGGGGTAGAAAACCAAAAAACTATGTAAAAAGACAACCAGTAGCGCTTGATACCTTATTTTTTAAAGACCCTTTGTTGGATGACACTATCAAGTCAGAAGTAGAAGCCATTAAGCTAATTGGCATGGCAGAGCTATTTGGTCATTATGGTTTTGTTGAACAATTGGTCAAAAAGTTTGATGATGAAAAAGTACTTTCAAAGGATTTAAGTAACAAAATATCGAGCTTCGTTAAGAGTAATTGCCAACCCACCCTCATCGATAAAATAAAATTCAAATTCAGAAAGTTAGCGACTAGTAGATTTTCGGATTCGTATATTGAGTAGCGTAACAAAAAGGAAGGCCTCCGCTTATGAGAGTCAATTAAACGAACTTAATTGTTCGTCTTTATTACATGGCCGGGCACTCCAACTACCGTAGACCCATTGGGGATATCTTTCGTAACCACAGCTCCTGCACCAATTGTGCAGTTATCTCCAATTTTGACGTTGGGCAACACCACAGCACCAGCTCCAATAAATACACCTTTTCCAATGTTACTGCCACCTAATAATTGAGCATTTGGAGAAATTTCAGAATACCGACCGATCTGCACATCATGGGCAATAAAGGCTCCCACATTGATTAGTGTTCCTTCACCAATATATACGTCGGGTTCAATATAGGCTTTTGGCATTACGATATTACCTGACTCAATAGTGACGGAGAATGGACTAATAAAACTTTGATTGCTGACGTGGGTGGCTAAATTCCCTTGAAGGGCCATGAATTGCTCAGATAATTTCTGTCGAACTTTTGGTGAGCCAACTCCCAAAAGGAATTCTTTGTTACTTGAAAACAAGCGTTGAACTTCAGTTGTGGAGTTTACTATTGGATACTTACCTAAAAATATTTTGTTCGAGCCTGTGTCGTCAAAAAAGTTCAATTTATCACCCTTCTTATCCAAATGCAATGATTGCGTCAGTTGTTTGGCAAAGCCTCCGGCACCTATTATAAGCATCCGATTATTTTTTGGGCAATGAATTGGATTTCTTCCTCTTTCAAATTGTAATGCATAGGAAGGCAAAATATACGCGCCGCTATAGAGTCAGAAACCGGACATTCCGTCTGATTGTAGTATGGTAGTTGATTGAGAGAGGGATAAAAATATCGTCTCAATCCAATTTTTTCACGCTCAATCATTTCTTGAATTTTCAAAAACTTCTCCTCAGATGAAATGACTATTGAACAATACGCATAATTATATTCCTGACTGTTTTCAATACGCTGAAATTGAATTGCTTCATGATTCAGTAAGGATTTGTAGAGCAAGAACTGAGCTTTTCTTCTGTATAGGATCTCGTCAATTTTCGGGAGAACAGTCAAACCCATTGCAGCATGAACTTCAGAATTTTTTCCATTTATTCCTTGCGAAGAGAAGGTTTCTGGTCCGTCATGTCCGAAATTTTTCAGCAGATTTACTCGATCTAATAGTTTTTTATCTCTCGAAAATACTGCGCCGCCTTCAATGGTGTGAAATATTTTGGTGGCGTGAAAACTACAGGTACTTATGTCTCCAAAATTGAAGATCGATTCTCCCTTATACTTAGTACCAAAGCAGTGCGATGCATCATAGATTACTTTGAGCTTGTGTTTTTGCGCAATATGCTCAATTGCCTCTATATTGCATGGGTTTCCAAAAATATGAGTAGCTAAAATTGCGCTGGTTTTTGAGGTTATTTTTTCCTCAATTAAGGTTGGGTCTATTGCATAAGTCTGCGCGTCGATATCAACATAAATCGGTTGGCATTTTTGCCAATCGATTGCAGAACTGGTAGCTACATAGCTGAATGGTGTAGTGATAATTTCTCCACTCAATTCTAAGCTTTCTATTGCAAGTTGAATGGCAATGGTTCCATTCGATACAAAGCTCATTTTATTTTCGGTCGATAAAAAATCGGAAACTTTTTGTTCCAGTTCTTTTACAAAAGGTCCGTTATTGGTTATCCATTGATTTTCCCAAATCTGTTGGAGGTGTTTTTGATATTCCTCGATAGGAGGGAAGTATGGAATTGTAAATCGATTCATTTTTTCAGTCCAAAAGTATGCAGAACTTTTATTAGAAGAGTGCGTGCTATCCGCTTACCCTTATAAACGGAGTTATTCACTTCTGGATTCTCCCCTCGTTTTATGCCTTTCATATCTTGCATAAATTTTTCTGAGTCGGGCTGAGCAATTATTTTTTTCAACTTTTTATTGGGTAAGCTACCAAGTTGTTGCACCAATTCACCTACTGGGATATCTATCGAAATTTGAGTATCACCAAAACCGTGATGTCTAGCAATACGTCTGTCTAAGTTATAAGTATTGAAGCTGTCCTTTTTAATTGCTCTTGAGTCTTTATCCGTATTGCAATATGGGAGCACGTCTTCAATGATTTTAGGTACCGTAAACGATTCTGAACAATGTGCTCTAATTTCTTGAAAGTCATTTACATCAAAATTGTTGTCGCAATAATCTAACGCACGAATTACTTGCTCGGGTAACTCACTATAACTATTTCCAGAATAAAAAATCGGCGCTCGTCTCAAGTGATGAGGAATTAAATCCTTCATGCGGTCCAATGCTACTACAGGCATACCGCAACACCAGGCATATGCATTTATACGTCCTTGCCGTTCTCTCCCGCCTGAGTTCAATAAAATTTTGCTCGAACGATAGAAATGAGCGATGGTTTCCGTGTCAAACGGATAAGGTTGTCGATAATCAGTAGTTAAGAAGGTGAAGGAGTCTTTTTCTTGCTCTGAAAACATACTGTCGTATATATCTCTGATATTATACACCAGATCCGTTTTAGTAAGGTCGCGGTCCGGTATGGTGCAAATGAGCAATACTCGATACATTTTTCCTTGGTCATACAAGTTTCGTATCACTTTGAAAAAATCGGGAATATTTTTTGAGGTTTGAGCACGTGATACATGCAAAATATCCCAAAACTTTTCGTTTTTAGAAGGCTTAAAGTACGCAGGGGAAAGACTGTGAACTTGAACATCTATCTTGGGGAATGGTGTGTTTGACTGCAGTAAATCAACCACAGTAAATACAAAGTCAAATAAGGGCTCGTGTTTATAATCGTGATCAAAATAATTAGGGTGTAATGCAACTACCCAATTTTTTTTAAGCTCATTTAAACGATTATATACGGCACGGTTTTTTAAAATTACTCGATCCCTTTCTACGGTTGTAAAAACCACTATACCCTTTCCATTTTCGTCTGGAATTTTTAGTATGCACGCCATGTTTCCTCTTGAGCGGCGAATGTAAGACTAATCTTAAAAATTAGAGAATTTAGGTAACATCTAATTGATATTTTTAACGGATTGTTGAACTTCTGTTTTGGTTGGTATTATGTTATTCTGAAATATATTCGCTGCTTGAAACAACTGCTAAAATTTGACTTAGGTGAGATTGGTCGTCAAACCATAAAAGGAAGCGGCTACTCTTATATTGGTGTCTTAATTGGTTTTTTAACCACAGCTGTATTATTTCCCAGGTTATTATCCACAGAACAAATAGGGGTAACTACGTTATTGGTTACTTACTCTCAATTTATTTCAATAGTAGGGAACTTTGGTTTTGGCGGAGCGATAACAAGATTGTTTCCGTATTTCAAAAACGCAAATAATGGACACAATGGAATTGTGTTTTTAATTTTACTGGTACTTTTTGTCGGTTACTTATTTAGTGCGTTGGCTTACTATGCGTTGTATCCTTACATCGTCTCACAGGATATATCAAATGAATTATTTTTTAAATTTTCATGGCTGGTGTTTCCTTTATCCTTTTTCATTTTAGCGTACAACCTTTTTGATACCTACGCAAGGGCCATCGGAAATGCGGTTACTGGTGTATTTGTAAAGGAAATAGTGCAAAGAGTTGTAGTGCTGTTGGCAATTGTGATGTTTGCATTGAGCCCAATAGTGAGTTTCGAATATTTCCTGTGGTTGTATGTATTTGCTTTCTTCATTTCAGGAATTCTGATACTCTTATATCTCATTTCGAAAAAACAATTTAGTATCCAACCAAAGTTTGAGTTTTTAAGACCTGGGTTTCGAAAAATCATTTACAATGTGAGCTTTTATTCCATACTTCAAGGTTTTGGAAATATACTGGTTCAGCGGGTGGATACCGTGATGATTAGTTTTTATCTCAGTCTCCAAGAGACTGGTATTTATGGTACTACCTTTTTCTTTGGATTGCTAATAACACTTCCGTCTAGGTCTCTAAGTAGAATAACAAGCACGGTGATGGCTCATGCTTTGAAAGATAAAGATCACAAACGTGTACTTTCCATTTACAAGAAAAGTTCCATAAATCAATTACTTGCTGGAGCACTAGTTTTTGTCGGTATTTGGGGGAATATTGATAGTGTATTTGTGATATTAACCGAGGAATTTAGAATTGGAGAATACGTTATATTTTTTATTGGGTTATCTAACGTGATTAATTCGAGTATTGGTGCAAATGCTCAAATCATTCAACTGTCTAAGTATTATAGATATACCGCATATTTGTTGCTGGTATTCGTTGCATTGGTGGTAATATCAAACTTTGTTTTTATTCCACAATTTGGAATAGTCGGGGCAGCTTTAGCTTCGTGTATTTCTGTTTTTATATATAGCCTAATAAGATTGTGGTTGGTTTACGATAAATTTGATATGCACCCTTTCTCGTCCAGTCACTTGAAGGTGGTTATTATTTCTGCAGCGGCACTATTTTCCTCTAGCCTACTTCCAAGCTTGGATTTTTTCGTTTTTGACATTTTGATAAGAAGCACCCTTATTTCAACAGTATTCATTGGACTATCGATTTATTTCAAGGTTTCGGAGGATCTGAATGCTTTATTTGCGCAGTTCAAACAGAAGTTGAACATTTAACTTAAACCGCCTTCAAACTCATATCTAGAGCGTTTATCTGATGAGTTAAGGCACCAACAGAGATAAAATCAACGCCACACTCAGCATATCCCCTTATGGTCTTTAATGTAATTCCTCCTGAAGACTCCGTCTCCATTTTACCATTGACAAGTTTTACAGCGGTTTCAGTATCGGTGTAATTGAAGTTATCAAACATGATGCGTGTAGCATTTCCGTTGCTTAAGATTTGTTCTACTTCGTTTAAATCACGAGCTTCAACCTCCACAGGAATACTCAGGTTATTCGCTAATAAATACTTTTTAGTGGCATTCATAGCTTGATCAATCCCTCCTGCATAATCGATATGGTTATCTTTCAGCATTACCATATCGTACAATCCAAACCTGTGGTTAAATCCACCGCCGTGTGTTACGGCCAATTTTTCAAAAGCCCGCATTCCTGGTGTTGTTTTTCTTGTGTCTAAAATTTTCGTTTTTGTACCCTCAATTTCTTGAACGTATTGTTGCGTTTTTGTGGCTATTCCAGACATGCGTTGCATATAGTTTAAAGCTAATCGCTCTCCCTGTAATATACTGCGCGCATTGCCTTCAACTGTAAATGCAATTTGTCCTTTTTCTATCTTGTCACCATCCTTTAACAAAGCCTTGAAGTGCAGCTTATTATCCGTTTCTTCAAATACTAATTTGGCTACGTCAACACCACTTAGCGTGCCAGAATCTTTAATGATTAGCTGTGCTTTGTTTTTAGCATTTTCTGGAATCGACGATAAGGCACTGTGATCACCAGAGCCAATATCTTCTTTTATAGCTAACTGAATATGTTTGCGAAAATCTGTTTCCATATATTTTAATTTGGCTAACAAAGGTATTCTATACTTTTGGCCGTGTTGTTATGAAAATAAGAGTAATTGTAGTTGGGAAAACTTCAGCCAAATATGTCACTGAAGGAATGAAGGAGTATGAAAAACGACTTACCAGGTTCGTGAACTACTCCATGGAAGAAATTCCAGATGTGTCTTCCAGAGGAAAAACTACAGAGAAAGAACTGCAATCCAAAGAAGGAGCATTGATCCTTAAAAAGCTAAAGTCAAATGATTTTGTGGTACTTTTTGACGATAAGGGTAAACAACTATCAAGTCCTCAGTTAAATGATTGGTTTGAGAAAAAGGCCCTTTCGGGAATTTCTAATATCACTTTTGTAGTTGGCGGAGCTTATGGGTTTTCCGAAGCAGTTTACCAAAGGTCAAACGAGCAATTGAGTCTTTCAAAACTCACATTTAACCACCAAATGGTGCGGCTGATTATTGTCGAACAGATGTATAGAGCCTATTCCATTAAACACGGATTACCGTACCACCACTAAAAGTGCTTTAAGAGCTTGGTTATTCCAGACTCTAAATCAATTAAATCTCGATCCAATACGGTTTTCATTTTTTCTATATCAGGCTGTCGTCTGGTCATATCGCCTTCGCCAAGAGGGGGTAAAAACTTTATTTCAGAAGAGGATTTGGTAACACGAATGACCATTTCTGCCAATTGCTTAATAGAAGTGATTTTATCGTTACCAACATTGATAACATCATTGATAAACAAGTTTTCGTACATGCACCGAGAGGTAATTTCAACATTATCGCTAATGTAGCAGAAGGTGCGTGTTTGACTTCCATCTCCGTATATCGTTATGGGTTCGTTTTTTAGCGCTGCGCGTATAAATTTAGACATTACAAAATCAGTACTTTGGTAATGCCCGTATGTATTGAAAAAACGAAAAATGGTGAAGTCTAAATCGTACTCTTGTTTGAATGCTTTACAATATGCCTCTCCAGCATTTTTTACAATAGCATAAGGTAGTCTACTGTTTAGGGGGGTGGTTTCTTCATGTTGCGGCAGTTCCACAGGCTCTCCGTATACTTCGCTGCTGGAGGAGTAGAATACCCGTTTTACTCCTGTGTTTTTACACAAACTCAAAATATTTTTTATTCCAACCAAATCTTCCAAAACCATAGCTGGGTGAGCAAGTGTGCGTTTTACACCAACCACGGCGGCATAATGAAAAACATAGTCAAACTTGTAGCTGGTCATTACTGGTGCAATCTCTAAGTAATCATTTACATCACACTTAATGAATTTTACATTGTCGGCATCTGGTATGTTTCTTTTTTTGCCAGTTAAAAAATTGTCAACGATGACTATGAGGTTATTTTTATCTTCACTCAGCTTTGCAGCTAGAGATCCAGGAATAAATCCTGCACCACCGGTTATCAGTATTTTTTGTTTAGCTATTGCCTTGTTCTTTTTCAATTTGTAGTTGCCATTTCCAAGCAGATTGAATCATTTCTTTGAGGTCTTTTTTCGCCGTCCAACCTAAATCTACTCTAGCTTTCTCACTATTGCTATAAATGGCCTCCACGTCGCCTGATCTTCTTTCAGAGATTTTATAATTCAATTGCCTACCGCACAATTGCTCAAATGTACTTACAGCTTCTAATACACTAACACCATTTCCAGAACCAAGATTGTAAAATTCTACAGCCTTCCATTTTTTTCGTTGAACGGAGCTTTTCAAAGCTAAAATGTGCGCATCTGCAATATCGCATACATGGATGTAATCCCGAACGCAAGAGCCATCTCGCGTGTTATAATCGGTTCCAAAAACTTCCATTTGCTTTATTTTACCTACCGCGGTTTGGGTTATAACGGGAAAAAGATTGTTTGGTTTATTTATTGGATACTCCCCAATTAGTCCACTTTCATGAGCTCCAACAGGGTTAAAATAGCGAAGCGAAATGATAGACGTTGAGCTTGTTTTTTTATAGTCGGCAAGAATCTCTTCACCCATAGCCTTTGTGGCTGCGTATGGACTCTCCGATTGCGCTAATGGAGTATTTTCATCCACTGGTAGTTTAGTGACATTTCCGTAAATGGAACAAGAAGAAGAGAAAATTAGATTTGGAATTTCTAACGCAGCACAATTTTCCAAGACATTGAGCAGACTTTGAAGGTTGTTTTTATAATACAGCAGCGGCTTTTCAACGGATTCTCCAACAGCTTTTAGTGCGGCAAAGTGAATGATGCCATCAACTTTTCCAATAGTGTCAAAGCATTTTTTTGTCTCCAATTCATTAGACAAATCCAATGTGTGATTTTTTATTCTTTTTCCCGTAATCCGTTCTATTCTGTCAAAACTGTCTGGGCTAGAATTATTAAATGAATCAATGGAAACAACCTCCCAATTTGTGCTTTCTATTATACGAATAATGGTATGCGAGCCAATATAACCAGCTCCTCCAGTAATTAATACTCTCATAATTGGCGAAATTAGTGTAAGAAGAACTAACAGACTACTTGATTTCGACCAAACTTACCGTTATACAAATACGTCTTATAAATTGATAAACAACACTAAGTTTTGGAGCTTAGTGAATTATCTTCGCCAATTGGTTAAAAACAAAGCATGAAGAAACTTCTACTCGCACTACTTTTTTTAGGTTTTTTATACAGCAATACTCAAGCTCAACAGGTCGATTGGTTAAAAACTGGAGGTGGCTCCAGCAACGATGCTGGTATGGGTATCGATGTGGATCAAAATGGAAACAACTATGCTGTTGGAGTTGTTGTTACGGGGACAGCGGTTAACCCGCAGTTTGGTTCCGACACGATTTCTGCAGGAAAAAATAATAGCTACGATGGTTACATTGTAAAATATGACGTAAATGGAAATCAGAAATGGACGCTTAGTTTCGGAGCTGTAGGTGTAGATTTTTTGTCAGATGTAAGGTGTATAGGGGATACTGCTATAGCAGTTGTTGGAATGTATCGATCGGGAAGTGTTAAGATGGATACCGCCAGTTTGCCAGCTCCTCCAACGGCCGAGTATAATCTTGTTGTTGCAGTTCTAGATACTGCTGGTAATGTTAAGTGGACGGAAACTGCAGAAATTGGCAATGCACCTTGGGCATTGTTTAATAATAATTATAATCCGACTATTGATGTGAATTCTGATGGTAATATTGTAGTTGGCGGGTCATATAGAGGTGCCGCAAAGTTTGGTACAACTAACATATCAACTGGTTCGTCTTTCGGAATTGGCGCATATTTCGCAAGCTACAGCGTTAATGGTAATTTTAATTGGGTTAAAGACATAAGCCCAAGTACAGGATTCGCTTATGCTACAAGGGTAACAATTGACGAAGGAGGTAGCGCATATGCTAGTGGAGTGTATAGTAACTCCATGACTGTGGGTTCTACTACTATTTCTGCAAGTGGTGCTCGTGATGTTTTTTTATTAAAAGTAGATACTGGAGGCAATGTAAAATGGTTAAAAACTCTTGGAGGAACCAGTATTGACGACGCTTATGGTTTATCAGTAGATAAGTTCAATAACTTGTATATCGGAGGTCGATTCCAATCATCGTTTAAAGTAGGTGATTCCACGCTGAACTCAATTAACGGCACTAATACATACGATGCATATTTGGTGCGGCTAGACACGGCAGGTAATTATGTTTGGGGTAGAGCATTTGGAGGTTACACGAGTACATGGCAAAATCAAGATTTCTGCTATGGTGTAGATGTAGATAACCTAGGGAATGTTGGTGTAAGTGGTCGCTACGGAGGAAACTTTGCTAAATTCGGCAAAGATACCGTTACAGGGGGGGCTGCTTCAAGAGCAATCTTTACTTCTCTCGTCGATTCAACGGGTGAATTTATATGGACAATTCGAGGTGTAAGTACAACTTTTTTTAATAATCAAGCCAACGGGATAGCTCTAGATACCTCCAAAAACATTTACGTTACAGGAATAGCTGACCCACCCATGGTTTTTGAAGATAAAGTTTTTTCTACTGGAGCTGGGTTTAGAGATGCTTACACCTTAAAAATAGCAGATTGTAGTGAGGCGATAAAAGCTAAAATTTTTGCAGGTACAGATACCTCCGCTTGTTCCGGAGACTCTGTAAAGTTGTGGTCCAATAATGACCCTAGAATAGAGTATCGCTGGTTGAGAAGCGGCTTCGGTATGTTTCAAGCGACAGATTCCGTTTATAAGGTTTACGTAACGGATAATTATAGTGTGGCAGTAAACGATGAAGGTTGCTTAGATACTTCAGGTTCGATAAAAGTTACCATAAACCGACCAACAAAACCCACATTGAGTTCCTTTCCAGTTACATGTGTTGGGGACCCAGATTTTACGTTATCTAACGGAAGTCCCCAAGGTGGAAAGTATAATGGTATAGGGGTAAAGAATGATACGGTGTTTAGCCCATCTACTTCTGGCATCGGATCATTTAATTTAAATTACGTCTACACCGATACCAATGGCTGCGTCGATTCTGCCAATAAGAATATAAATGTAGGTGGACAGTCTGCTTTTTTTACATTGGCAAAGACCTCTGTCTGTCAAAATGAGCCAGCCTTCAGTCTGAGTGGCGGAAACCCGACAGGTGGAACTTATTTTGGTCCTGGCGTTTCCTCTGGTCAATTTAATCCCGCTGCTACAACGGTCGGAGTTAAGCAACTTGGTTATGCTTATACATCTTTGGGCTGCAGTGATACGGCATATCAAAATATTACGGTGCTTGCGGCTCCCACGGCTGGGTTTAGTTCGCTGCCTGTTCAATGTGCAAGTACGTTTTCCATTAATCTTACTCCCTATGGTACCCCAACTGGCGGAACCTTTTTTGGAACAGGTGTAATCGGAACTACATTTTATCCATTGATTTCTGGCGCAGGCAGTTTTACGTTGTCTTACCGAACCAATGCCGGCACATGCTCTGATACGGCGACACGTGTAGTTGTTGTGGATCCTGTTCCAAATGCTGCTTTATCGGCTTTTTCGGATCGATGTGCTGACGCTTCGAGTTTTACGCTTACTGGCGGTACGCCTTCGGGTGGAGTATACCTTTACAATGGTAATGTGGTGACCACTTTTGATCCTTCTTCCGTGGGAGTAGGAACGTATACCATTAAATATGCTTTCTCAAATGGTTGTGGAAGCGATACAGCAACTCAAACCATAAAAGTTAACCCATTACCAACGGTAACGTTAGCTGCCCAATCAGCAGTATGTGCCGGAGCACCAGCATTTACATTAACAGGTGGCAGTCCAGTCGGCGGAACCTACTCAGGAACAGGAGTAAACAGCACAACGGGTGTATTCACCCCAGCAACGGCTGGAGCGGGAACCCATACGATCACGTATAGCTTTACAGATGGGAACAGTTGCAGCAACAGTGCTACCCAGAACATAACTGTAGATCCACAACCCACGGTAACCATCGGAACATTAAGCGCAGTATGTATAGACAACGGCTTGGTAAGTTTAACCAGTGGCAGTCCAACTCCAGGAACGTATAGCGGACCAGGCGTAAGTGGAACGAACTTCAACCCAGTAACCGCAGGAGTAGGAACGCATACGATACGCTACACACATACGGACGGCAACAGTTGTACGGACAGCGCGAGCACCAACATTACGGTAAACGCCTTACCAAGTGTAAGTCTATCTGCCCAAGCAGCAGTCTGTGTAAATGCCAGTCCAGTAACCCTAAGTGGCGGAAGTCCAACAGGCGGAACGTATTCAGGTACGGGAGTAAATAGCACAACCGGAGTCTTCACTCCTTCAACAGCCGGAGTAGGTACACACAAGATTACCTACACGTATAGCGATGCAAACGGATGTGAGGATACAGCCAGTCAAAACATAACGGTTAACCCATTACCAACAGTAACGTTATCAGCACTATCGTCAGTATGCGCTGGAGCACCAGCATTTACATTAACAGGCGGCAGTCCAGTCGGCGGAACCTACTCAGGAACAGGAGTAAACAGCACCACGGGCGTATTTACCCCAGCAACGGCTGGAGCGGGTACGCATACGATTACGTATAGCTTTACAGATGGGAACAGTTGCAGTAACAGTGCTACCCAGAACATAACTGTAGATCCACAACCCACGGTAACCATCGGAACATTAAGCGCAGTATGTATAGA
>CBFIBQ010000005.1:0-132707 GCA_965660875.1 Salibacteraceae bacterium | reverse complement strand
TTTAGACCAATAGCTTGCCCTAAATTTTAATTCAATTTATACTATTATATTTGAAAAGTCGTTATCTAAAAAATTTGGATATGAAATTATTGAAACTTAGCTTACTAATCGCGGTAATAGGAACATTTGCTTCCTGCGGTTATGAGCAATCGTCTGCCACTGGTTGGAATTATAATGATTCCAAAAATGGAGGTTTTCAAAAAATGCCTTTTGAAGAACAAGAGACTGGACCCAACTTGGTGCTCATTGAAGGTGGTACGTTTACTCAAGGTCGAGTAGAACAAGACGTTATGTTCGACTGGAACAATTACCCAAGAAGAGTTACTGTATCCTCCTTTTACATGGATGAAACCGAAGTAACCAACCACTTTTGGTTGGAATACCTGTATTGGTTGGGTAGAGTGTTTGGCGCAGATTACCCCGAAGTAATTGTAAAAGCACTTCCAGACACCTTGGTTTGGCGAGATAAACTCGCTTATAACGAACCTTATGTAGATTATTATTTAAGACACCCTGCATACAGAGATTATCCAGTTGTGGGTATCACTTGGAAACAAGCAAATGATTATTGTCTTTGGAGAACGGATAGAGTTAATGAGTTTATTTTAATTCGTGAAGGAATTCTTGAACACTATGTGAATCAAGCAGCAGAAGACAACTTCAATACCGACGCATACTATGCAGGCCAGTACGAAAGTGGAAAAGCAGCAGAAGGAGTTGTAGATATGAATCCAAATGGAACTGGTTACAGAAGGGTACGTATGGAAGATGGCATTATGCTACCGAAGTACCGTCTACCAACCGAAGCTGAATGGGAGTACGCTGCTTATGGCCTGATTGGAAACTCTCTAGGTGAGCGCATCATTGAACGAAGACTTTGGCCTTGGAATGGGCACGCTGTTAGAAATCCAGAAGAAGAGTATATCGGTAGTATGATGGCGAACTTTAAAAGAGGACGTGGTGATAACATGGGTATTGCTGGAAAATTAAATGACAATGCCGACATTACAAACCCAGTTTATGCTTATTGGCCAAACGACTACGGCTTGTACAATATGGCAGGTAATGTAAGTGAGTGGGTTATGGATGTTTACAGACCACTGAACACTGAAGATAATAGTGACTTCCGTCCATTTAGAGGTAATGTTTACCAAAAGCTGTTGGTTGATGAAGAAGGATACATAGCGGAAAAAGATAGCTTGGGGAGACTTCAAAAAGTGGATGTAACGGAAGAAGAAAACTTAGATAGAAGAAATTACCAAAGAGCTGATAATATTAATTTCCTTGACGGTGATTACGAGTCGCACATCGACCGTTTGCATTGGGGAGATGACTTTGAGAATACTGATGACAAAAAAACAGAAACTACCTTCATGTATGAATATGGTAAAAAGTCTCTTGTAAACGACGACACTAGAGTATACAAAGGTGGTAGTTGGAGAGATAGAGCATATTACATGAATCCAGGAACAAGAAGGTTTTTAGAAGAAACACAAAGAACAGCATATTTAGGATTCCGATGTGCTATGGACAGAGTAGGAAGCCCTACTGGTCTTGGCAATTAGTAACAATTCTCTTTTATAAAGTACTTAAAGCCGTTTCGAGTCTTCGAAACGGCTTTTTTATTTTTACGCTATGAAAAACTTGCTTGATACTTATAAATCTTGTAACTACAAGGTTTCTACCGACACGAGAAACATAACTGAAGGGTCGCTTTTTTTTGCATTAAAAGGGGAGAATTTTAACGGAAACGAATTTGCACTTAAAGCGATTGAGTCTGGAGCTAAGTATGCAGTTGTTGACGAACAAAAATTTGAAGATAACGAGCGTATCATTGTGGTCAATGACGCTTTAAAAGCACTTCAGACATTAGCACACGATTATCGAAAACAATTTGATATTCCGGTTTTAGCCATCACAGGTTCTAACGGAAAAACAACAGCCAAAGAGCTTATACATTGTGTAATTTCCAGAAAGTTCAAGTGTCATTCCACCCCTGGTAATTTTAATAATCATATTGGACTTCCACTAACTCTTTTGAGCATGCCACAAGACACTGAGTTTTGCATACTTGAAATGGGAGACAACCATATGGGTGAGATTGCCTTGTTATCAGAAATAGGGGCACCTACACATGCTTTGGTAACCAACGTAGGTAAAGACCATATTGAAGGTTTTGGCTCCTTTGAAAACAATAAACTAGCTAAAAAAGAACTATTTGATTATATCGACAAAGAAAACGGCATTGCTTTCATTCCACAGTTCGAACCTGAAATTGAGGAACTAGCAAGTGAAGTCGGAAACCAAATCAGTTTTGGGGGAGCCAATACAGGCTATTACCTTAGTCTTAATCAAGCAAAACCTTTTATAGAGTATAAAGACCCATCAGACAAAAATCATCTCACTAAGCTTATTGGAGAGTACAACATATTCAATATTCAAATGGCCTTTGCTATTGGTAGCTACTTCAAGGTGGATGAAAAAGACATCCATGAGGCAATATGTAGCTATCAGCCGAATAACTTACGATCGGTTTTTTTGGAAAAGGGTGATAATTCAATTTTTCTAGATGCCTACAACTCTAACCCTTCCAGTTTAGAAGCCGCACTGGATAGTTTCAACAAACAGCAATTAAAGGAACAACGCGTTATAATTCTCGGAGATATGTTGGAATTGGGTTCGGAAAGTAAAAAAGAACATCAGTCCATTGTAGATCAACTCATGTCCTATAGGTTGGAAGTTTATTTAGTAGGAAATGAGTTTAAAAAAACCAACTTCAGCCCTTCAGTTTACTGGTTTAAAGACCGGTTTGATTTAATTGATCATATTGTTTCAAACCCGATTCGAAACAGTCAAATCCTTTTGAAAGGATCCAGAGGAATCCGCTTAGAGGAAGTTGTAGAAGTGCTATAAAGCTCCCCTTACAAGTTCAGACATACTTGTTTTTTCTTTTAATAATATCTTTAACTCGGCAATAGACACTCTAGATTGCTCCATAGAATCTCTATCGCGCAGTGTTACCGTTCTATCTTCCAAGGAATCATGATCGACGGTTATTGCAAATGGAGTTCCAATTGCATCTTGTCTTCTGTAGCGCTTTCCAATTGCATCTTTTTCGTCGTACTGAATATTAAAGTCGAGTTTTAAATCAGCATAAATTTCACGAGCCAGTTCAGGCAATCCATCTTTTTTTAATAATGGAAGAATCGCACATTTAACCGGGGCTAGCGCTGGAGGCAATTTTAATACAACACGCGTAGTTCCACCTTCTAAGCTTTCTTCTTCCAATGCACTTGAGAAAACGGCTAAAAACATCCGGTCTAAACCAATTGAGGTTTCTACAACATAGGGAACGTAGTTTTTATTTTCCTCAGGATCAAAATATCTTAGTTTCTTGCCCGACTCTTCTTCATGACTTTTTAAATCAAAATCGGTACGCGAGTGTATTCCTTCCAATTCTTTAAAACCCATCGGAAAATCAAACTCAATATCCGCAGCAGCATTTGCATAGTGCGCCAATTTAATGTGGTCGTGTACCCTGAGTTTACCCGCGTCGACTCCTAAATTCTTGTGCCATTTAAGTCTTCGTTCTTTCCACTCTTCGTAAGCCTTCAATTCAGTACCTGGCTTTACAAAGTATTGCATTTCCATTTGTTCAAATTCACGCATTCTGAAAATAAACTGTCTTGCAATAATTTCATTGCGAAATGCTTTTCCTATCTGCGCAACCCCGAAAGGCACCTTCATTCGACCTGATTTTTGAACGTTCAAAAAATTCACAAAAATACCTTGACAGGTTTCGGGCCTTAAATAAATTTTACTGGAATCATCAGCTGCAGAGCCAAGTTCCGTGCTAAACATGAGGTTAAACTGACGAACATCGGTCCAATTGGCAGTGCCTGAAACTGGACAAACTATTCCTAATTCCTCTATTAATCCCTTCAAGCCAGCTAAATCTCCTTCTGATAGAAGTGTGGCCATTTTTTTAGAAATATCCTCAATCTTTTTTGAATATTGAAGTACTCGTGGGTTAGTTTCCATGAAGGTTGCTTCATCAAAGTCAGCACCAAATCGCTTCGCTGCTTTTTTGACTTCCTTTCCAATCTTCTGAATTCTAATTTTCTCCATATAATCCTCAAGAAGGACATCTGCTCTATAGCGCTTTTTAGAGTCCTTGTTGTCTATTAGAGGGTCATTAAATGCATCAACATGTCCTGAAGCCTTCCAGGTAGCTGGGTGCATAAAAATGGCTGAATCGAGCCCAACAATATTCTCATTACCATGAACCATGGTTTTCCACCAATATTCTTTGATGTTGTTTTTTAATTCAACCCCATAAATACCGTAATCGTATGTTGCGCTTAACCCGTCATAAATCTCGCTTGAAGGAAAAACGTATCCATATTCTTTAGCGTGTGCTACTATTTTTTTTAGTGGATCCTCGTTTGCTGCCATGGTCAAAATTTTCGGCAAGTTTACAATGAAACTTTCTCTTTAAATGTATTACTACTCTATTCTTTTTATTAATAACTCCAACTCACTCAACATCATTGCAGTTGCACCCCACACAAGTGATTTGTCTATTCGATATGCAGGAGCATTAATTGACATGCGCGTGCCAGAAACTTGAACCTTCTCTTTTGTCTTAGAATTGGGTTGAAAAATTCTGTTCAAACTCATGGGTAAAACACTAAATACTTCCTTCTGCTCAGGAATAAATTCCATTGGCTTTTGAACATAAGCAATATATGGTTTAACGTAAAAGTTACTCGGTGGAATATACAATTCAGAGAGCTCACCTATCAAATTCGTAGAAGGAATCAACACACCCATTTCTTCGTGAAATTCTCTGAATGCAGTTTCCTTTAAATCCTTATCCAATTCCTCTAACCTACCACCTGGAAAACTAATTTGACCACTGTGATGCCCATTGTATTGGTTGCGCTCCATGAGTACTGTAAACCACTCTCCTCCATAAGGAAACAGCACAATCAATACAGCACTGTGTTTGGCTGTTTTCTTGATCTGGTCAAAATCTTGATTGACAACCCTACCCAACGGGGCCATTAACTTATGCGCCTCGGCACCCGGTAAGCCTTTGTCTATTTCTAATTTTAGTTTATTGGGTAAGTCAATGGTATTCATTTATCCGAACAGTTCTTGAAAAACCTCTACAATGGAATCAAAAGCTTTTATCGCAATCTTGTGCTGTGCAACATCAACCCCCTTAAGCGCATGCTTTGATACAATGATGGTCTGAAAGCCCAGTTTTTCTGATTCTTCTATTCTTTTGGACAATTGGGTAACCGGCCTTAATTCACCAGAAAGCCCCACTTCAGCACTGAAAACAGTATCTGCATCTAAAGGAATATCTTCAGAAGAACTTAACACCGCACATACTACTGATAAATCCATCGCTGGATCATCAACTTTAAGTCCACCAGCAATATTTAGAAACACATCTTTGGTTCCTAATCGAAAACCACAACGCTTTTCTAGAACAGCTAACAACATATTCAACCTTCGAAGATCAAACCCTGTAGAAGATCGCTGTGGGGTTCCATACACTGCACTGGAAACGAGCGCTTGTGTTTCGATCAACAAGGGCCTATTCCCTTCAAGAGATGCCCCAATGCACACTCCGCTTAGATTGCTTCGGTGTTTGTTTATTAAAACTTCGTTCGGGTTTTTTATTTCTTTCAATCCACCGGATACCATTTCAAAAATCCCTAATTCTTGAGCCGAACCAAAACGATTTTTAGAGGTTCTCAATATTCGATAAACGTGGTTTCTATCTCCTTCAAATTGAAGGACTGTATCTACCATATGCTCCAACACTTTTGGGCCTGCTATTGAACCTTCTTTATTTATGTGTCCAACCAATATAACCGGTGTGGCAGTTGTTTTTGCAAAGTGAATTATTTCCCCCGCACATTCGCGCACCTGGGAAATACTCCCAGCATAGCTTTCTATGTGCTCAGAAGATATGGTTTGTATAGAATCAATCACTACTAAAGAAGGGGTAAGCTCTTTACATTTATTTAATATAGCTTGCAAGTTTGTTTCTGGATAAACAAAACAATTGCTTTCATTATTGGTGATTCGTTCGGCTCTTAATTTAATTTGGGTAGCGCTTTCTTCTCCGGAGACATACAATACATCTTGTTCAAACCTCAAAGACAATTGAAGTAACAACGTACTTTTTCCAATTCCCGGCTCACCCCCCAACAGAACAACTGAACCAGGTACAATACCTCCTCCAATTACCCGGTCAAATTCCTTACTAGCTGTGTTTAGGCGTGGAAAATCCTTCACCTCAATATCGTCAAGCTTTGTTGGTTGAGCTTTCTCTAAAAAAGCTTCGGTAGATTTTTGTTGCTTTCGGGTTGTTTTTTCCTCTACGTAAGTATTCCATTCTCCGCACGACGTGCATTTTCCCATCCATTTGGGAGAGCTATTTCCACAGTTTTGACAAAAAAATATTGATTTTATTTTTGCCATAGCTACTTTACAGAATCAATTATCTTTTGCTCTAGTTTGCTGGTAGAATATCCCTCCAAAAAAGGGATTACTTCTACCCTGTTTCCTGAGCCTAAAGTTTCTTTGCTTCCTACGATATAGTTTTTCTGTGTGTCGTCTTTTTGATGTGGGGAATAGTCCCCACCTTTTACTAAAACATTTGGAACTAAACTCTTAATGAGTTCTATGGGAGTCGGGTCATCAAATATCACGACAAAATCGACAAATTGGAGTGCCGCCAAAATTGTAGCTCTCTGTCGCTCATCTTTTATTGGCCTAGCTAGTCCTTTTTCAAGACCTCTTACCGAATGATCAGAATTTACCCCGACAATGAGTACATCACCCAATTGTTTTGCTTGTAACAAATAATCAATATGCCCTAAGTGAATTAAATCAAAGCAACCGTTTGTGAAAACAGATTGTTTTTTGTCCTTCTCAAACTGTTCGCGAAGCTCAACTAACAAGTTACCGTCTACGATTTTTTGATCAAGTTGCTTTAGGGACATTTTCAGATAACGTTTTATTATACAAGGGCATCAAGGCAAAACTTAAAGCACCAAACACTAACAATAATACAGTTTGTGCAGTCCAAACTATCCAACCAAATGCCCCGCCAACTCCTTCAGAAATTCCATATAATGAAAGAACTTGTACAATTGCTAATGGGTAAGCGCCAATACCTCCATTAGTTAACACAATGGTAAATCCACCAAGAACAAATGCGGTAAGCACTCCACCAAAAGGCACAGAGTTCGTCTCAGGCAAACTGAAAAAGCATAAGTAAAACATCAACACATACATTAACCAGATGAAAATAGTATGTCCTATAAAGGCCCATTTATCCTTCATCTTCAATATGGCCGCTACCCCTTGGAAGATGCCATTTACAAACTCTCTTACCTTTAGTATGAATGGATTTTTAATCGTTTTGCTAAAAAATAAATAAAACAAAGAGACTGCTCCCATAGCAAGCATACTCACTAAGGCCACGACAACTGTTGCCGAAAACTTACTTTCAATGGTTAACAGAATTTCATTTATTAGGCCTCCAATGACTTCTATCTGAATTAACACCACAGCAACGGTAACCAATATTAGGATTAAAAAGTCGGCAACTCTTTCAGCAATAACAGTTCCTAATAGTTTTTCAAAGGGAATCCCCTCGTACTTGGACATTACCCCACATCTGCTTAGTTCTCCGAGTCTTGGCACGGCTAAATTGACCAAATAAGCAATCATTACAGCAAAAAAACTATTCCAAAATTTAGGTTCATAACCAAGCGGCCTCAAGGTATACTTCCAACGATATGCACGACTCAGGTGGCTAAGCACTGCAAAAACAAGTGAAAAAGCAATCCAACCGTAGTTGGCAGATTTAAAAGAAGCCACTATCTCTTTCCTACCCTCTTCGTCCAAAGACTGAGCATAATACCAAATGAGAAAAATACCTAACCCAAGTGGCAGAACGATTTTGAGAAAATTGATTATTTGCTTTTTCAAATCAAGAGTTTAGCCTGTTGGTCGCTTCATCTGGAAAAACTACCGTTGGTTTAAATGTTTTTGCTTCTTCAAAATCCAAAAGCGCGTACGAAATAATAATTACGATATCACCCACTGAAACTTTTCTTGCAGCGGGGCCATTAAGACAAACCTCACCACTATTTCTTTCACCTGTAATAACGTAAGTTTCCAAACGTTCACCATTATTGATATTAACTATTTGAACCTTTTCACCTTCGATCAGATTGGATGCCTCCATTAAAATTGGATCAATTGTAATACTACCAATGTAATTTAGGTCTGCTTGAGTAACTTTTACTCTATGCAGTTTCGACTTTAGAACTTGAATTTGCATAATAAGTCTGCAAAATTAATACTTCTATAACTATAGTTTCATGTTATCAATAAGTCGAACGTTTTCTAACCAAACTGCCACAAACACTCGGCTAGACTGCTCATTTGTGGTTGCAGGCTCCAAGTTAATTTCATTAAAAACTTCTAAATATTCCAGCTCAAAATCGGGGTCCTTCTTAAAAACTTCCTCCACCAACACAATTTCTTTTGATAAATCGCTACTGGGAGTACCTTTCAAACGTTTAAGCAGCCCATTTATCGATGCTGCTTTTTTTAACCCCTCTTCCGAAAGCCTTTTATTTCTACTGCTTAATGCTAAACCTTCTGCAGAACGAACAATATCGCATGGAATGATTTTAAGCTCGGGAAAGTATGATGCAGCTAAAGCTTTTACCACCAAATACTGCTGATAATCTTTCAATCCAAAATAAGCCGCTGTGGGTTGTACTAATTCGAACAATCTATTAACGACGGTCAAAACCCCCTCAAAATGACCAGGTCTTTCACGCGCTTCCATAATTCTTCCAACTGTACCTAAATCAACTGAAGGCACTTTTGGTATTTCTCCTTTGGGGTAAACATCCTGTTCCGAAGGAGCAAAAACAATTAACCGATCAAACTTAGACAACAAGCGGATGTCTTTATCCAAAGTGCGTGGGTAAGCATCTAGGTCTTCCCTATTATTAAATTGTGTTGGGTTTACAAAAATGGAACAAACCACCACCGAATTTTCCAAGAGTGCTCTTTCAATCAGTTTTAAATGACCCTGATGCAAGGCTCCCATGGTAGGAACAAACCCAATACCATTTGCTGCATTGACACGCTCTTGCCATAATTTAAGTTCGGAATTAGATTGTATCAATTTCATTTAGATGTTGGGCTAAAAAGCAGTGCAGCTTATGGTTAAGCTAGGAACGAAGACATATTATATGTACTTTTGCAGCAACTAAAAAATAGATTTATGTCGGATACTACTAGAGTATTATTTGTAACCCAAGCCATGCAACCGTACTTACCTGAGACAAGAATAACAAAAATTTGTCGGGAATTACCACAAGCAGTTCAGGAGAAAGGTAGAGAAATTAGAAATTTCATGCCGAGATTTGGGAATATAAATGAAAGAAGACACCAACTTCATGAGGTAATTCGTCTATCTGGGATGAATTTAGTAGTAGATGATCATGACCACCCATTAATTATAAAAGTAGCTTCTATTCAACCGGCTAAAATGCAAGTTTATTTTATCGATAATGAAGAGTACTTTAAACGTAAATCGGCATTAGCAGATATTGATGGAAATGCTCATGAGGACAATGATGAACGAATGATCTTCTTTTGCAAGGGTGTAATCGAAACGGTTAAAAAACTCGGTTGGGCTCCAGACATTATTCACTGTCATGGTTGGATGAGTTCACTACTTCCTTTGTTTATCAAAAAGGTATATAACAATGAGCCAATGTTTGCCAATTCAAAGTTGGTATACTCTGTTTATGCTGATGAGTTGCAACAACCTGTGAATAAAAAACTGTTTGAAAAGCTACAGTTTGAAAATATAGAAACTGCAGATTATGAGGCAATTAAAGATCCGAGTTACGATAACTTAAATATGTTTGGTGCCAATTGTGCTGATGCGGTGATTATTGCTGAAGACGGTGCAAGCCAAAATGTAATTGATCATGTGAACGGTTTGAATAAACCTGTACTCGATGGGACAATGGAAGACTATGTTGATGCTTACGATGCCTTCTATGATGAAGTTAAGAACATTGAAAACGCATTGGCAGATTAAAATGCCAATGAGTTACATATCATTTAATGTACGACCTCAACTTGTTGGGGTCGTATTATTTTTAGCTCTTTTCTCTTGCAAAAAAGAAGAAATAAATCCAACTCCTACCGGAATTGAAGCGCAGCCAAGCGAAAATCTGTTAGGGCTTTTTACTAGTGACACTTTCCAGTTATTATGCTCTACACAATCTGTCGATTCTGTTCGAACAGATGCAGCTACATTAAGCACAATCGGGAGTTATGTCGATCCCGTTTTTGGTAAGGTTGAAGCATCAACTGTAACGCAATTAAGGCTCTCTTCAGAAAACATTGACGTTAATAATTTTCAAGGAGCTCGTATCGATTCGGCAGTTTTAAACCTGGTGTATTCAGGGCGCTATGGCTCTGGAGAAAATCAAAGCATAGAAGTGCGCGAGTTGATTGAGCCGCTTTCAGTCTCGAACTTTTATTTTAGTAACTATCAACCTAACATCGGCAATGAAATAATTGGCAAGTTGACAGACTTTACCCCTGTGCCAAGCGCTCCAATAACGAGTGATGGTAGCTTAGAGTCTCCTTCTATAAGAATACCGATTGACACGAATTTTGCAAAAAAACTTTTCATTACCGATCAAAGTAACTACGCAAGCAATACTGCATTTTTAAATTATTTAAATGGAATAGTAATATCCTCGAAGAATGTGAACCAAACCGAAGGTGAAGGAGCAATACTGTACTTTGATTTACCTGATGTGTACAGCCGATTAATAGTTTATTACACGAATGCTGATGGATCTAAAAACGAATTGGCGTACTTAATAAACGATAGGTGCGTTAATTTTAACACATCCAATATGAATTATCAGGGAACCCCTATCGAGGCAGTACTGAACAAAACCTTACCAGATGCAGAAACACTTTATCTACAGAGTTTTGGTGGGACAATGATTAAATTGGAAACGCCCAACTTAATGGCTTTAGTGGACAATGGCCCTGTATTAGTCAATTACGCCAAATTATCGTTCTCTGCTGACATCAGTTCAAACATTTATCCAGCTATATTAAACACCTTTGCGTTCGGTTTATCAGCGGACGGTTCAACTTTGTTTGAGTTACCCGACAAGGGAGAAGCCCACTATGATGGTGCTATAAACAGCAGTGGAGATTATAAACTTGGAATCACGCGATACATTCAAGGTGTTCTTGACGGAAAAATTGAAAATAACGGACTACTTTTGAGAGAATTAGGTGGTGTTGGTGCGCGTTCCATTATTTATGGCCCTGCAAGTACAACAAAACCAATGAAACTTGAAATATCTTATACTCCAATAAGCTCAGAAAAAAAATAATATGTGTGGAATTGTAGGTTATATAGGGGATAAACAGGCTTATCCAATAATCATAAAAGGATTGACCCGATTAGAATATCGAGGATACGACAGTGCGGGAATTGCGCTGCTCGAAGAAGGGAAAATCAACCTTTACAAGAAACAGGGTAAAGTATCCAAATTGGAAGATTTCGCTTTTGACAAAAACAAAAAAGGATCAATTGGTATTGGACATACACGTTGGGCGACGCACGGCGAACCAAATGATGTAAACTCCCACCCCCACACATCCAATAGCGGCAACTTGGTAATGATTCATAACGGGATTATTGAGAATTACGCCTCAATCAAAGCGGAACTGCAAAAAAGAGGATACACATTTACGAGTGAAACCGATACGGAAGTATTACTCAACTTAATTGAAGACATTCAAGTTAACGACAAAGTAGAACTCGGAGCTGCTTTAAGAAAAGCATTAAACCATGTAATTGGAGCGTATGCAATTGCAATTATTGACAAAAACAATCCTACGAAGTTATATGCTGCTAGAAAAAGTAGTCCACTGGTTGTAGGCATTGGCGACAAAGAATATTTTGTTGCTTCTGATGCTTCGCCAATAGTAGAGTACACAAAAAATGTATTGTATTTGGATGATGAGGAAATAGCTATTCTAGAACCAGGAAAGGACATTCAACTTTTCACGCTTCAAAACAAAGAAAAGACGCCTTACATTCAAGAATTAGAGCTGCAATTAGAAGCCATTGAAAAAGGCGGCTATGACCACTTTATGCTGAAAGAAATTTTTGAACAGCCAAACTCTATCAAAGATAGTATGAGAGGGCGTTTAAAAATAGAAGAAGGTATTGTAAACCTTGGTGGTGTGCACGACTATGAACAAACCTTAATGCACGCCAATCGCATAATTATTGTGGCCTGTGGTACCAGCTGGCACGCTGGATTAGTAGGCGAGTATTTATTCGAGGACTTTGCTCGAGTGCCTGTAGAGGTGGAATACGCTAGTGAGTTTCGTTACAGGAATCCAGTATTATACGAAAATGATGTTGTCATAGCAATTTCCCAGTCTGGTGAAACGGCAGATACCTTAGCAGCTATAGAATTGGCAAAATCTAAAGGCGCTACTGTTTTTGGAGTTTGTAATGTGGTGGGTTCTTCAATTTCAAGGGCGACACATGCGGGTTCGTACACCCATGCTGGCCCCGAAATTGGTGTGGCCAGTACAAAAGCATTTACGGCTCAAATAACGGTATTAACCTTGCTAGCCTTATCCATTGGACATAAAAAAGGAACCATTCCAAAGTCAAGGTACAGAAGCTTGTTAAATGAAATCCATTCCATACCAGAACTCGTAGAGGTTTGCCTTAAAACAGAACCCTACATCAAAGAAATATCCACACGCTTTAAGGATGCGAGAAACTTTCTATACTTAGGACGCGGCTATTCTTTTCCAGTAGCATTAGAAGGAGCACTGAAACTAAAAGAAATTTCTTACATACACGCAGAAGGATACCCCGCTGCTGAAATGAAACACGGCCCAATTGCTTTGATTGATGCCGACATGCCAGTTGTGGTAATTGCTACGAAAGGACCTTCTTACGAAAAAGTGGTCAGCAACATTCAAGAAGTAAAAGCTAGAAAAGGAGTTGTAATTGCTATAACTACCACCGGTGATGTTGATGTTAAAGCGATGGCAGACTATACCATAGAAATACCGGAAATAGAAGAGGCGCTGGTACCCTTTTTATCCGTGATTCCTTTACAATTACTATCTTATCATATTGCGGTTATGAGGGGCTGCAACGTTGACCAGCCTAGAAATTTAGCCAAATCAGTAACTGTAGAATAAGGATGAAGTATTTATTACACATTACTGTTGCCTTATGTCTATTGGCATGTTCTGGCACTAATGGCGAGGATGCTCCTACGCAAGAAGAACTCCAAAAACAACTGAAAAGCCTAATGAAACCAAAAAAGGCTGAAGATGTTTCGTTGAAACCGGATTCACTTTCAGTAGATTCTATCCAGGCCGACACAACAAAATAGAAGTTCTTGAGCACTTTTAGTTTTATTTATACCAACTAGAATATTTTATATAATTTTCGGCAATACGCATTACCTCACCTTCAAAAAGCTCTGGACTTAAATCTTTGACTTTTTTTGCTGGAACACCAGCATACAATGACCCGGACTCAATTACTGTATTAGCCAGTACAACTGAACCCGCGGCAATAAGGCTGTTCGAATGCACTACTGCACCGTCCATTATTATTGCTCCCATACCAACCAGCACATTATCGTGAATTGTGCAACCGTGTACTAAAGCATTGTGACCAACACTTACGTTATTACCCAAAGAGGTTGCCGAGCGCTCAAAAGTTCCATGAATGACGGCCCCATCTTGAATATTCACCTTATTACCCATGAGAATTGAATTAACATCTCCTCTAACTACTGCATTAAACCAAACGCTGCAATCATCCCCCATGGTTACTTCGCCTATAAGTGTGCAATTTGGAGCTAAAAAAACGCGTTTGCCAACTATGGGCGACTTTCCTCTTACTGTAATTGTAGTACTCATTATTATTCGGTTTTTATTAAAAATCTGACGCCCAAGTTATCCCAAATTTTTACTTTAGTCTTTGGTTTATGGGCACCGTTTTAAAACATATAAAAAGTCTTTTACAAGCAAACGATTGTGTTGTAATACCCGGATTTGGTGGCTTAGTTGCCAACCCACAAAGTGCAACTTTTAATAAGTTAAACAATCAGTTTGCACCGCCTTTTAAAGCGCTCGGCTTTAATATGAGGTTAGTAAAGAATGACGGGTTGCTCACACATGAAATTTCTATACAAGAGAATATTGATTACAACGATGCTGTGCAACTTGTTGCAGACTTCGTAACTCAAATCAATTCTACCATTCAAAATGACGGCAGGTATGACTTAAGTGACATAGGTACCTTCTACACCGATACAAACAAAAACCTACGTTTCAAACAAAATATCAAGCTGGATTTGGACACTAACTTCTTTGGTTTGCAGTCCATTAAAATCCAACCACTCGAACAAAAAGTAGAAAAAGTTGAGCCTGCCGTTGTTCCAAACGTGGAAACCGATCAAAAAGAAGTTCCGGTAGTTTCAATAAATGAAGCGAACAATTCCTATGAGACAGAAAAAATATCTTGGAAACGCATAGCAATTGCCGCGTGTACAATTCCTTTTATGTTTTACGTTTTTTGGTTGGGCACATATTCCAATATATTTAACAATCAAAATAACTTTCAGTACTCTGACCTCAACCCATTTGTAGAAAAGGTTTGTATTACATTCTCGCCTAGAAATGAAGCGGCAACTTTATACGCCTTGCCAGAACAATCCATCAGTACCATAGAGTTAGCCGCTGAAATTGGTAATGAGAATTTTATACAGCATTCTTTTTTATCGGAGAAAGACAAGGACATTCATACTAAGCAGGACATTACTATTCAGCTGAAAAAATTTGCTCCTACCCTATCAACGCGAGTGGCCACGAACGAGAATCTTTTTGCACCAAGAAACGATAGTGGATTCTTTATCATAACTGGTTGTTTTGAGTTTTATGAAAATGCCGTTAATTATGTCTCACAGTTAAGAGGCAATGGCTATTCAGCACAAATTGTCGATCAAAAAAATGGTTTGTTTCGAGTTAGCTCTGAACGCGTAAATAGCAGGGAGCAAGCACTAACCAAATTAAACTCGATAAAATCAAGTGGTTATTCTGGGGCTTGGATTTTAAGCAAATAAAAAAGGCCTCCATTTCTGAAAGCCTTTCTCAAAATTATTGTCTATTCTCCCTGTTACTATAAATAGTGCTTTAGGAAATTAGAATTTGTTTTCTTTCTTAACCCTCTCAAGGCTTTTTCACGAATTTGTCTAATTCTTTCTCTTGTAAGCCCCAAACTATTCGCAATTTCCTCTAGTGTCATCGGAGTTCTTCCGTTTAACCCAAAAGAAAGACGCACCACCTCAGCTTCTCTTGGTTTTAAAGAAACCAATACCCTTTCTATATCCTTACAGAGTGATTCTCGCATCATTTCGTCCGCCGGGTTTTTAGAATTATTGTTGGACAAAACATTCAGTAATGAATTTTCCTCCCCATCAATTAATGGTGCATCTACTGAGACTTGTTTTTGAGAATAGGTAACCAAATCACCTACGCTATCTGCGTTTGTTTCCAATAAAACTGAAATTTCTTCATGAGAAGGTGCTCTTTCAAATTCTTGTTCCAGTTTAGAAAATGCAGACGCTACTTTCTGAATTGCTGAAACCTTATTCAATGGCAATCGCACTACCCTTGAGTTTTCTGCAATTGCTTGCATAATACTTTGACGAATCCACCAAACTGCATAAGAAATAAATTTGAAACCTTTAGTTTCATCAAAACGCTTTGCAGCTGTAATCAGTCCAATATTTCCTTCTGCAATTAAGTCCTCTAATGTAAGTCCGTGACCTTGGTATTGCTTTGCAACAGAAATAACGAAACGTAAATTCGCATTCACTAATTTATTTAAAGCCCTCTCGTCCCCTTGCTTTATCTTTTTCGCTAACTCTACTTCTTCTTCCGCTGTGATCATTTCCTCCTTGGAAACATCACTCAGATATTTATCAATAGATTTTGAATCACGATTTGTAAGCTGTTTGGAGATTTTAAGTTGTCTCATATTCGAATAATAGTTTAAAAATAAAGTTCGTTAAAATACATTTTTTAAAACGACTCTTAAATAAGGCGCGAATTTACGGATTTTATCACCTATCTGACAAGCCACCGAACACTCTAACGAAAAGGATAAAATTTTGTTACAAAATCTTTCATCTTTCTGGTTTTATTCGTCTTTTTGATTCTATCTGCATAAGCTTCACTACTTTTGACCATCTAACAACACGACTCATGTATACAGGACTCTTGCACCTTCATAGATTAATTGCTTACGCAGCACTAATTCTCATCTTTATATCGGCAATAAAGGCACTACACGGAATGTTAAATGGTAAAACATTTACAGAGGGTGACAGAAAACTGGGCCTATTTGCACTGATTAGTGCCCACACGCAATTGTTATTGGGCCTGGGTCTCTTTTTTTCTGGACCAGCATTGGCCAACTTAAGCAATATGTCAGAGGTGATGAAAAATGCTCAATTGAGGTTTCTCGTTATTGAGCATCCCCTTACTATGATAATTGCTACTGTTTTGATTACAGTAGGATACTCCAAAACGAAAAAAGCCACAGAAGATAAGTCGAAGTTTAAAAGTATGGCGCTCTTTTACCTAATCGGTTTAGCACTTGTATTGAGCAGAGTTCCGTGGGAAAAATTAGCTTAGTTTGATAGAAACTAAAGTTGAAAATGAACAGGCGGTTTTAGTTGGCCTTATTTCTGAAAACCAAACAGAAGAGCAGGTAACGGAGTATCTCGATGAGCTAGAGTTTTTAGCAAAAACAGCGGGGATTGATACCGTAAAACGTTTTACTCAGCGTTTAGACCACCCTGACATTCGATCATTTGTCGGCAAGGGAAAGCTTTTTGAAATAAACACCTACGTTAAAGAAAACAATATAGATGTCATTATTTTTGATGATGACCTAACACCTTCACAGCTCCGAAATATTGAAAAAGAGGTAAAGAAAAAAATCTACGATCGAAGTTTATTGATTTTGGACATATTTCAATATCGGGCGCAAACGGCTCAATCCAAGACTCAGGTTGAATTGGCAAGGTATCAATATTTACTACCCAGACTGACTCGTATGTGGACTCACCTAGAAAGACAGCGAGGAGGAACGAGTACACGCGGTGGAGCCGGAGAAAAAGAAATAGAAACTGACCGAAGGATTATTCGTAAAAAAATAACCTTACTGGAAGAAAAGCTGAAAGCAATAGACAAGCAAAATGCGGTGCAGCGCAAAAACAGGCAAAAAATGGTTCGCGTTGCTCTAGTAGGTTATACTAATGTGGGCAAGAGCACCCTAATGACTTTGTTAAGTAAATCTGATGTATTTGCTGAAAATAAATTGTTTGCGACCTTGGATACAACCGTAAGAAAAGTGGTCATTGAAAACTTGCCTTTTCTTATGTCGGACACCGTGGGCTTTATTAGAAAGCTGCCACACCAGTTGGTGGAGTCATTCAAATCTACCTTAGATGAAGCGCGTGAATCCGATATACTCATTCATGTAGTTGATATTAGCCACCCAAACTTTGAAGACCATATACATGTAGTGAATAAAACGTTATCGGACATTAACGCTGCTGATAAGCCTACTATACTGCTTTTCAATAAAATTGACAATTATCGAAACTTAGAAGAAGGAGAGTTTGACTACACGGCGAATGCTAAACAAAACATTTCACTTATCGACCTAAAGAAAACTTGGATGGCCAATGAACATACCGAATGTATATTCATTTCAGCACACAAAAAAACCAACATTAATGAGCTAAAGGAACAGCTGTATCATATGGTAAGAAGTGTATATGAGACAAAGTACCCTTATCATCATTACCTATATTAAATAGGCATTTCACTGTGTTTTCAGATGAAAAGAAGAGCTTACATTATATCTCAACGAGTAGCAATGCACTCTTATTAGGTTACACGAAACAAGTCGACAATTCGGCTTACAACTATTTCTAAAAAAACAAAGCCTCTCAAAAAATGAAAGGCTTTATTCAATTATTAGATTCTTTTTGAAGCTAGTCCTTCAAGACGCCTCTTGAAATTACGATTTTCTGGACTTCTGAAGTTCCTTCGTAAATCTGAGTAATCTTAGCATCGCGCATTAGGCGTTCCACGTGGTATTCTTTTACGAACCCATAGCCACCATGCACTTGAACGGCCTCCACAGTAACTTCCATAGCCACTTTACTTGCGTATAGTTTCGCCATTGCAGAAGCTTGACCATAAGGCAAACCTTGATCCTTCATCCAGGCCGCTTTATACACCAACATTCTCGCCGCTTCAATATTCGTTGCCATATCAGCCAACTTAAACTGAATGGCCTGATGCTTTGAAATTTCTTTTCCAAAAGCTTTTCGCTCTTTAGAATAGGCCAAAGCCAATTCATACGCACCGGCAGCTATACCAAGTGCTTGTGCTGCAATTCCAATTCTTCCACCTTCTAAGGTTTTCATTGCGAATTTGAAACCAAATCCATCTTCTCCAATTCGGTTTGCTTTTGGCACTTTCACGTCATTAAACAACAAGGTATGTGTATCACTTGCTCGGATACCCATCTTATTTTCTTTTGCACCAACAATAAATCCTTCCATACCCTTTTCTACAATCAGTGCATTGATACCCTTATGACCTTTTTCAGGGTCAGTTTGGGCAATTACAATGTAATAGGATGCAGAATTACCATTGGTAATCCAGTTTTTAGTTCCATTCAGCAAGTAGTAATCACCTTTATCTTCAGCCGTGGTTTTTTGTGAAGTTGCATCAGAACCCGCTTCTGGCTCACTCAAACAGAAGGCTCCAATAGCTTCTCCTCTTGCAATAGGTGCCAAGTATTTCTGCTTTTGTTCTTCTGAACCGTATTGTTCAATACCGTAATTTACCAATGAATTACATACAGAAACACATACTGAAGTAGATGAATCAATTTTAGAGAACTCTTCCATTGCTATGGCATAAGAAAGTGCATCCATACCACCTCCACCATACTTTGGGTCTACCATCATTCCCATAAAACCAAGCTCGCCTAATTGTGCAAGTTGTTCTTTTGGAAACTCCATTTTTTCATCACGCTCAATTACACCGGGCTTCAAAATATTTTGTGTAAAATCCCTTGCTGCCTCACGCACTGCTAAGTGCTCTTCTGTTAGTTCAAATTCCATGTGATTTTTCGTTTAAAATAAGGACGCAAAAGTACCTCATTTGGTTTATTTAATTGCTAAACTTGTTTCGATGTCAGCAAATAAAAACACTTATCGCATTGTAGGAATCATGTCTGGAACCTCATTCGATGGGCTTGATATTGCCATTTGCAGTTTCAGCAAGGGCCAAGGTAACTGGAACTATGCAATTGAAGAAGCGATAACATTAACTTATACAGACTATTGGTTGAGTCAATTAAAAACAGCCGAGACCTCTTCTAACTTAGAAAGCTTAGACATTGAATATGGCCAATACATTGGTAAAGAGGTTTTAAAATTTATCGACAGCATTAAAGTAAAAAATATCGACCTGATAGCATCACATGGCCATACCATCTTCCATGAACCTAAAAAAGGCATTTCTTTCCAATTGGGTTCTGGAAAAGCTATCCAAGAAGCTACTGGCATTTCCACTTGTTCAAATTTTAGAATCCAAGATGTAAAGTTAGGAGGTCAAGGTGCTCCATTAGTACCTGTGGGAGATGCGTTGCTATTTAGCGAGTACGACTATTGTGTAAATATCGGTGGTTTTGCTAACCTTTCTTTCGAAGAAAATGAACTACAGGCTTGGGACATATGTGCGGCGAATTATGTGCTCAATAGTTTGAGTAAAAGCATAGGAAAACCGTTTGATAAAGATGGCGAAATTGCGCAATCTTCAAACGTGCACTCCGATTTATTAGCGGAGTTGGAGCAATTAGAGTTTTTTGAGCAGATTGGGCCAAAAAGTTTATCTCGAGAATGGGTGGAGCAGGAAATCAACCCTATTCTGGAAGGTTTTAAAGTTTCTACAGAAGATAAAATTGCAACATTCACAGAACACATTGCACGCAGAATAGCGAATTCTTTAAAACCCAACAAAAGTGTCTTAATGACGGGAGGGGGAAGTAAAAACAAGCACCTCATTAATCGTATATCCGTTTTGAATAAGGAAGTCGACATAATACTGCCTGATGCAACCGTTATTGATTTTAAAGAAGCGTTAGTTTTTGCGTTTTTGGGTTTGCTCAAAATGAAAAATATAGACAACGTGTATAGCTCCGTAACTGGTGCACATCACGACCATTCATCAGGCGATTTATTCTTGATAAATCCAGATTTACAGCACTAAAAAAAACGATATTAGGGTTGTTCAATGTGGCAAAGGTTTACATTTGCGAAAAATTATTTTAATGAAAGATTTACTTGAAAAATTCGAAAATAAAACGCCAGAAATTGTTTTTGAATGGCAAGACTCTGAAACAGAAGCTCAAGGCTGGGTAGTAATTAACTCCTTAAGGGGTGGAGCTGCTGGAGGAGGAACTCGAATGCGTATTGGATTAGATAAACGCGAAGTAGAATCCTTAGCCAAAACCATGGAGGTTAAGTTTACCGTTGCTGGACCTGCAATTGGAGGCGCCAAATCTGGAATTAATTTTGACCCTAATGACCCTAGAAAAGAAGGCGTATTGCGCAGATGGTACAAAGCAGTAGCCCCACTACTCAAAAACTATTACGGAACAGGTGGAGACTTAAACGTAGACGAAATTCACGAAGTAATTCCAATTACTGAAGACTGTGGCGTTTGGCACCCACAAGAAGGCGTATTTAATGGACACTTCCAGCCTACTGAGCCGCAAAAAATTAACCGTATTGGTCAATTGAGAAGAGGTGTTTTGAAAGAAATAGAAGATACCAAATTTTCTCCAGACGTGTCAAGAAAGTATGTGGTTGCTGATATGATTACCGGTTATGGTGTTGCAGAATCTGTAAAACACTATTTCGATATTTATGGCGGTGATTTAGAAGGTAAAAGGGTAATCATTCAAGGGTGGGGAAATGTTGGATCGGCCGGTGCATTTTACCTGGCACAAAGTGGTGCTAAAATAGTAGGCATCATTGACCGCGTAGGAGGCTTGATTAAGGAAGACGGTTTCAGCTTTGAAGAGGTAAAGGACTTATTCAACAAAAAAGAAGGCAACAAATTAGTTGCAGATAACATGCTCTCCTTTGAAGAGGTAAACAATAAAATTTGGGATATACCTGCAGAGGTGTTTTTACCATGTGCAGCGTCAAGACTAATTACGCAAGACCAAGTAAATAGAATGATGAGTGCTGGCATGGAAGTAATTGCAGCAGGTGCAAATGTTCCTTTTGCTGATCCGGAAATATTCTTTGGTTCTATTGCAGATTATACTGATAATCACATTTCGGTAATTCCTGACTTCATTTCAAACTGTGGAATGGCACGAGTGTTTTGTTACTTGATGCAGCAAGATCACGTAGATATGAGCGATAAAGCAATATTTGAAGACACATCAAATATTATAAAAGGCGCTATTGAAAATGCGCACACTAAAAGTAACTCTAAAACGGGTATTGCCAAAACTGCATTTGAGATTGCACTGAACGAATTGGTTTAATTCGAAAAGAAAATTATTGAAATGGAAATTGTAATTCTAGTCATATTCGTGTTGGGTTATTTAGGAATAACCTTGGAGCATACCACAAAAATTGACAAAGTCGCTCCAGCACTTTTAATGACAGGACTAGCATGGGCATGCATTGCTTTTGGTTTAGACGGATTCACTTCGTGGTTTGACCCATCACAACATCAACTCATGGATGGAACTGGTGGTACTACTGACTACACCTCCTTAGGCCATTCAGAGCGCATGCACTTAATGGAAGAAACACTGCTTCACCATTTCGGTAAAACCTGCGAAATACTAATTTTCTTGATTGGTGCTATGACCATTGTGGAGATTGTCGATCATTTTGATGGGTTTTCCACGATAAAGCGCTTTATAAAAACGAACAACAAGAAGACCTTACTTTGGATAATGGCTATTTTGGCATTCATACTTTCAGCTATTATTGATAACCTTACCGCGACTATTGTACTTATTACCATTCTAAGAAAATTGCTAAGTAAAAATAGCGATCGAATTTGGTATGCAGGACTCATTATTATAGCTGCAAACGCTGGTGGAGCATGGTCGCCTATTGGAGATGTTACTACTACAATGCTTTGGATGGGTAATAAGGTAACCTCTGTTAAACTCTTTCAGCTACTCATCATTCCATCTCTACTTTGTATGGTAGTTCCAACATTCTTAGCTGGGTTCATGTCGGCATTTCGCGGTAGATTTCAGATTGAAGAAAGCAAACAAAAACAAAACCCGAAAGGACCTTTAATGCTTTACACTGGACTTGGTATGATCATTTTTGTGCCACTTTTTAAAACAGTAACCCACCTACCGCCATACATGGGAATGATGCTTTCTTTATCTGTAGTTGTATTAATTGCAGAAATTATAAGTAACACAGGATTTAGCATGAATACCATCGGAACACAAGAAGGTGAGCATGCAGTTAGTCCAACGTTCAAAGCGTTATCAAAAATTGAAATGCCTTCGATTTTGTTTTTCTTAGGTATCTTAATGACCGTTGCAGCATTGGAGTCTTTGGGAATGGTATTTATGTTTGGGGAGTCTGTGCAGTCTGCTATGAACAATAACGTGTTTGTGATGCTTCTTGGAGTTAGTTCTGCTGTAATTGATAATGTTCCTCTGGTTGCTGCCAGTATGGGAATGTTTAATATGACAACATTTCCAATGGACGATCCGATTTGGCACTTTATAGCTTATGCTGCAGGAACTGGAGGAAGCATGTTGATTATAGGTTCGGCAGCAGGAGTTGTTGCAATGGGCATGGAACGAATACCGTTTTTTTGGTACTTAAAAAACATCGCTTGGCTGGCCTTGGTAGGCTACGTTTCTGGAGCTATAGCTTTCTTTTTCATCGGACTTTAACTTCATTTTATACTCCTTTCTGAATTAACACTTGAATGTGAGAATAAAAGATGCTGGTTTGGCCTACCGCTAAATCATTCCGCCATCTTTGTTAGTTAAGCGTACATACTTAACTAATAACATTATGATTACACCCTTTTTATCTCAAATTACTGTAGCTTCTGACACTGCAAATGCGGCGGCAGCGGCAGAAGGAATGCCCACAGAAGGTACGTTATCCGTTTTAGACCTTATTGCTGGCGGTGGTTGGTATATAATGGGACCATTAGGCATTCTATCGGTAGTCGCTATCTACATTTTTATTGAACGTTTTTTGGCAATACAACGCGCCCAAACTCTAGACCCTTCGTTTATGAACAAGATGAAAGACTACATTCACGACGGTAAAATGCAAGCCGCTCAAGACCTTTGCAAAAAAACTACGACACCATTTGCTCGGATGCTTTTAAAAGGAGTAAATCGAATAGGAAAACCACTCGGTGATATCTCTGCATCAATAGAAAATGTTGGAAAACTGGAAATTTACAATTTGGAAAAGTCGCTTTCTACACTAGCAACCATTGCTGGAGCTGCACCTATGATTGGTTTCTTAGGAACGGTAATAGGTATGATTAATACTTTTCATGAAATGTATTCAGCTGGAAATAGTGTGGAAATCTCAAATTTATCGGGTGGAATTATGCAGGCAATGGTTACTACTGCTGCTGGACTAGTAATTGGAATTATTGCATATGTTGGCTACAACCTTTTAGTAGCTAAAGTTGACAAAGTAGTACACAAAATGGAAGCCACTTCTATCGAATTTATGGACCTGCTTCAAGAGCCGGCAAAATAAATCAACGTTTAACGAGTTAATTATAAGCATATGGCTATTGGTTCTAGAAATAAAGTAAGCGTTAGTTTCTCAATGTCGTCAATGACGGACATCGTTTTTCTTTTACTCATATTTTTCATTATTGTTTCCACCATGGTTAGCCCGAATGCCCTTAAAGTGCTGTTGCCAAAAAGTGCTGCTAAAACAACCTCACCACAAACAGTTTCGGTATCAATAAGTCCAGACATTCAGTATTACCTAAACGGTAATCTTGTTTCCACCGAAACATTGGAAAGTGGTATAATTAATGCTGTGGGTCAAGCTGAAAAGCCGGGTATAGTACTGCATTGCGATCAGAGTGTACCATTAGAACACGCTGTTAAAGTAATGGATATAGCAAACAGAAATAAATTTGAACTCGTATTAGCAACAAGAGCTAAGTAAATGGGCTACTTTGAAACAAAAGATAAGAAAAGAGGTTTGGTGGGTACAATCTTAGTACACATCATCATTCTTATCCTTTTTGCCATTTATGGACTAACCTACCCTATTCCAAGGCCTGAAAGTGGCATGCTGTTAAACTTTGGCACTACCGCCGAAGGCAGTGGAGAAATTCAACCTGACCAAGTTGGTGAAACTAGCGAGGTGCAGCCAGAAACCGAAGAACAACCGGCTACTGAGAGTAACCCATCAGAATCAGCAGATATTCAGGACCTTACACAAGACCAAACAGAAACGATTGAAATTCCACCAAAAAAAGACCCAGACAAAACAACGGAAACAAACCCGGTTGAAAACCCAAATAACACTGATAAAACAAACGATAAGGAACCTGTTGAGCAGGAAAAAACTATCGATGATAAGCTAAAAAAAGCCCTTGCAGACGCTTTCAAAAAATCTGGCGGTTCAGAAGGTGATGATGTAAATAAAACAGGTGACAAGGGAAAGGTAAATGGTGATAAGGATGGAAACAGTTATACCGGTGGTAGCGGTGGCTCTGGTGGAGGTAATTATAACCTTGGGAATCGAAATGCTTTGCAAAAAGTAAAACCCGACTATCAATGTGAGGAATACGGCGTGGTAGTCATGAGTATAAGGGTGGATCGATACGGTAAAACACTAAACGCCAAACTTCAATTAAAAGGAAGTACCAATACTGCGCCTTGCTTGGTAAGTAAAGCACGAGAAGCCGCTATAAAAACACGCTGGGAACCAGACCCAAAAGCTCCCGAAATGCAGATTGGTACGATTACCTATCACTTTGACTTAAACTAGTTACAACAGCATTTACCTCGTGAATGTTGCACCCGAAATAATCTCAGGAATTTGTTTGTTACTGAGCTTTGTTTTGCTCAGTTATCTTGCCTATACGCTCGGTAAAAAACGACAATATCGCAGTAGCTTGATGGTGATTCTGATGCTTGGGCTTACATTACGAGTATTTGTTGCAAGCGACCCATTTTTGCACAATTGGGATGAGCGCTATCATGCACTGGTAGCTAAGAATACCATTTATAAACCTCTAATGCCTACTTTGTACAAAACACCATTAATAAACTACGATTATAAAAATTGGTCTGGAAATCACGTCTGGTTGCATAAACAACCAGCTCCTCTTTGGATAATGGCTAGTTCAATTTGGTTATTTGGTAACAATATTTTTGGCCTCCGTTTACCTAGTGTCCTGGTGTCTATCTTAACCATAAGCCTTGTCTATGCAATTGGTAAAGAAGTAGCTAATAAAAAAGTCGGTTTATTAGCTGCGTATTTTTGCGCCATTAATGGCCTCCTGATTGAACTCACTGGGGGTAGAATAGCCACAGATCATGTAGATACCTTTTTCTTGTTTTTTATTTCCTTGTCTATTTATTTATCCATTCTGTTTACTAGGAAGAAACTACCACTGTTCTTAATACTCTCAGGAGTCGCAATGGGACTATCTGTATTGACCAAATGGCTACCCGGCCTCATTGTGTTACCTGTATTTATCGTTTATAACTATCAGCGAACCAAACGGTTAGAATTATTCAAAAACAGTTTGATACTATTTATTGTTGGCTTAGCCATCTTTCTACCTTGGCAAATTTTCACGGCAATAAAATACCCACTCGAAAGTGCTTGGGAGCAACACTACAACTGGCTCCACCTAACTACTGTATTGAGTGAGCAAACGGGGCCTTGGTATTATTTTATTGCAAAACTCAGAATTCATTATGGTGAACTCATTTACCTCCCCCTTATTTGGTTCATTTACAAAGCAATTAAAACCCAAAATGAAAAACACCTAGCTCTCTTGACTTGGGTTATTCTACCGATAGCCTTCTTTTCGTTTTCGGCTACAAAAATGCAGGCGTACACTGTTTTTATCTGTCCCTCAATTTTTATCATTCTAGCCATATCCATACATACATTACGCAACAAAATCAATATAAATGAATACTCAGGCTTCAAAAAAATAGCTGCTCAATTGGTTCTATTTCTCTTAGTTGCATTGCCCACTCGATACTCAATTGAACGCATAAAACCGTTTTCGGAAAAGCATGCAACAACTCCGCTATACATGACTCGTATTCAACAAATCAACGAGTTGAAAACCAACAAAATAGTTGTAGAAAATTGTAACTATAGCATTGAAACCATGTTTTTTACCAACGTCGTAGCTTATGAAAAAAAGCTCACTTTTCAGGAACGTAAAAAAATCATAGCAGGAGGTTACCAGATTATAAAATTCTAGCATATGAATTATAACGAAGCAATCGAATACCTTTTCTCTCAATTGCCCATGTATCAGCGGAAAGGGAAGGCAGCATACCGAGCCAATTTAGACAACACCTACAAACTTGATGTGCACTTAAATCATCCACATAGAGCATTTAAAACGATTCATATTGGCGGCACTAATGGCAAGGGAAGTTCCTCGCACATGCTAGCTTCCATTCTTCAGGAAAATAATTATAAAGTAGGCCTTTACACCTCACCTCATCTTAAGGATTTTAGAGAACGAATTAAAATTAACGGCAATTGTATTTCTAAAGAATACGTTTGCGGTTTTATTGAAGAACATCAAGATTTATTCGAAAAATGGAACCTTTCCTTTTTTGAGTGGACGGTAGGTTTATGCTTTACCTATTTTAAACAAGAGCAAGTTGACATCGCTATAATTGAAGTAGGCTTAGGTGGTCGACTGGACTCCACTAACATTATTAAACCTATAGCTTGCCTGATTACAAACATTGGCTTAGATCATCAGCAATTTTTAGGTAATACGCTAGAGCTAATTGCTAGCGAAAAAGCGGGAATTATAAAAGAACAGACACCAGTTGTAATTAGTGAAACACAACCTAAAGTAAAGGACATTTTTATTAAAAAAGCTCAAGAAAAATCCAGTACAATTGTTTTTGCAGACCAACTCGATTATAAAACGTTTGAGAGTGACCTATTGGGAGCCTATCAAATAAACAACCAAAGAGGTGTATTATCCCTATTGCCTTTTATAGAAGACTCGGGGTTTTCATTGAATTCTTTAAAAGTAAAAGCAGGGATTGGACAAGTTGTTAAGAATACAGGCTTATTAGGTCGTTGGCAAATTCTCGGTCGAGACCCTACAGTATTATGCGATACTGCGCATAATGAAGAAGGACTCAAATATGTACTACCACAACTATTAGAAATTAACAGCGGAAAACTACATCTGGTGTTGGGTTTTGTAAACGATAAAAATGTAGAATCAGTTATAAAATTATTCCCCAAAAGCGCCATTTATTACCTGTGCCAGCCAAAAATTCCGAGAGCGTTACCCATTACCGCTTTACAATCTATTGCAGAAGCAAATGCTCTAAATCATTATTCCTTTAATACCGTAAAAGAAGCTTTGGATGCAGCTAAAAGCAATGCCACGGAGCATGACACCGTATTCATAGGAGGCAGTACCTTTGTTGTAGCGGAAGTTGTTTAGGCGACTTATTTTCGTTTCGTAAGTATAGCTTTTCGCAATAGGTCAAACGGAATAATACTAAATGATAAAGCCAATACCCACAACCACTCTTTAGGCGCTAAAGAAACTGTTCTAAACATTTCGCCTCCAATTTCAGTAAGAATATACTGAACGATAAAAATAATTGCTACTACTTGCAAGAAGCCTTTATTCTCAGTGATATGACGCAATAGATTAAGCTCCTCAACTCTCACATTAAACTTATTGAAGTTATTCAACAAGACAAACAGAGAAAAGAACCCAGTTAAAAAGGCAACATTCGTAAGCTCTGGGTTATCTGGCCTGTTAAAAAAATCTTTAAAAATGGGCAGCACCAAAAAAGCAACACAGATTAAGCCAATGTAAAAACCATTGAAGAGAATCGAGCTCCACATTTCGCGTGATATGATACTTTCATTTCTAGACTTAGGTTGTTCTTTCATGTGCTTATCCAATGGTGGTTCGCCACTAAATGCCAAGGCAGCAAGAGTATCCATGATTAAATTAATCCACAACAACTGAATCATAGTTAACGGCAGTTCGAAGCCAAGGAAGGGTCCAATAAAGGCTAGAAATATCGCACTTACATTCACCGACAATTGGAATGTAATAAACTTTTGAACCGAGCGATAAATGGTTCTACCATAATGCACCGCATTTGCAATGGACTGAATGTTATCGTCTAGTACCACAATATCAGAAGCCTCTTTAGCTACTTCTGTGCCGCTGCCTAAGGCAAAACCTACGTCACTCTTGCTCAGAGCCGGGCTATCATTGACGCCATCACCAGTCATACCCACTACCAAGCCTAGCGATTGACTTACGTTTACCAATCGAGTTTTATCGCTTGGTAAACAACGTGAAATCACTCTTAGTTTTGGTATAATTACCTTCAGTTCATCATCAGTCATTTTACCCAATTCGACCGAGCTTATGGCCATGTAATCATCAATATCTATTAGACCACATTCCTTTGCAATAGCAATTGCAGTTCCGTGTCGATCGCCGGTGCACATTACTGTTTGTATTCCCGCAGACTGGAGTTCTTTTATCGCATGCTTAGCTTCTGGTCTCAGTTCGTCTCTTATTAAACTAAACCCAAGCAAGGCCATTTCCTCTGGAATAGTATCTTCATTTGCAGGTTTTGAGGTAGTAGCTATCCCTATTAATCGCACACCAGCATCGGCTTTTTCGTCCAATTGCTGGGTTAAGGTCTTTTTTATTTTTTCGGAAAGCTCTTTTCGTTCACCTAATAAATCGGTATAGAATGAGCAGTTCTCTAAAATACGCTCGGCTGCCCCTTTAATTAAGGTAACAGACTCCCCACTATTAAGCACAACTTCTGATGCACTGTATTTCCTTGCTGATGAAAATAAGACTTGAGCTCTTTTCTCAGATACCGGTGAATCAAAGGCTTTTTCATCCGCTTTAACAAATTGCAGCAATGCACGCTCAGTGGAATTTCCTCCTAAAATGCGTTCACTTTTTTTCTTAGCATTTCTATTGATTACTGAGGAGGTATTCTCTCGTATAGCCAATTGCAAAGAGTGACGGATTTTTTCTGGAAGTTCCTCAAGTGTTTTAAACTCATTGAAGTGTCCTTCTTTTGTTTCATCAATAGTCACAAACCCCACGGCCTCTAGCTGTCCTTTTGTAATCGTTCCTGTTTTGTCGCTGTAGAGTAAATTTAATGACCCTGCCGTTTCTATACCTAACAGTTGGCGCACCAAAACTTTACTTTTTAAAAGTTTCTGCATGTTTTGAGCTAGAACGATTGCGATCATCATGGGAAGCCCCTCTGGCACAACCACTACAACGATTATTACCGCAAGTATTAGCGCCGTCATGATATCATTCAGATAGACGTGCCAGTCTTGAAGAAAATACGCACTGAAATCACCACCATGATCTATTGCAATAATCTTGAACATGAATGCAAGTGCAATCAGTGGTGCACCAATGTATCCAAATTTTGCTATTTGGTCAGCCAATTTGGCCAACTTTACTCTCAATGGACCTACTCTATCTTCAGTTTTTAAGGCCTGAGCCAAAGCACCAAAATGCGTATTATCTCCTACTACATTGACCAATAATACACCTTCACCATCTTCTACAATAGTACCCCGGTACAACCCGTGTATATCATCCAGTTTAGATAAATCTGCTTCTCCTTTTGATTTGGTTACGGGCTCAGCCTCGCCATTGAGCATAGCTTGATTTATTTTCATTGAACCGTAATAAACGTTTCCATCCGCAGGCACCTTATCTCCCGGTTGCAAAAAGACATAATCACCCACCACGATTTCGTCAATGGGAATAAGTCTTAATTCTCCGTTTCTAAAAACATTTAAAAATATTCTTGAAGCTTCTTCTTGCAGCTTTTGGAAAGTCTGTTCATTTTTAAACTCAGAAAAGGTAGCCACCAAAGTTGCTAAGGCCACAGCGACAGCAATACCGACTCCTTCATACCACTCGGTATAACCCATGAATGAAAGAAAGATGACCACTACTAATGCAACTACCAAAATTAGGATCATCGGATCTTTAGCGTTCTCAATTAGTTTATCCCAGAAGGTTGATGAAGCCTGCTCAGTTAAGCCATTAGAACCGTGTTTTTCCCTTGAGGTATTCACCTCTTTTTCGGAAAGACCGTCTAACTCAATCATAAACTGTTTTTAAAGTTTGTTTCAGTCTCCTAAACTAAAATATTTTAAGGCTTCAAAAGCATACAATAGAAACATTTTATACATATGTATAGAATTGTTAGCGCACAATCATTTGGTTGGTAACAACAGTGTTAGACTCATTAAAGCTTTGGTCTTGAATTTTTATTTCCATCCTAAACGTATCGTATCCAAAGTCAGAGGCTATTACGTTTAGCTCTATTTCAGCATCGTAAATATCCGATATGCTATTATTCTCTACTTCTGGCACACGATAATAGAAGTTTAACGTATCGTATAGAGTATCTACGGCAACAAAGTTATTTGCTGAGTCCAACTCAAACTGTACTGTTGAGTCCAAATAATTCACTGTATTCTCGGCCCAATCTCCATTAATAAATGGCCTGATATCAACGAAAGCGTTGTATTTGTTTTTACCAGACGTATCTTCATCTGCCAGACCAATATCGCCGTCACAATCCCTTACTTGAATTTTAATTAGGGTGTTTGTATTGGAACGCTCAGCACTGGTGAGCGATATAGCGGGTACTATTTCATCACACGACTCTTTGTTACAACTGTAAAAGACAGTAACAGAAAATAATATTAGAGTAAGAAGTACACTGCGCATTTCATACAAATTTACAAAATGAATTCCCTATTCCATTGTTAATAATCGGTATTAATACGGTGCAAAAAGCTCAATGAATGTTTATCTTTGTGTAAGGCATAAGCACCTCTTTATGACAGAAATAACCAAGTTTTTAGCACTATCCATAGCAGTCTTCGCGTTAAGTGCATGCTCAATTTTTGGTGGATTGCCTGAAGGCGAAGAGTTTCAATATAACGTTGGTGAGGTAGTTTACTATAAGTCTGATTATATGCCCATGCTGATAGAAAAACAGGTGTATAAGAAAAAGACCAAAAAATACGAAGTTGTTTTCAAGAACGAAAAAGGAGAACTCTTGCACAACACCGTTTTGGAAGATGAGTTGATTTCAACTCCGCCTTCCAATAAGGCTCGTATCTAACCAAACGAAAAGAGCAAATCGTTAGCTATAATGAGTATGGATTTTGAGCGTCAGAAAATCTTTGACATTTCTTCCGACCTTCAATTTACAAAAACAGCATTAGAGCTTTTCTCCTTTCAACGAAATAACAATCCCATTTATAAGCAATATTGCGATTTGCTACTGGGTAAAAAACAACCCAGTAAATTGGAGGAAATTCCATTTTTACCCATCCAGTTTTTTAAAACCCACGAAGTAAAAACAAATAAATTTCAACCGGAAGTAACCTATTCAAGCTCAGGAACTACCGGAAATGAACAAAGTTTTCATTCGGTTAAAAAAAAATCTTGGTACCTCCAAGTCTGTAAAACTGCATTTGAACTTAAATACGGCCCGCTAAAAAACTTTCGAATTTTTGCTCTACTACCCAGTTACATGGAACGGTCAGGTTCTTCTTTAATTGATATGGCTCAATATTTCATAGAAGAGGGCAATACCGAAAACAGCGGCTTTTTCCTCAACCATGAGCGTAAATTGCAAGAAGCGCTATCTAAACCTTTTAATGGTAAAACATTGCTTATTGGTGTCACTTTTGCTTTGCTTGATTTTGCAGAAAACTGTAAACTAAATCTGTCGGATACTATTGTAATGGAGACTGGAGGAATGAAAGGACGCAGAAAGGAAGTGATAAGACCCGAAGTTCACCGTGTTTTAAAAAATGCTTTTTCGGTGGACTCCATACATTCAGAGTATGGAATGACTGAGCTGCTGAGTCAGGCTTATTCCTTGGGGTCCGGTATTTTCGATCCACCGCCCTGGTATCGTGTTTTGATCAGACAAACAACCGACCCATTTGCATATTGTTTGGATGGAAAAACTGGAGGCCTCAACATCATCGATTTGGCCAATGTAGATTCATGTGCTTTCATACAAACACAAGACCTAGGAAAAACTCAAAGCACTGGTAACTTTGAAGTACTCGGCAGATTCGATGACAGCGACATTAGGGGCTGCAATCTTATGGTGAGTTAAACAAATTTTACGATAAAGTACTTTTTCTTACCGCGCTGGAGCAACAGGTATTTGCCTGCCATTAGGTGCTCCTTATTGAGCTGAATATCTTCACTAACCTTATCCTTATTCAAACTAAAAGACCGCTCTTTCAATGCTCTTCTAAACTCTCCGTTTGAAGGTAAAAAATTGGATAAACTCACAACAACTTCAGACAATAACAACTCGCTTTTCGCTAGTTTTTCTATAGGCACCTCTGCTTGAGGAACGCCATCAAAAACCGCTAGAAAATCAGACTCACTTAACTTCATTAACGCGTCAGAGGTTGACTTTCCAAATAGAATATTTGATGCCTCAATTGCCGTATTTAAATCCTCCTCTGAATGCACTCTAACCGTTATATCCTTAGCTAACTCTTTTTGTAATAATCGCAAGTGAGGTGCCTCTTTGTGCTCGGCTATTATAGAGTCTATTTCTGCCTTAGACTTCAACGTGAAAATTTTAATGTATTTCTCCGCATCCTCATCCGAAGCATTAATCCAATATTGATAAAACTTGTAAGGAGAGGTTCTCTCGCGATCCAGCCATACGTTACCGCCCTCGGTTTTTCCAAACTTCGAACCGTCTGCTTTTGTAATCAAAGGAGTTGTAGCAGCGTACGCCTCACTTCCTCCCAATCTTCTGATTAACTCTGTTCCCGTTACTATATTTCCCCACTGATCAGAACCACCCAATTGAATTTTACAGTTTTTATCTCTATTCAGAACGTAAAAATCATAGCCTTGAATTAACGGGTATGAAAACTCTGTAAACGAGAGGCCAGATTCCATTCTACTTTTAACGGCATCCTTTGCCAGCATATAGTTTATTGACATGTGCTTGCCTACATCTCTGATAAAATCTATGAATGAAAAACCCTCGAACCAATCGTAATTGTTTACCAATTCTGCGCAGTTCTCTGTTTCTGGATTAAAGTCTAAAATACGCTCCAACTGAGCTTGTATCCCTTTCATATTAAGCTCTACTTCCTCTCGTGATAAAAGCGAGCGTTCTTTAGCTTTTCCGGATGGGTCTCCAACCATACCCGTTGCACCTCCAATAAGCGCAGTAGGCTTGTGTCCGGCACGCTGAAAATGCAATAAAATCATTATTTGAACCAATGAACCAATATGCAAACTATCTGCCGTTGGATCAAAACCGATGTAACCACCAACAGATTCCTTATTCAGTGCATCTTCGGTTCCAGGCATAATGTCGTGCAACATACCTCTCCATCTCAGTTCTTCAATAAAATTCATAGCAGCCTATATTTCTTTCGCGGGCAAAGATAGAAATGCTCGTGAAGGTTGGTATTTATTATTGCAATCGTTTTTAACGACTCTACTAAAAAGTAATTCTTGCAATCAAACCATGTTGGTACGCAATTGTTCGATAATAAAAGAGCATTCCTAATAAGTGTTCTATACATTTGAAATATGAATTTTGTAACCGGCGGTACGGGTTTAGTTGGAAGTCATATTTTGCTAGAACTGGCAAAAGAAAATGCCCCCATCACTGCTATGAAAAGGCCGAACTCAAACCTCTCGATGGTTAAATCATTGTTTGAGCGCAATGATATCCTAGGAAAATTTGAGTCCATTAAATGGGTTAACGGAAGCTTATCCGAAGTAAACCAACTAATAGAATTAATGAAAGGTTGCACGACCCTTTATCATTGCGCTGCATTGGTGTCATTTGATAGTAATGATCGTCAAGAACTTATAAAAACCAATATTGATGGAACCAGCAACATTGTTGATGCTGCACTTGAGGTAAAACCTAAAAAGGTAGTTTATTTAAGTTCTACCGCAGCAATAGGCAAGCAGCCAAAGTCAAAAGTCATTACAGAAAATTTAGATTGGGAGGCAGACAATAAAAACGGAGCGTATAGCTTTTCTAAACATTATGCAGAACGAGAAGTTTGGAGGGGCATTGAAGAAGGGCTCTCATGTGTTATCCTAAATCCCTCAGTAATACTTGGACCAGGTGATTGGGGCAGCAGCAGCACGCGAATGTTTAGTACGGTTTATAATGGGCTTCAGTTTTACACAAAAGGAGCCAATGCATTTGTTGATGTGCGCGATGTAGCGCAAATAGCGCTAAAACTTGCAAACAGCACAATAGAAAACAGTCGTTTCTTAATCCTGTCGGAAAACCTATCATTTAAAGAAGTGATGGGACAAATAGCAATTGAGTTTGGTAAAAAACCACCGAGTTTTTTAGCTACCCCTTTTATGGGTTATTTAGCAGGTCTGTTTTCTGAAGTATGGGCAGTAATAGGCGGCACTAAACCTCTTATAACCAGAGATTCATCAAAATCAGCAAATACCATACAGGTTTACAGTAATGAAAAAATAAAATCAAGTATAAACCACGAGTTTATTCCAATTCATACCTCACTAAGAGATACGTGCAGAATATTCATAAAACAACATCAGTAGTTTGAGCGGTAGTAAAAACATAGTGTTCATTGCCCAGAGCCTAGACGGCTTCATTGCTGGAAAAAACGGGGAAATAGACTGGCTAAATTCAATACCCAATCCAGAACAAGAGGATATGGGTTATAAAAACTTAATGGAGGAAATCGATGCCCTAATAATGGGACGAGTCACATTTGAAACCGTCTGTACATTCGAAGGTAGTTGGCCTTATGAAAAACCCGTATTTGTGTTAAGCAATACACTAAAAAAAGTACCCGAGAAATATGCGTCCAAAGTGTTTATGGTTCAAGGCCCTTTAAAGCAAGTGCTTGCTAATTTGCACAACAAAGGTTTCCTAAAGTTGTACATCGACGGTGGTTCAACAATTCAAAACTTTTTGAAAGAGGATTTAATTAACGAACTTCGAATTACGACTATCCCAATTCTGCTTGGTGGCGGCGCCCCCTTGTTTGGGGACCTGAATGAGCGATTAAAGTGGGAGCATGTAAAAACTCAGGTGTACTTTAATCAAGCCGTTCAAAGTCATTACAAACGTAAACTGGATTAATCCATTTTTTCCTCTAATCGAGCAATTTTAAGGTTCAGTTTAGTGATGACCTTCTCGTAAATTTCACCCATATCTTTTGGAGATTTGTGGTAAAATGCTAAACTTGACTCGAACTGTTCCTGAGAAATATTATTGGATTGTAAAAGATTTAGCATTCGTGCGTCTCTTTTTTCCATTGCATTCGTATCATTGTGAGAACGGCCTTTATAAGCAGACTGAATCAATTGCGTTTGATATACCAACTCCACCATATCTGTTTTGGAAATCAGTGCTTGTGGAACTTCACGACTTATTTTAGGCTCAATTTTATTACAAGCGAATAAAGCGAAAGTCAGAAACAAAACAAACCAGTATACTTTGCGCACCACTATCTATTAAAGGTCAAGCGTTGACCATTTGCTACCTCATTAATGCTTTCAGCAGGGTTTCCTTTGAGGTCATACACCAGGTTACCGTTTACAAAGGTCTGCTGAACTTGAGACTTAAACTCTTGACCTTCGAAAGGACTCCAACCACATTTGTACAAAATATTATCTTTTGCAACTGTCCAAGGGTTGTCTAAATCTACAACTACTAAATCCGCCTTGTAACCCTCTCGTATATACCCTCGACCAACCACATCGAACATATCTGCTGGGGCATGACACATTTTTTCTACAATACGTTCCAGTGATATTTTCCCCTTGTGGTAATGCTCTAGCATAGAAACTAATGCGTGCTGCACCAATGGACCTCCTGAAGGAGCTCTCCAATAATCGAGACTTTTTTCTTCTAACGTATGTGGAGCGTGGTCGGTAGCAATTACGTCAATCTTATTATCCAACACGGCCTGAAAAATCGCATCTCTATCTTTAGCAGATTTGACTGCTGGGTTCCACTTGATAAGTGCACCTTTTTCATCGTACTGAGATTGGTCAAACCATAAGTGATGAACACATGCTTCAGCTGTAATTCGCTTTTCCTTTAATGGCACTGTATTGTCAAATAGAGCCAATTCCCGCTCAGTACTTATGTGCAAAATATGGAATCGCGTATTGTATTCTTTGGCTAAACCAACTGCAAAAGAACTTGATAAATAGCAAGCCTCTGCTGATCGTATTTCTGGGTGCATACTAAACTTAACGGCATTGCCGTATTTTTCTTTGTACGCACTAGAATTGGCTCGAATGGTGTCTTCATCTTCACAATGGGAAGCAATTAAAAGCTTACATCGGCTAAATAATGCACGCAAAGCAGTTTCATTATCAACCAACATATTTCCCGTACTAGACCCCATAAAAACCTTGACACCACATACCATTTTAGGGTCAGTTTTTAACACCTCCTCTATATTATCATTGGAGGCGCCCATATAAAAGGAGTAATTGGCAATTGAACGTTTGGCAGCTATATCGTATTTATCTTCAAGTAACTCCTGGGTCAATACATTTGGCACCGTGTTGGGCATTTCCATAAAGGAGGTTATGCCTCCTGCAACTGCTGCTCTTGACTCCGTAAAGATTTCGGCTTTATGGGTGAGCCCGGGCTCTCTAAAATGAACTTGATCATCTATTAACCCTGGCAAAAGGTGTTTGCCGGTTAAGTCGATTACCTCTTCTCCAGGAAAAGACTGCAAACCATCTGTTGAAATGGTTTTTACTATTTCATTTTCAATTCTTACATCTGCAATGTACGTGCTTCCTTCGTTAACTACAGAAACGTTTTTTAATAAATACGACATATTATACGCGTTTTCCTTTCATAATTAAAACACCAAAAAGCGCTTCTTTGAAGATACTTGTACTCATTTTTGATTCTCCTACTACTCGATCGATAAAGGTAATGGGGACTTCTTTTATCTTAAATCCTTTTCGATGTACGGTATATTTCATTTCTATTTGAAATGCATATCCTACAAATCGTATCCCAACTAAGTCTATAGCTTCAAGCACATGGCGGCGATAACACACAAACCCAGCAGTAGTATCTCGCACATTAAACCATAAAATCAACCGAACATATACAGAAGCAAAGTAGGACATCAGTATTCTGCCAAGTGGCCAATTTTTGACCTTACCACCAGCTACATAACGAGACCCTACACTCATATCTGCCCCTTGATCGGCGCAAGCTTCGTATAATCGGACCAAGTCGTTTGGATCGTGAGAAAAATCACAATCCATTTCAAAAATGAACTCGTATCCTTTTTCTAACGCAATACCAAATCCATGTATATAAGCAGTACCTAAGCCTTGTTTACCTTCACGCTCAGAGAGTATCAAGCGAGATCCGAACTCTTTTTGTAGTTCTTTTACTTTTTCAGCGGTACCATCTGGAGACCCATCGTCAATTATCAACACATCAAAATCTTTGGGTAAACCAAAAACCGTTCGGACCATTTTTTCTATGTTCCCAATTTCGTTATATGTCGGGATAATTACGACTGAATCTGACACTGCTCTCAATTAAAACACACGAATATAAAATATGCTTAGACTAAACCTATTAGTTATTTACAGAAAGATTTGTTAAAGTGAAAATCTGCTAACGTCCAGTTAAAAATTAGTTAACAACTAGTGCAAATAAAGCTTAAAAAACAAACTAAATTTGCAGCGTGAAAAATCGGCGTATTTTGATAAAAATCCTTTTACAACCTACTCTGTTTGGATTTTGTTTGTTTTTAGCAAGCGGAGCAATAAGCCAAACCAAGGACACATTAGTAATTATGCATTACAACCTATTAAATTATGGAAATGTAACCACCTACTGCACTGCTAATAATAACAGTGTAAATAATAAGGATGAATATTTAAAAACCATTACCAATTACGTTAAACCCGACATATTCACAATAAATGAAATCGGTTGTAACAATGTTTATGCGCGCCGTATCAAAAATCTAGTACTAAACGCCGATAGCGGAAGCTATGAACAAACTACTCTGATGCGTTCGGGCAATCAAAGTATATGCAACATGCTTTTTTATAATACCGAAAAAGTAATAGTGAGCAACCATGAGATAATTACCAAAGCAGAAAATGGGAGTAGCATTGTTCGAGCAATTGACCTTTATGAACTGAAGTTTCTCTCTACCAACTTGCCGGAAAATACTTTTCAAACAGATACACCAGCAACACAACTTCTGACCATGCACCTAAAAGCAGGGAGCGGATCTAGCAATAAGGTACAACGAGAGGCAGCTGCAGCAGGTGTAATGGATTATTTAGAAACGAATAAGAACCCAGGCAATTACCTTTTAACGGGAGACTTAAACCTTTATACTAACACAGAAGGGGCCTGGCAAAATTTCACCGATTGGTCTGCACCTTCATTCAATTTTATTGACCCGATAAATCGAGCAGGAAGTTGGAATAACAATTCAAGCTATTCCGATGTGCACACACAAAGCACGCGCACATCAGGCGGATGTTTTAGCGGAGGTGGCATGGATGATCGCTTCGATTTTATTTTAGCGTCTCAGTACCTATTGAACGGAAGAAATAGTGTTCAATACATTCCTGGAACTTACAAAGCACTTGGACAAGATGGAAAACGATTTAACGGTCGCTTAAATTCACCAACGAATAATTCTGCGCCCCCTAAAGTGATTGAGGCATTATACAATATGAGCGATCACCTTCCAATAATAATGCAAGTTGAGTTTATTGTTGGCCAAGCGCCTAACAGTGTGGTTACTGGGAGTAAACCAGTCGGTTTTAAGGTATGGGTAAACTCAGAACGGAAATTGGTTGTGCAATCAAATGATAAAACAGTAAATGGTAAATTAGAACTCCTTGATTTGAGTGGTAAATTAATCCAAAAAGATGTTTTTTATGGTGAAGGGAGTTTCTCCTTGTCTGATACAAAAAGTGGAGTTTATGTTGTACGAATTACTGATGAGCAGTCGGGTCACGTTTTTCACGAAAAAATAATGCTGAACTAACTATGCGTGCCTTTAAAACCATAGTAATCTTATTATTTGTTGCTCACAGTGTAATGCTCAATGCTCAAACAGAGCGTACAACATCAGCAGCGGACATAGCCTTAACCATAAACAATGTTGGATTATTGGGTAACGCATTTAAAGGAAGTTACCCAGGTTCTCCGTCCTGCAAATATCCTGCAGGTTCAGGAGTTGAGCACCTGTTTGAAGCGGGTTTATGGGTCGGAGGTTTGTTGAGAGGTTCCGCCAATGTAAGCAGTACGGCTATGGACAATTCGCGCGGATACTCTGAAGGCACCGGTGGATACGAATTCACGGCTGAACAAAATGCTCCGATAAGAGAAAGAAGTTCGCTTTTTAACAGCAGAGTGTACGACCCAGAGGCCATTTCCCATCAAGATTTTATTATGGACTATTCCGAAAAAAACATCTTGGTACCGGGTACCGAAATTGGCATATCTAATCACGACCAACCACTAGGAATTGACGTCCACTTGGAAACCTACAATTGGAATTACGCTTTTAGTAACTTCTTTGTTATTCTAAACTATACCTTGACCAATAATGGTGAAAACACGGTAGATTCTGTCTTTGTTGGCATGTTTGCCAATGCCGTAGTTAGAAACGTAAACATTACCCCAGCTGGAAGCGGCGGCGCTGCTTTTTACAATAAAGGAGGAAACGGATATATCGACTCACTTGAACTTGCTTACACCTACGACAATAATGGTGACGAGGGCTTTACCGAGAGCTATTTTGCTCACAAATTTCTCGGTGCTGAGTTCAAAGACGAATTCTATCACCCCAATAACCGTGATAATTTTAAAGCACATTATAATGCTTGGACATGGGGAAATACGGGCTTGCCCTTATTATTTTCACCAAACGACGATTTAAGGAAATACAATAAAATGAAAGCCGGTTTAAACTGGAACTTGAACTGGTCGCTTGAAAATGACTCAAACAACCAGCACAGCGGAACCTATGTAAACGAAGTACTTAATGCACCAGGTAACCGTTCGGATTTAGTGAGCGTGGGTCCTTTTGCCCGTTTAAGCCCGGGAGAATCCATCAACATAGCTTTTGCCGTGATTTGCGCTAGAAAAAATGAAGACGGCAACCCCAATGGGGAAAACAATAAAGTCCAGCAAGAGAACCTAGTTGAAAATGCACAATGGGCGCAAACGGCTTATTTGGGAGAAGACCTTGATGGCGATGGTGTATTGACGCAGGAAGAAGATTTAAATTCAAACGGAGTCTTAGACCGCTACATCTTACCAACTCCACCAAACACACCTGAATCAAAAATTGTGGCTAAAGATGGCGCTATTGATATTTACTGGACTTCAAATGCAGAAGAAAGCATTGACCCCATAAGCCTCAAGAAAGATTTTGCTGGTTACAAAATATACTTGTCAAAACTGGGGTTTGACGTTGAAGAAAGAATTGATCCAGCGGCAGCGCTTACGGAAGTTGGTTTTTTTGATTTGGCTGGAGATAGTTTATTTTATGAAACAGGGTTTGATGCCATAAAACTGGCTGAACCTACCACTTTTGAAGGGGATAATAACTTGTACGTTTATAAATACACAATAAAAAACTTACAAAACGGCTGGCAATACTTATGTGCGGTAACCGCATTTGATACCGGTGATGAAGAAAACAACTTGGAGTCTCTAGAATCCTCGCCTTTATCGAGCAGCACTAGAGCATTTATGGGCACTCCGCCCAACCAAGACCCAGAGGAAAATCAACCCTATGCTTACCCAAACCCCTATTATTTAGAAGCTGCTTGGGAGGGCTTTTCCACTCGGCAAACCGTTAAGAAATTGATATTCGCCAATTTGCCTGAGAAATGCATGATAAGCATTTTTAATGTGGCTGGAGATTTAGTAGATCAATTCGAACATGACTCAGATTACTCTGGAAGTGATATCGACTGGTTTTCGGAGTTTTCAGATGAAGAAAACACTGTTTTTTCGGGCGGAGAGCATGCATGGGATTTAATCAGTAGCGAAGGGCAAGCGGTAGCTCGAGGTTTATATTTATTTACAGTAAAAGATCAGAATACAAATAAAGTTTACAAAGGAAAATTTACACTTATCAAATAATAAATTCAATAACTATGAAACAAGTAATACTTTTTACAATTGGTCTAATGACATTTGGCTTTAGCCAAGCTCAAGTAGACACATTATCAATAGACTCCGTACAGTGGGTTTCTCAGGCAGATTTAGGAAACTGTAATGACCTTTCCCGTTTCGATGGAAACAAGGTGGTAATTCACGGAATTTGCATGGTTGATGGCGCAGAATATGGTTCTACCAGTCACAACATTCATGTATCTATGTCGAACTCACCTATGCCTTTTGGTTCTATTAGATTAAGACAAGGTGATCCTAACGCACAGTACAGCGTTAACATCCGCAACCTTCGCCAAGGTGATTCTGTTAGAATTGTGGGTGAGCTAAGTCAATATCAAGGTGAAACACAATTAGAGCCGGATGAGTCAAATGATGCCATAACTATTTTCAAAAGAAACATTACTGTTCAGGATACCGTTTTGGGTGTTGGTGTTTTCAACGACGGTTCTAAAAACAATATTCTTTCGACTGGAGAACAATGGGAAAGTGCTTTTGTAACCTTTGAAGACGTTGATGTCGTTTCTGTTGACCCTTTCAGTGGAAACAGGGTAAGCTTTACCGTTCAAGATAAAGCCGGTAACCAAATTAACGTAGGCGATCATTTTACGGCGCAAAGAACGCCAGCATATACGCACCCTGTAACCAATCAACCGGGAAGTTTTTCAGCTCCTACCATTGGCGATAACTTCAAAAGTATTTCGGGAATGATTATCCACAGTAAGAACAATTGCCCAGGTGAAACTGGAAGGGGCTACGAATTGCATCCGTTTAAACCCGAACATTATGCATACGGGCCATCGTCACCAAAAATCACAAACAAAAAAAGAGATAAACAAACCCCTACAGCTTCTCAGTCTGTAGTGGTAAGTGCTGATATTAGAGACTTAGATGGGTCAATTGTTTCTGCTACTTTAAGATACAACACAGGAACAGACATTACGGATTTAAACTTCACCTCGGTTCCTATGACAAAAGGAACAGGAGACAACTATTCCGCTACCATTCCTGCCCAAGCAAATGGAACGTTTGTGCGTTACTATATCACTGCAACAGATGATTCTGCAAACGTAACTTCTGTGCCAAATGCCAATCCCGCCTCGACAAGCTATGCTTATCGCGTTCGTGACAATGGATTGACCATTTATGACCTTCAATTTACACCATTTTCAAATGGCAACTCAATCTTTGTTGGTGACGAAGTAACCGTTACGGGTGTAGTTACCGCCTCAGGTGCTGAAGGTGATTTACCTATCATCCACATTCAAGACGAAAACGCAATAAGCGGTTGGTCTGGAATCGAATTGCAAAATGCAGGTACTACCTTCGAAAGAGGTGACAAACTATCGGTAACTGGGAATGTATTGGAAGATTTTGGTAAAACTGCCCTTTCAGTAAATAACGTAACAAAAGCTGGTACTGGGAGCATTGACCCATTGTACATTCTTCCAGATAGTGTGGTAACCTATTCTTTTGAAGGCAACGAGCGTTACGAATCCGTTTTAATTGGCTTTATCAATCCAAATGGAAAACTGCATGTAGTAGATACCAATGCCGATGCCCCATCTAGTTTTGCAGAGTGGTTGGTTGGACGCGACCAAAACGACCCTGCAAGTGGTGCACGTATTTTAACCGGACGTGAGTTTGAGTCATCTACCGCTGTTTCTTTCGTAAACTCAAGCTTTAGAGTAAAAGATCCTTATCCAGTTGAAAAAATAGTAGTTACCGATACCGTAACTATGGATACAGTAATTGGAATTATGACTTACAGCTTTAGCAACATGAAACTACTTCCAAGGGACAATGATGATTTTAAAGGAATAAACATTAAAGTAGGGCCTGATACTACAACTTCAGTCAATCGTTACGATGGGTTATCGGAAATAAAAGTATTTCCAAACCCAGCAAACGAGAAAGTATTTATTTCATCTGAGCACGTGGACATGACCGTAAATGTTTTCGATTTAGGTGGAAAAGTAGTCTTAACCCAAGAATTGGTTTCAGAGCAAAACGCTGTTGATATTTCAGGTATCAAAAATGGAGTGTACGTGTTATCCATAAATGATGCACATGGAAACACTGTTGCGAGAGAAAAACTAGTAATTAAACACTAAAATAAATTCCGGGGTGCTCTTGCACCCCGGTTATTTTTTTGATTTGAAGTCAAACGTACTTATAGCGTTCTTTTTACTTGGCGTCATATTTTACTCCTGCAATAAAGGAGAAAAAAATGAGAACAGCGCCCCTGAAACATTGGTTGTGCCACAGTCTATCAATTTATCGGGTGAGCTGCGCTTGAAATCTACCGTGCGCATCGTTTGGTTTGGAACAGACGTAGACGGTTTTGTAAAAGCATACGAAATAAGTTTTGACAACAAAGACTGGTTCTCAACAACTAAGACAGACAGCACTTTTGTATTTCAAATTCAACCGGGAAAAGACACGAGTGATATTGAACTTTGGGTGAGAGCCATAGACAATTTAGGTATAAAAGACCCTACTCCTGCAAGACTTACAGTACCAATAAAAAACTCACCACCGAACATCACAATAAACAAATCGTTATCCACTAGTGATACCACATTGCTAGTTTCCTCAATTTTTTGGGAGGCAAACGACCCCGACGGGGCTGAAAATCTCAAGGGTTTTCAAATTAAATTAAACGATGGCGACTGGCTGAGTTTACCAAAAAAAATTGATAATGTATCAATTACCCCTGCTGACCCTTCTGCTGTAGGAATAACAACCGCAAACCTCTACACTACTGCTACAGAACAAATTGGGACCTTGAGTGGCTTGCGCATGGAAGATACCAATACAATTTACATGCGTGCTTTTGACCTATCAAACAGCTACAGCAACCTAGATACGCTGCGACAATTGTACGTAAAAGGAAAAAAAACAGACTTACTGGTTATAGGCGGCGATAGAGATCAAAATGCTTTTTATACGCAGAGGTTGTCAAATGTATACCCCAATTTTGATTACGCCGATTACACAGCCAATGATGGAGCCAATCAACCCACCTTCTGGCAGCCCACCTTCACCCTGATGGCACTACAGTACGAAAAACTATTTATCTATTCCGATAAAACAACCTACCTAAATAAGAACACCAACAAAGAATCTCTAATACTAGAATCTGCAGCAGAATCCATTAATGCTTTTATCGATAATGGAGGGAAGGCATTCATCATTGGGTATTTCGAAAACCCACTGGACAATCAATCGAATTTACTGCCCGTATTAAATATTGCCAGTATTGATACCTTGACAAAAGGTCTTTTATTGGAGCCATACCCCAACTCTTTAACAGCCGTAGAAAATGGCTATCCAGACCTGGGAACAATTAGCTACCCAGATGCCGTCTCGCCGTTCACCAAAGAATCAGACGTAATTACCATTTACGAAGGCAGGTTTGATGTTTTAGCAGGATATAATGGGTCAAAAACAGTGGGTATTAAGAAGGTGAACGAAGCAAACAACAACACCTATCAAGTATACATAGCAGCCAGTATGGCTATTATGGACCACGATTACACAAAAGTCGACTCTCTTTTTAATCACGTACTTAATGTAGAATTTGACTGGTGATTCGGATTTGGCTTACATATATGCTTTTGATGCTTATGGGTCCTTCGCTGTTAGCACAAAAAACGGCAACCTTAAAAGGTCAACTGTTAGACGAGGAAAGCAAAGTTCCATTAATTGGAGCCACTGTAATGATAGTAGGAACCTACAACGGAGCTTCCTGTGACGTTAATGGGAACTACGTTTTAAAAGGGGTTAAACCAGGGGATTACTCCATTAAGTTTTCTTACATAGGTTATACGGATAAAATATTCAACGGCATTACCCTTAAAGCTGGCCAAACTAAAGAAATCAATACCTCGCTTTCCCTGCGCTCTACCGTTATGAACGAAGTAGTAATTGTAGGCGATAAAAACCTAATCAACTTGGAAGATGCTGCCTCGGAGGTGAACATCACATCTGATGATATTGAGCAAATGGCGGTAAGAGATGTTCAAGAAATTGTGAACATGCAGGCTGGAGTTAACCAAACTCCAGATGGAATAAACATTAGAGGAGGCAGAAATTATGAAACTCAATATCTAATTGATGGTATTAGCGCCCAAGATCCATTATCTGGTACTGGATTTGGTGTTGCAGTTCAGAGCTCTTCTGTAAGCGATATATCCTTAATTACTGGTGGCGCAGGTGCCGAATTTGGAGGTGGGTCGGCTGGCGTTATTTCAACCAAAATCAAAGAAGGTGGCGATAAGTTTGAAATATCAGGCAGCTGGCAAAGAGATAATTTAGGCGATTGGAAACTGGGCGATGCTTCTGACCCTGTGCTTCAAAGTAGGTTGAATGATGGTACTGCTTGGAACACTGACATAGTGGACATTGCCATGGGCGGTGCCGTTCCATTTACAAAAAAGAAGCTTCGTTTTTTCACGAGTGCTAATATGTTTTTGAGTGACGACTATTATCGGGTTCAAGCAGACCAGCTGCACAGTTCGCTGTTTCCAGAAAACGATTCTGTTTTTGCACCGCGTCAAAACAACAAATTCTCCAATACACTAAAAATTAGCTATGAATTTAAACCTGGTACAAAAATCAGCTTAACCAACCAGCACAGTATTGCAATCAATCAAAACTCTCGTAGCCTTCAAATAGTTGGTTTTGATGCAATAGTGCAACCGGGTTTGCAATACGACTTTTCTTTAGCCCCTGACAATGCGAACACTTATACCCATCGGTCTAATTTAACGGTATTCAATTTTCAGCATTACATAAATAACAATTGGAACGTTAAAGTTTCTGCCGGACGCCTATTCACTAATTTGCGTGCCGATGCAAACGGAAGGCCTTTTAGAGAAGAAACCGTAGACCAAATTTACGATGCTCAATCCATTGTAACCAATCCTTTAGAGACCTTTAGACCCGACCAAGATGTAGTGTATATTCTACCTGGAAACGGACTCATCAATAACAATGGTTTGGCTGGGCGGTGGCACGACCACTACGTACAAGAATACACTGGAAGGGTTAGCTTTAGCTATTTTCCAAAAAACAAACACCACGAGTTTAAATTTGGCTGGGAGCACAAAGAAAAAGAATACCAATGGGCCGATGTATATCGACCATGGGTAGGAGCACCAATTCAAATCAACGATACCCTTTCAACTCCTTCGGTTAGTGTGGGTTCATCCTCCGAAATATGGTTGGCTAACCCAACGGAAGGCGGTTTTTATGCCCAAGATAAAATCACCTATAAAGGTATTTCGGCCACATTGGGTATGCGATTTAATTATTGGGCATATGGAAAACAATTGGATGAGGCCGTAAACAACCCCGAGGTGCCGCTTCAGCCTTCATCCAGAACTGAATATGAAGAGCGAAATACAAAGTTATTTGGCAAACAATATCAGTTTAGGTTTTTACCAAAAATCAACGTCTCGTTTCCTGTAACCGATAACAATGTATTATACTTTAATTACGGGCATGCCATGCAAATGCCACACCCCCGATTTATTTATGCAGGGCTCGACCCCGATTTTCTTGACCGATCTCCATTAGCAACTATTGGCAATCCGGTGATAAAACCAGAAAGCACAGTGAGTTATGAAATTGGTGTAAAGTCACAAATCACAAAAGACCTAGGATTGACTGTAGCGGCTTACAATAATGATAAATACGATTATATAGTATCTGGTAATGCGTCAATCCCTGACCAAGGAGGCAAACTCGTTAACAGAAAACTCTACTATAATCAAGACTATGCTAGAATAGTTGGAGTTGAAGTCGGATTAACTCAGCGGATTGCCCAGTATTTTAGAATATTTTTTAATGGGTCATTCCAAGCAGCTAGAGGAAAATCTAACACCGCAAGAGAGAGTGAACTGCAAATTATTGAGCAAGGATTTGTGGACAATACTAAAGAACAGCCGTTGACTTGGGACCGTCCATGGGATTTGAAATCAGGGGTTATCTTTTACTCAGACACCACCTTGAATGTTCCTAAGGTATTTCACCGATTTCGCGTTTTTGTGAGTATCAATTATAAATCTGGCTTTAGATACACGCCTGTGGAGCTTGCATCAGTAAATGACTTTGGGAGACCATTGTATCAATCTGTAAACAGTCGGCCAAATGCCAACTTAGCTAAGGCTTGGTTTTGGACAGACTTAAAAATCACAAAGGATTTTGCACTTGGAAAAAACAAAGACCAAGCGCTTTCCTTGACGTTTGAAGTGCGCAATTTATTTAACAACTTTAATGCGCAAATCGTTAATCCGGTAACAGGAGACGGATATCGAGAAGGCGATGATGTTCCAGAAACATGGAGAGACCCCAAGTACATTGACCCACAGGCGAGCGGAACGCCACCCACCAACCCTGCAAGGTGGAGACCTCCTACACAAATTTTATACGGATTAGCATTTAGATTTTAGCATGTTAAGAACTGTACATATTGTTTTGGCTATATGCGTTGTGCACGGACTAAATGCTCAGCTTCTGCCCAATTTAGGTGGACAAAGAACTGGTAGTTCTGCACTTACCTTCCTCAAAAATGATGCGAGTTCCAGATCCCTAGGCATGGGAAGCGCCAACCTCACCCTTAAACAAGATGCCTCAGCGGCTTTTACCAACATAGCCAATATCTCTAGCATCGAATCTTTCTCCATCGGCAGTTCAAACTATTTTATTGGTGCAGGTATTAACCAAGCATTTTTATCTGCGATATTGCCGCTAACAGACAAGAATTCAACCTTTGCATTCACAGTAAATAGTCTATCCTCAGGCAGGCAAGAGGTTCGCACTGAATTTCAACCAAAAGGTACCGGTGAATTTTTCTATACAGCAAATACAGCAGTGGGATTGGGCTATGCCTTAAAACTCTCCGATCAGTTCGCTTTTGGGGTAAAACTCAAATACATCAACGAACGACTAGCTCAATATCAAAACCACTCCGTGGGTGCCGATTTAGGATTTATTTATAACACAGACGTTAAAGAATTGAGCTTTGCAGTAGGAGTAACAAATTTTGGCGGAAACTCAGAGTTAAGTGGAGACCATCAAGAAATTAAATTTAACAACAACGAAACCCCAAATCCAGAAAAGTATTCTATTCCTACTGAATTTAAAATTGGCATTAGTGTAGTGCCTTATGATAAGGACCATCACAAAATTTTGACCGCCATTCAATTGAATCATCCCAACGACAACAGTGAAAACATTAGGCTTGGTGGAGAGTACAGTTATCGAGATCTCATTTATGCTCGCTTAGGAATTATTTTGGGTAAAAAAGGCAGAAGAATACCAACATTCGGAACCGGTTTAAGCATGGTTGTTTTAAACCAACCTGTTCGTTTTAATTATGCTTTTCTACCAACCTCCTTCATGGGTATTCAACATTCTATAGGTATCAATTATCGGTTATACAAAGTTGAGGAAAGGTGAACAGATTATGAGTAGATTCTATGTATACATATTGCTTTATTTCTGTACCGTATGGTTAACGGCTTGTAATGGCTTTTTTGGTACTAAGTCTGATTTAAGCTTTATCGACAAACCCGTTTATCAAGACAGAGAAGTGGCCTACGTTCCAATTCAACCCGTTTTGGACGAGTTTGTAAAGCCGAGCCAAGTTTTGGCGGGATTTGATGAGCTCATTTACGTGGTGGATCAAGGTACTAGCGAAATCATTTCTTTCGATGTTTCTGGAAAAGAACTGGGACGAATCGCAGTACCCGGTTTATACAGTATTGCTATGGATCGCTCTTTCGACTTGCTGGCAATTGGCACTTTTGACACTACCTTCAATGAAGTTCCTTTAACCTTAAGTTGCATTTATCGAATCAATCAAAAAAACGGCATTGCTTATGGCTTGCAGTACGCTAAAATTAATCCTGCAATCATTTATCCATTGTACAACAAACGATTATCGGCTACAGTTAGTGATCAAGAAGTGCGTTTCTTGAATATTGCCTGCTTGGGTGACAATACTTACTATGTAACCAAACAAGGGCCGAATAAACCAACGAATACCTTCAACTGCACAGGCAGCGACAATGACGATGCAGTGCTTCAGGTGCGACCTGATTTAGAAACGGGTGAGCCCGATAAATTTGTATCCCCAATTGCTGTAACTACACAGTCGGGCACAAATAATTGTTACTGGACATACCCACAAAGCATTACTTCATTGGTACAACCACCACAGGCACCAGACATTACCAGCAGCCGAGACTTTCTGTTCACCAGTATAGATCCAGATCTATCGATTAAAGTTCAGTATATAGAATACTTAGAAGACCAAGATGGTGTTCAGTATCTTCAAAAGCAATTGCCCGTTGACGATACTTCCAAAGCGGACGGCTTTTTATATGAGGCAAGAAAATTTAAAAGACCAATGGGCGTTACCATCGCGGGAGATAGGACCAATTACATTTTTGTAGTTGACGCTGAAAGTGATTCCTTATATCAATTTAATGGCGAGGGTTTTGAAGGTGCAAACCCACCTCCATTCTCAACTAGTAAGAAGCAAATTAACGCCTCTTTTGGTGGTACAGGAATAGGTTTAACCCAATTCAACAACCCCACTAGTGTTGCATATTACGATAACATAGTGTACGTAGCTGATCAAGGTAATAGAAGGGTTTTGCGCTTTAAGCTCACCACAGACTTTGACTAATCAAGTAAAAAAGTCAACGTTTTGTCCAGAAATTCTTTCTGTTTCTCTGCATGCAGCCAGTGTCCAGCCCCATCGATAGTCCCAATTTGCGCATTTGGAAATGCTAATTTTATATCTTCAATATCTCCATCTGTAACGTAATCAGAATTGCCTCCCCTGATAAAGAAAGAAGCTCCATTAAATCTAGCGTCTAAAATAGCCCCTCCTATCCTTTCAATATTATGTTCTATAGCATCAATATTAAAGCGCAAACCAAGTTTTCCTTTCTCTTCCCAATAAACACTTTTTAGTAGAAACTGTCTCACACCTATTTCAGGGATATAATCTTCCAGTGCCTTATCCACGGCTCCCCTACTCTTAAGTTGAGAGAAATCAAGAGCTTTTAAACCTGCAATAATCTGTTGATGATGCACCGGATATTCTTTTGGAGCTATATCAGCTACTATCAGTTTTCGGACTACATCAGGGTAATTCTGAGCAATTTTCATCGCTGTTTTCCCACCCATAGAGTGCCCCAATACATTAACTTCATTCAGGTTCAGCTCCTCACAAAGCGCCAAAACATCTTCCATCATAACGTCATAGTTAAATTCAGAAGAATGAAATGATTTTCCATGGTTTCTTGCATCAACGATGATGGTATCAAAATACTCTGAATAAACTTTAGCAGGCCCCTGCCAATTATCAAGCATTCCCATTAGCCCGTGCAAAATTATCAAAGGCTCTCCTGACCCTAAGCGCTTAAAATTCAAATTCATAACAGTTACGACAATTCGTTTTTGTACATATTTACTACGTTCTCTAAACCATAATACAAGGCATCACTTATTAGTGCATGACCGATTGAAACTTCCAAAAGATTGGGTATATTTTTGAAAAAATAGCGCAGATTATTCAAATCCAAATCATGTCCTGCATTCAATCCCAACCCAAGTTCCTTGCAGATTTTCGCGCATGCCACATATGGCCGAATTGCCTCTTCCTTGTTCTTGGCATATCCAGCAGCATAAGCCTCAGTATACAATTCAACCCGATCTGTTCCAATCTCTTTGGCGGGTGCAAAAAAACGCTCCTCTGGGTCAATAAAAATTGAGGTTCTAATCCCACGCTCATGCAAGACACCCACAATATCAGTCAATTCCTGTTTATGATTTATGGTATCCCAACCTGCATTTGAGGTCAATACATCAGGGCCATCTGGCACCAAGGTAACCTGAGTTGGTTTTAGGCTCAAAACCAAGTCCATAAAACGTTGATTTGGGTTTCCCTCTACATTAAATTCTGTTTTGTAGATTGCATTAATGTCCTTCGCGTCTTGATAGCGTATATGTCGTTCGTCTGGCCTTGGGTGTACAGTTATACCTTCAGCACCAAATTGCTCAATCGCTGAAACAGCTTTCACAAGATCAGGGACATCCCCTCCCCTTGCATTTCTGAGAGTAGCAATTTTGTTTACATTCACACTTAGTTTACACATATATACCTAGATTTGAAAAGTAATTGAACAACAAAATTAGCTTAAGAAAGAAAGCATACTGATGCTAGCAAGTGAAATAGTTATAACAGAAATCCCGTCCCTCTCGATTTCCGACAGTGTAGCTCAAGCTATCGAATGGATGGATGAATTCAAAGTCACACAGTTGGCGGTTACCGATGACTTTAAATTTTTGGGTCTCATTAATGAAAGTTATTTGCTAAATATTGACGACCCTGTTGAGCGTATAAGTGAACACATCAATTTTTTGCAAAATGTGCATGCTTATGAAAATGAGCATGTTTTTGAAATCGTTAAAAAAGTCGAAGAACACCAATTGAGCCTTATTCCAATTCTATCAGAAAAGGACTTATTTGTAGGTACTATTACGGTATTCAACCTTATGGAAGTTATTGCCGAAATGCCAGTAGTAAAAAGCCCAGGAGGAATCATTGTTATGGATATAAATTCTATCGACTACAGCTTATCGGAAATTTCAAGAATAGTAGAAAGCAATGATGCTAAAATTCTCGGTTGCTTTATTTCAAGAGCGTATGATAACAACTCGATCGAACTAACCATAAAAATCAACAAATTAAACGTCCAAGACGTGATTCAAACCTTTGAGCGATTTGGCTATGAAATAACCGCAAGTTATGACCAAAGCGGAAGTAATGATGACATGGAGGATCGTTACAACAACCTTATGAATTACCTCAATATGTAACCTATGAAGAATGTTGCAATATTTGGACGCTTTTTTAAAGAGGACTATATCCCACAAATTCAAGAGTTATTTAACCAACTGGTTTCTAAGAACTGTGAAATACAGTTATTTCAGCCTTTCTATAGCTATTTAAAAAATAAAATTGACCTTCCAAAAGAATTGGTCACCTTCTCAGCAGGAGAAGATATTCAGGAAGGCACCAATTTATTGATTAGTATAGGAGGCGATGGCACTATTTTAGAGTCGGCAACACTTATTGGCTCGAGAGCAATTCCTATTTTAGGAGTAAATACAGGTAGGTTGGGTTTTTTGTCAACGGTCGTAATCTCTGAGTTTAGCCAGGTTATGGAGCAACTATTTAATGGGGAATATACCATCAATAAAAGAAGTACCATCGAGCTAACAACCAAAGAAGGGTTGTTTGATAAAACAAACTTTGCTCTAAACGAGCTGGTAGTGCATAAAAAAGACACCTCGAGTATGATTGGTATACATGTGTTTATTGATGGTGAATTACTGAACACATATTGGGCAGACGGGCTAATAGTAAGCACACCTACAGGGTCCACTGCGTACTCATTAAGCTGCGGAGGCCCTATGTTGTTTCCTACTGCACAAAATTTTGTAATAACTCCTGTATCACCACATAATCTCAATTCAAGACCTATTGTAATACCTAATGACAGGGAGGTTAAATTGACAGTAGAAGGCCGAAGTAAAAACTTTTTAGTCTCATTAGACTCTAGAATGGAAGTAATGGATGCAAACACAACCCTTTTATTAAAAAAAGGACAATTTGACATACAACTTCTAAAAACAAAAGGACAAACTTTCATTCAAACCATCCGTCAAAAACTGCACTGGGGTCTCGATCATCGAAATTAAGAGCCACTGCTCTGGTCTAATAAAAATAATGTAAGAAAACTATTCAGATTTTTATATTTGCACCATACTTAGGAAATGCCCTTTTTTTGAAAAGATTAATTACCATATTCATTCTTTCAGTTGTTTGCACCAGTCTTTTTGGCCAGCGGTGGAAATCGTACCGTCAGGAAATAAGCGGGGGTATAGGCACAAGTTTCTTATTAGGTGACATTGGGGGTGCAACAGATGAGCCAACAAACACAGTAAGAGATATTAACTTTAAAGCCACTCGTTTTGCAGGGTCTGCTGGATACAATTATTACTTGAGACAAGATATGTCGGTAATAGGGCAATTTACCTATGCCATGTTATCCGCCAAAGACGAATTTGCTGCAAACGAGGCAAGAAGAAATAGAAATTTTGATGTTAGAACGCACTTAATGGAGTTTTCTGCTCAGTACCGTTACTATTTTATAAAAGATAAGTTTGGACATGTCTTTAAGTTAAGAGGTGCAAGTTCTATGTTTTTCTCTCAAATTTCAGCCTATGCTGGAATAGGAGTTGCAGGTATCTACTTTAACCCTAAAGGGCGCTATACCGATGGGAAATTTTATGCTTTGCAGCCATTGGGAACTGAAGGTCAAGGGCTTCCCGGTAACCCAGACAAATACAGTAGAATAGGTTTAGCAATTCCATTTACCTTAGGAGCTAAATATTCTCTTGGAAAAAGAATGGGTATCAGTGCAGAACTGGGCATGCGAAAAACATTTACGGATTACATTGATGATGTGAGTACGGTTTACTACGATAATACTGCAATTAAAAACGCTTATGGAGACAAGGCTGCTTTCCTAGCAGACCCTAACCCAGGAGAAAACCCTACTTGGACTGGTGCCGGAGAGCGTAGAGGCGGTGAAAAACTGAAAGATTTCTATGCAACTTTTGTAATCTCAGTTAATTACAAACTCCTTAAAGGTAAATCATTCAAGCCGCGTTTCTAAATTTTAGAGAAATGCTTTGCAAGGCTTTTATAGCAACTCTTTTCCTGTTTTCTTCGTGGATTTCTATATCTGCGCAAATGCTTACAGAAGTCGGTGCACTTGTAGGTCAATCCTATTATATCGGCGATTTAAATCAAACAGGGCAGTTTCCATCTGGTCACACTCATTTATCATGGGGCATTATTGTTCGACAGCCAATAAACCCTAGATGGGCATTTAAAGGAGGGTATTTTAACGGTACTCTTTCTGGCGCTGATGCAGACAATAATAATCCTGCCATTCAGAATAGAAACTTATCCTTTGAGTCACCGATTAACGAATTTTCTGCCGTATTCGAGTTCAATTTTTTAAGGTACCACAGCTTTATTATTCGAGATCACATATCTCCGTATATGTTCGGAGGTTTTGCCTTAGGCTTCATTAATCCCCGAGCAGAGCTCAACGGTAATGAGTATAATTTACGCGAACTAAAAACAGAAGGACAGTCAGACGCCTATAGCAGAGGACAGTTTTCGATACCCTTTGGAGTTGGATTCAAATTTAAATTTTCGCACCGCGTAATGTTTGCTTTTGAATATGGAATACGCCGAACATTTACCGACTATATAGACGATGTAAGCAACACTTACCCAGACGACCCCTCGAAAATAACAACAACTGGCCAAGCTCTTTCTAATCGAACAATTGAAACAAACGGAAGATCTATTTGGGGCACACAAAGAGGTAACCCAAACAAAAATGACTTCTACACAAATACCACTTTCACAATAACTGTTAGACTCGGTAAGCATCCCAACCTTTGCCGCTATAACACTCAATAAAAAAGTATATTTGCCCGCTGGTTTAAACCTATCTTGAATGGGTAGGAACTCATGGAAAATATTGAATTAAATAGCGACAATATTCCGAATCACATTGCCATAATTATGGATGGCAATGGAAGATGGGCTAAAGGACAAGGTAAGCCCAGAATCTTTGGCCATAAAAGTGCGATAAAAGCAGTACGCGAAGCAACAGAAGGCTGTGCTGAAATTGGAGTTAAAAACCTAACACTTTATGCCTTTAGCACAGAAAACTGGAAACGACCCAAATTAGAAGTCAAAGCACTTATGGAACTTCTCGTTTCCTCTCTAACAAAGGAGCTTAAAACGCTAACTAAAAACAACATTCGATTACTTACAATTGGCAATCAGGACGACTTACCCAAAAGTTGTCAAAACTCCTTGGCAAAAACAGTAGAAGCAACAAAGAACAATACACGTATGAATTTAATACTTGCATTGAGTTATTCTAGTCGCTGGGAAATCACGGAAGCTGTGAAAAAAATAATTGTTGATGTAAAGCAAAATAAATTGTCAGAAGCCGAGTTTGATGCTGAAGTGTTTGAAAGCTATTTGACAACCTCTGGAACTCCAGACCCAGAGTTAATTATCCGTACAAGTGGAGAACAAAGAATAAGTAATTTTTTACTCTGGCAAGTTGCGTATAGTGAGTTTTGTTTTCTTGAAAAAAAATGGCCCGACTTTAACCGAAACGATTTAAAGCAGGCTATTTATGAGTACCAGAATAGAGAACGCCGGTTTGGTAAAATAAGCGAACAACTGAAAAGTTAATGTTTAGAAAGCTCATCCTTATTTTTCTCTGTTTTTGCGCAATAGAGAACACGTCATTGGCGCAGCAAATACTGGGATCTGGAAGTAAGATAGACTATACCAACCCAAAAGAATATCGCATAGGTGGTATTGAAGTAGTGGGCACCAAAAAGCTGGACCCTAATGCACTTATTCTTTTATCTGGATTAAAGGTGGGTAGAAAGCTGGCAGTGCCCGGTGAAGTTATATCCAGGTCCATTACCAAACTCTGGAAACAAGGCTTATTTGAGGATGTTAAAATTCGATACACTAAAATTCAAGGTGACTTTATATTCCTGGAAATTGAAGTAAAGGAACAACCTCGATTATCTCGGTTTAAGTTCAGTGGCGTAAAAAAGTCTGAAGCAAACGATCTGCGAGATGAAATTGACTTGTATAAAGAAAAGATTGTTACTCAAGGAATGCTTTTGAGTACACAAAATATCATTAAGCGCTATTTTACCGAAAAGGGTTATCTAAATACCCGAGTTACAATCAATCAAATAGACGATAAAGAATTTCCTGACCATGTTTATTTTGACATAAAAATTAAAAAATTTGACAAAGTAAAAGTTCAAGAGATCATCATTGAAGACAATCAAGCGCTAACAGCTTACAAGATTAAGAAGGCGATGAAAGAAACTCGGGAGAAGAGTATTTTCTACCCTTTTTATGAATTTGATAAGATGATTTTACAAACGACGAAAGCCTCAATGCCTTGGGAAGACTCATTGCATGCGGGTAAGGTCATGATTGAATATCTCACTGAGAATATTCACTTAAACATATTCAAGAATGCAAAGTTTATTCTAAAAAACTATCAAGATGACAAAAAGCTTATCATTGATAAGTACAAATCGAAAGGCTATCGTGACGCAAAAATTGTGAGCGACACGGTAATAAAAAACAACCCAAAGTCGGTTTCAATAAAAATAAAAATTGACGAAGGGCCCAAGTACTACTTCCGCAATATTAACTGGGTTGGAAATACAAAGTTTCCTACAGCAATGTTACAAGGGCTATTGGCAATCGAAAAAGGCGACGTATACAACCCTGAACTGTTAGACCAGAGATTGTATATGGACCCTAACGGTAAAGACATCTCCTCTATTTACATGGATGATGGTTATTTGTTTTTCCAAGTTACCCCTGTTGAAGTTTATGTCGATAAAGACTCCGTTGACTTAGAGATTCGCATTTACGAAGGACAACAAGCAACTGTAAACAAGGTATCTGTAGGTGGAAATACCAAAACTAATGATCATGTAATTTATCGCGAAATAAGAACTTATCCAGGGTCGCTATTTAGTCGGTCAGATATTATTCGTTCTCAGAGGGAATTATCCGTACTTGGTTATTTTGACCCTCAGGCTATGAATGTAAACCCACTGCCCGATCCAGAAAATGGTACTGTTGATATTTCCTATACGGTTGCCGAAAAACCGTCTGATCAAATTGAGTTATCTGGTGGGTTTGGTGCTGGTCGAGTTGTAGGAACAGCAGGTATTGTGTTTACAAACTTCTCGTTGCGTAATGTTTTAAAACTAGATGAATGGAGGCCACTACCATCGGGTGATGGACAGTCCTTAAGCCTAAGAGCACAAACCAGTGGACGTTGGTTCAGTAGCATTAACATGTCTTTTACAGAACCTTGGTTGGGCGGAAAAAAACCTATTTCATTTAGCGTATCGGGCTACCACAGTGTACAGACCAACGGTGAGGCAGCAAAAATTGATTTGAATGGAGAGCGAATTGATAACCCCAATCGAAGACACATAAAAATTACAGGCGCATCTATTGGATTAGGGAAACAACTGAAATGGCCAGACGATTACTTTATTCTTCGCCATGAGTTAGCTTTTCAAGCTTACGAAATGCGCGATTGGCAAGCATTTATTTTTGATAACGGGTTCGCCAATAACTTCTTTTACAGAGTAACCTTAAACAGAAACTCACTCGATCAAATCATTTACCCCAAACTTGGTTCGGACATAAAGCTGAGTCTACAATTTACCCCACCATATTCGAAAATGAATGGACGCGATTACGCACTGTTAGAATCACAACAGAAATACAAATGGATAGAATACTACAAATGGAAGTTCACTGTAGACTGGTATACCCCCATTGTCCAAAATTTAGTGCTTAAAACCAAAGCAGGTGTCGGATTTCTCGGATTTTTCAATGAAGATATTGGGCATGCTCCATTTGAGCGATTTTATCTAGGCGGATCTGGCTTAACGGGATTTCAACTTGATGGTAGAGAAATAATAGCTTTGAGAGGTTACGATGATGGGTCGGTTTCTCCAGTTACTGGCGGAACTTCCATAGCAAAATACACCGCTGAGCTTAGATATCCTCTATCCTTAAATCCTAATGCAACCATCTACATGTTAACCTTTGCCGAAGCGGGAAATACTTGGAATGATTTTAGCAACTTTCAACCTTTTAATGTAAATAAGTCGGCAGGTATTGGCGTGCGTATATTCCTTCCAATGTTTGGTCTTTTGGGCTTAGATTGGGGGTATCGCTTAGACGATATTCAATCCCGACCAGGAATGCAACAATCTCAAATACACTTTACGATTGGGGCGAATTTAGGACAATTATAATCTTTACAGTTATGAAAAAGCTACTAGTAACCTTATTAATCTTTTTTGTTTCAAGCACTTACACATTTGGCCAGAAATTTGGTTATGTGAACACTGAGCTTATTTTAGAAAGCATGCCCGAATATACAGAGGCACAAGAAGAGCTGGATAAATTGTCAAAAAAATGGCAAGAAACCATTGAACAGAAATATGCTGAAATTGATCAGCTTTATCAGGAATATAAAGCTGAAAAAATTTTACTTACTGAGGAGTTGAAACAAAAAAGAGAAAAAGAAATTACAATGAAAGAAAAAGAACTTCAGAAATTTCAAAAGGACAAATTTGGTGTCTCTGGAGAACTTTTTAAAACCCGGCAAAAATTAGTGAAACCACTTCAGGATAAAATATATAAGGAGCTTCAAGATTTGGCTACCCGAAACAATTACGCCATTATTATGGACCTAGCTGGAAACTCAAATATACTTTATTCTCAGTCTAGATATGATAAAACTGACTTGGTTATCAAAAAGCTAGGCTATTCTAAATGATAAACTTAAATTCGCAATCCTAAAAATTTAATAATGAAAAATTTACTGAACATAGCGCTTACTGGAATACTTCTGCTTTCCTTATCTGCAAATAGTTTTGCTCAAAAATCACCGAAATTTGGCCATATCAATTCCAATGATTTGTTGACAATTATGCCCGAGCGAGATACAGCAGAAGCTAAGCTTAAGTCGTTTGCTCAGGAACTTGAGCTTCAATTGACGAAAATGAGTGGTGAGTACGAAAAAAAATATACCGATTACCAGTCAAATGTGAATGTAATGAATGAGGTAGTTCGCGCATCGAAGGAAGAGGAAATTATGGAATTGCAGAAAAGAATTCAGGATTTTCAGCAAAAAGCGCAACAGTCTTTGCAGCAAAAAGAAGGTGCATTAATGGAACCTCTAATTGAAAAAGCAAAAAAAGCAATCCAAGAAGTGGCAAAAGAAAACGGTTATTCCTATGTTTTTGACTCAAGTGTAGGAGCATTGATACATTATCCAGAAGGCGACAATTTAATGCCGCTGGTAAAAAAGAAGTTAGGTTTAGTTCAATAACCTATTTTTAAAGCCTCGTTGATTCGGGGCTTTTTTATGACTAGAAATGCACCTATAGGAATATTCGATTCTGGCATTGGTGGACTAACAATTGCCAAAGCCGTTAAGGAGTTATTACCAAATGAACAGATTATCTACTTTGGTGACACCCTGCATTTACCTTATGGTGAAAAGTCGCCCGCATCTATCAAGCGTTACAGTGAAAAAATCAGTCGATTTATGGCTAGAAAAGGCTGCAAAGCAGTTTTAATTGCCTGTAACTCCGCATCAAGTGTAGCCTTTGATACCACCGTAAACGCTCTACCTAAAGATACTATTGTGCTGAACGTTATTGATCCATTGGTCGACTTCGTTAAACAAAAGTTCAAGAATCAAACAGTTGGAGTAATTGGAACCAAAGCCACGATTAACAGTGGTGTTTATCAGCACAAATTAAGGTCAAGTTGTGAGGTAAAAGCATTAACCACTCCCCTTTTAGCTCCGATGATTGAAGAGGGTTTTTTTAACGACAAAATTAGCTCCACCATTATTGAGGAGTACCTTACTAATGATGCCTTGTCAAACATTAAAGCCTTGCTATTGGGCTGTACGCACTACCCTATTATCCATTCAGAAATTGAGTCAATATATGGAAGGAGCGTCCAAGTATTGGATTCTAATTTGGCCATCGCAGCATCTTTAAAAACTGCACTGATAGAGTTAAACTTGACCGCTACTGAATTAACTGGCCCAGATGAGTTTTATGTCTCAGACCTTACCACGTCGTTTGAGCTGAGTACTCGTTTTTTCTTTGGAAAAAAAATTCAGCTGGAACAACTTGTTCTAGGCTAATAAACAGCCGAAACAATCTCCTTTACAATTTTCGATTTTCCCATGGTATAATAATGTAAAGAAGGCACTCCGGCCGCCTTTAATTCTTTGGATTGTTCAATACACCACTCTGTGCCCAGAGCACTTATTTCAGCGTCATTCTTGCATTGCTCCAATGCGTCTGCTAAATCCTCTGGAAAATCAACATTAAAAGTTTTGGGAATAAAGGAAATGTGTCGTTTGCTTGTAATCGGCTTTAAGCCAGGAATTATAGGGACATCAATACCCATTGCCCTGCACTTACTTTCAAATTCAAAGAACTTCTTATTATCAAAAAACATCTGAGTAACGATATAGTCTGCGCCAGCATCCACTTTCTCTTTTAAGTGTTTTAAGTCGGTTTTTAAACTCATAGACTCGTAATGCTTTTCTGGATAACCCGCTACACCAATACAAAAATTGGTTTGGTCTGCATTTACCAATTCATCACTAATGTATTTTCCTTTATTCAAATCAACAATCTGCTCCACCAACTCCTTCGCAAAGGAATGACCGCCCTCTTCGGCAAAAAAATTAGGCTCAGTTTTTATGGGATCCCCTCTTAGAGCCAATACATTGTTTATTCCCAAAAAGTTTAAATCTATGAGCGCATCCTCAGTTTCTTCTTTACTAAAACCACCACAGGTAAGATGCGGAACCGCTTCAATTTTATACTTATTCTGAATTGCGGCGCATATACCAACAGTACCGGGACGTTTACGCGTGGCCGTTTTTTTAAGTAACCCACTGCTTTGTTTTTTAAAAACGTACTCTTCTCTATGATAGGTAACGTTGATAAAGCTAGGTTTAAACTCCATAAGTGGATCGATTCCAGCATAGAGTTTTTTAATACTGCTTCCTTTTAAAGGAGGCAAAATTTCAAAGCTAAACAAGGTCTTACCTTTAGCTTCTTTTATAGAGTCGATTACGTTCATGAGCAACAATTTACTCGCACAAATATAACTGACCAATCATTCTATTGTTCAGTGTTCGATTGCTAATTTTAGTGCAATTTGTCTATTGAATGCACTACCTTCGCAGCCTATTAAATTAAGTAGTTTTATTTATGAAAAATATCCGAAATTTCTGCATAATTGCCCATATAGATCACGGCAAGAGCACTTTGGCTGACCGTCTGTTACAGGTAACCAATACGATTTCGGATCGAGACCTTCAAGAGCAGACCCTTGATGACATGGACTTGGAAAGAGAGCGTGGTATAACCATTAAAAGCCATGCCATTCAAATGGACTACAGTCAAGATGGAGAGCAATATATTTTGAACTTAATTGACACACCCGGTCATGTTGATTTTTCTTACGAAGTAAGTAGGTCAATAGCTGCCTGTGATGGCGCTTTGCTTATTGTAGATGCCACTCAGGGAATACAAGCTCAAACCATCTCCAACCTATACCTTGCCATAGAAAGCGACCTTGAAATTATACCCATTTTAAATAAAATGGACCTTCCAAGTGCCAACCCCGAAGAGGTGAAAGATCAAATTGAAGAACTTATTGGTTGTGATCGAGCGGATATTTTGGAAGCCTCTGGAAAAACCGGATATGGTGTAGATAAAATATTAGAGGCGGTTGTACACCGTGTTCCTGCCCCAAAAGGCAAACCAGAAGCAGCGCTCAGAGCCATGATATTTGACTCTGTATTTAACCCATTTAGAGGAATTATTGCCTACTTCAGAGTGTTTGATGGTGAAATAAAGAAAGGCGATAAAGTCAAGTTTTTGAATACCGGCAAAGAGTATTTTGCAGATGAAATTGGAATCTTAAAACTGAATCAGGAAAAACGCGAAAGTGTCAAAGCTGGTGATGTAGGCTATATAATATCAGGGATAAAGCAGGCAAAAGAAGTAAAGGTGGGCGATACAATTACACATACCTCCAATCCATGTCAAAATGCGGTTCAAGGTTTTGAAGATGTCAAGCCTATGGTATTTGCAGGAATTTACCCTGTCGATACTGATGATTATGAAGAACTTCGAGATGCAATGGATAAACTTCAACTTAATGATGCCTCATTAACTTACGAGCCAGAGTCCTCTGCTGCACTGGGTTTTGGTTTTAGATGTGGTTTCTTGGGCATGCTCCACATGGAAATTATTCAGGAGCGCTTGGAACGTGAGTTTGACATGACGGTGATCACAACGGTTCCAAATGTTAGTTACATAGCAACTGATAAAAAAGGCGAAGTCATGGATGTGCACAATCCAAGTGAATTCCCAGACCCCTCTCAGTTAGAATATGTTGAAGAGCCATATATCAACGCTCAAATCATTACCAAAGCCGATTACATTGGCCCGGTTATGAGCTTATGCATAGAGAAACGCGGCGTTTTAAAAAACCAAGTGTATCTTACAACAAATAGAGTAGAAATCAATTTTGAAATGCCCTTGGCCGAAATTGTTTTTGACTTTTACGACCGCCTAAAATCTGTATCGAGAGGTTACGCCTCTTTCGACTACTCACCAATTGGGTTCAAAAAATCTGAACTGTCCAAGTTGGATATACTTTTAAATGGCGATCAAGTTGACGCATTATCAGCGCTAATACACAGAAGCAACGCTTACCATTTTGGAAAAAAAATCTGCGAAAAGCTGCGTGAATTAATACCTAGACAGCAGTTTGACATCGCTATTCAAGCAGCTATTGGTGCAAAAATTATAGCCAGAGAAACTGTTAAAGCCCTGAGAAAAGATGTGACCGCCAAGTGTTATGGGGGCGACATTAGCAGGAAAAGAAAACTCCTTGAAAAACAGAAAAAAGGTAAAAAACGCATGCGTCAAGTAGGCTCTGTCGAAGTGCCTCAAGAAGCATTTTTAGCTGTTTTGAAACTCAACGACTAGGCACGAAGTTTGTTTACTTAAGAGTGCTTATGAAAACAAATAATTGCGCTAAAGCAACGCTTTCTGCATTGCTTTTTTTATTCATTACTATATCCGGAAAAACACAACTTGCTACCGTCTATGATATTGATCGACTGGAACCAATTAATGAAGTTTTTATTATTGATCACAAATTTGAACGTTCTGAGGTAAGTAATAAAAAAGGTCAAATTGATTTATCCAGTTTCAAAATTGGTGACACTTTGATTATCCAGCATCCTTCATACATTCAACGCATTATTGCTTACGAAAAAGTTATTGCTTCTAACAAGACAATATATTTAACCGAAAGCGCAGTTGACTTAGGTGAAGTTTTGGTAATGGCCAATAAACGCGTTCAACCAAAAAAGGATGTCCCAAATACTATGGTATCCTTTAAGTCCTCAGAAATAAAATTCCGAAACCCACAAACTACTGCCGACTTATTAGGCTCAAGCGGTGAAGTCTTCATTCAAAAAAGCCAATTAGGTGGTGGAAGCCCTATGATTAGAGGCTTTTCAGCCAATCGCATTCTGATAGTTGTTGATGGTGTGCGAATGAACAATGCCATTTTTAGGTCGGGTAATTTGCAAAACGTAATTTCCATTGACCCTAACATGATTGAACTTTCCGAAGTAATAATGGGTCCTGGATCGGTAATGTATGGAAGCGATGCGCTAGGTGGCGTAATGAATTTTCACACAAGAAACCCAAAACTTTCCTTTCATAAAGACTCCGTGATATCCAATTCCACAGTATTTACAAGGTATTCCAGTGCCAATCAAGAAAAAACGATTCACGCCTACACAAATTTTGGCGGCAATAAAATAGGAGCTTTAGTTGGTGTAACTGCATCACGATTTGAGGACTTAAGGTCGGGCGCTATTAGAAACAATGGTTATGAGAATTTTGGTGAACGTACATTTTATCAAACGCGCATCAATAATCGAGATACAACAATAGCAAACTCAGATAAAAACATACAACGGGAATCTGGTTATGACCAGCTAAATATATCTGGTAAACTGCGCTATCAACCCACTAGAAACATTGATTTGATATATGCCGCGCATTATGCAACAACATCAAATGTCCCCAGGTATGACCGTCTAATTCAATCTAGAAATGGAGCGCCAAGATCTGCAGAGTGGTATTACGGTCCACAGGTATGGTTTAACTCAAACTTAACGGCCAATTTCAATGTGGCTAATGACGCTTGGGACAAGAGTAGAGTGATTATTGGTTACCAAAACTTTGAAGAATCTAGAAACGATAGAAGCTTCAAATCAATCAACCTGCGTTCTAGAGTTGAGCAAGTTGACGCTTATAACCTAAACATTGATTTTGATAAAAAACTCAACGAAAAACACGTGTTGTTTTACGGATTAGAAGGTGTCTACAATACGGTAAACTCTACAGGTAGTATAAAAGATATTGAAACCGGAGTGGAACTGCCCACAGCACCCAGGTATCCTGACGGAGGGAGCAACTGGATGACAGCGGCAGCATATATTACATGGAACTTCAATGTATCGCAAAAATTAAAATTTAGCTCTGGGCTTCGCTATACGTATATTTCTATGAACTCGAAATTTGAGGATACAACATTTTACAATTTTCCATTCGATGAAATCAATTTAAATACCTCAGCATTGAATGGCAGCTTTATTGGCCTCACGTATTTACCAAATGAACTATGGCAGCTAAAAATGAACACCTCCAGTGGGTTTAGGGCACCAAACATTGACGATCTGGCCAAAGTTTTTGACAGTGAACCGGGAGCAGTGGTGCTACCTAATCCTGATTTAAAACCTGAATTTACATACGATATTGATGCCAGTATTGCTCGAAATATAAAAGGAAAAGGGAAAATTGAAGTAATAGGTTTCTACACCTATCTGCTCAATGCGATGGTTCGACGAGATGGCACATTCAATGGTCAAGACTCCATTCTTTACGACGGTGTATTGAGTCAAGTACAAAACATAACTAACGCCAGCACGGCCAATATTTTTGGTGGAACAGTAAACATAGCTACTAACATTTCTAGGCGATTTGGCATCCTGCAAACCTTCACAATAATGAAAGGAGAGACTATCGAAACTGGAGAAGCATTGAGACATGTACCACCTGCTTTTGGAAAATCGGCACTGCGTTACCGCTACAAAAAGTTGAACGCAGAACTATTCGGCTTATATAACACATGGAGACATTTTGATGATTTGGCTCCTGAGGAAAAAGGAAAAACACACATATATACTACCCAAGGAACTCCTGCGTGGGCTACCCTTAACCTTAGAATATCCTACAAGTTTAATCGCTATATCAGCACCAACCTGGCTGTTGAGAATATTTTAGACAAGCACTACAGGCCATACTCAAGTGGCATTTCGGCTGCTGGCAGAAATTTTATTATTAGCCTACGTGCCACTATTTAATACTTTTATCACAGAAAGTTTGAAATGAAAAAAATTGGAGTTTTAACATCCGGTGGAGATGCACCAGGTATGAATGCGGCGATACGGGCAGTAGTCAGAACAGCGGTTTCAAACAACCTTGAAGTCATAGGGATTTATGAAGGGTTTAATGGCTTACTGAATGGTCTATTTACCGAATTCAATTCACGCGACGTAGGAAACATAATTCAACGTGGTGGCACCATTTTACGTTCTGCTCGTAGTGCAGAATTCAAAACAAAAGAAGGGCGCAAAAAGGCATTTGAACATATTAAAAAAGAAGGCATTTCTGGGCTCATAATTATCGGTGGTGACGGGTCTTTTACTGGAGCTTCTGTTTTCCATAAAGAATTCAACATTCCTTATATAGGCATCCCTGGCACAATAGACAATGATTTATACGGCACTGACTTTACGCTTGGATTTGATACCGCTTGCAACACGGTGGTAGAAGCCATTGACCGGATAAAAGACACGGCCGCTTCTCATAACCGATTATTTTTTATTGAGGTTATGGGCAGAGACTCTGGTTACATTGCGCTTACTACAGGTATAGCTACTGGAGCAGAGGGTATTTTATTACCAGAAGAAACTACAGACGTTGATGGGTTGATAGAAAAGCTTGAGCAAGGGCAGAAAAAAAACAAAAATTCATCAATTGTAATTGTAGCCGAGGGTGATGATGCTGGAGGGGCTTATTCTATTGCTGAACTCGTTAAGTCAAAAAATGACCAATACGACACGCGTGTTACTGTGCTTGGACATGTTCAAAGAGGTGGTCGGCCAACAGTAATGGATAGAATTCGAGGAAGTCGATTTGGACATCGAGCGGTGGAACTTTTAATCGAAGGAAAGTCAGATATAATGGTTGGCTTAAAAAATGGAGAAATAGCTGAGGTGCCAATAAGCGAAGCAATAAATGAAACCAAACCGCTAAAACCGCATTTATTTCATATTAAAGATGATCTAAATATATAAACACCTTAATCAGTTAATTGTCTTCTGGCTATGATAAATAAAGGCGAAAAATTTCCAGCATTCGAACTCACAAATCAGGAGGGCGAAAAAGTTTCCCTAGATAACCTAACCAAAAAAGGACCAACAGTACTATTCTTTTACCCGAAGGATAATACAGCTGGCTGCACCAGAGAGGCCTGCGAATTCAGAAACAAAATTGATGTTTTTAACTCCCTAAGTACTCAAGTAGTTGGAATCAGTAACGATTCTCAGAAGTCGCATAAAAGTTTCAGCGAAAAAAATGATTTAAACTTCCCCTTGCTCACTGATAAAGGAGGAAAACTCAGAAAAAAAGCAGGTGTCCCTACCTCTTTTCTAGGACTATTACCTGGCAGAGTAACTTTTGTAATAGATGAAAATCAGAAGGTGGTGCACAGCATAAACAGTCAATTTGATTTTGCAGTTCACGTAAAGGAGGCTATCAAAGCCTTAAATAAAATAGGGTAGTTTTATTCGCTGAAAAAGTTTCGCGGTATTTTGCATACAGGTATAGATTGCATCTTATGTTGGTTGGCAGCATTCAGCTTCCTATAAATTTTAAGCACTTCTTGCTCGCGACTGGATAACTCCTCTTCTGAATCTGAACCAAAAGCCATAGCCCACTCCAATTCGGCATATGTTGCACCCAATTGATCCTCGTCAGTTCTTTCATCTCCCCAAAGCCCATCAGTAGGTGGTGCATTTAGTATTTCACTGCTTACCCCCACAAATTCGGCCAGTTTAAACACTTCACTTTTCACTAAGTCAGCTATGGGACTCAAGTCCACCCCTCCATCGCCATATTTGGTAAAAAAACCTACTCCAAAATCTTCTACTTTATTGCCCGTCCCAAGCACCAGTCGCTGTTCAATTCCAGCAAAATAATACAACGTAGTCATTCGAATTCTAGCTCTTGTATTGGCCAGGCTCAAATTTACTTGTTCTTTCTCTTGTTCCTTGGGTACGGTATTCAAAAAGCCCTCGTAGGTACTGCTTAAATCTACTTCTGTTGAGGTAACATTGGGATAAGTAGAAGTCAAAAAGTTAATGTGATTATGGGCCCTTTTCAATTGTGATTGCTCTTGGTAAATGGGCATTGAAACACACAGGACCGGTAATCCCGTTTTTGCCGCCAAGGTACTGGTCAATGCGGAATCAATCCCTCCTGATATTCCTAATACAAAACCATTTGTATGCGCACCCTTATTGTAACTGTATAGCCAGTCTATAATGCATTCACTTATTTTTTTGAGTTGCATAAATGTGTTTAATAGATATTAGAAATAAACGCCCAAATGTAAAACGATTGAACGCAGATTAGCCTTCAATTGCTCCCCATTTCTAGACAAAGAAGTGTTGGTTTTGCTCAAATCAGCTTTGTCCGTATTGGGGTCTAACTGAAATGTATTTCCATTTAAGATATTGGTTAAACCATTTTCAAAAGTTGCTCCAATTACAAAAAACGTTTCTCCAGTAATTTTACGTTCGTATTCCCCCCCAATTTTCAAACTCAGCTTTGATACTTTGCTGTAAGGCGATACATCGTTATAGTTTTCATTTAGTTCCACGGCTTTAACTCCTTCATTAAAGCGCTCTGCAATCTCGTGATTTCCATTTAGCCGAAATGCCGTACCTAAACCAAACCAACCCGCTATGTGTGCGTATCCAATTTCATCACTTCTCAGTTTTAAGCCTATAGGAAGTTCTAAATAATTCAATTGCAAGGCATGCTCGATAAAACTATTTACAACAACGCCAGAAGAATTGATACTTGCGCCCTGATACTCCAGTCCAAATCTATAATTCTGAATTATAAGCCCAGTGCTAAAGTAATAATTGGAGCTACCTGCCAATTTAAAGTCAGTGTATAAGCCATAGTTGAAGGTTGCAGTAGTTTTAGATGAAACAGCATCATCAGTTTTCATATTGAGCCAATTGATAGAAGGGCCACCAGCCAAACCAAATTTCAAATTTCTGGATTGTGCATGCAAAACAGAACTATCAATAGTTGTGAAAAACAAAATAATCAAAGAAAAATGTAGAATCTTGTTCATTTAGCTTGGCTACTTTTGCGAATCATGCCTACACAATTATAGAAACAGAATGATTCGGTTTTTGTCCATATGCGGTAAACTTTTCATGTTTGCAGTCTTAATAACATCCTGTGATCAGAGCCAAACAACTATTGACATATCCAATAGTGAACTAGAGGTACAATTTAACCGCCTGGATAAAGAGCTATTTTCAGATAAGGAACCAATAGCTACCAAACTTCCTGCTCTGAATAAAAAATACGGTGTTTTCTTCCAAAGGTATACTGAAGATGTCCTAAACCTTGGCGCTATCGGAGACCCAACTTTACCGGGTGCTTTTAAACAATTCATTTACGATACCGACATCAATAGAGTTGCAAAAGAGGCCATTGCCAAATACGAGGATATGAGCATGGAACAAGAGGCTATAGAAAATGCCTTTAAACGTTACCACATTCTTTTCCCAAGCAAACCTGTACCAGAGGTTACAACTATTATTTCGGGCTTTACCTATAAAATGATTACTACCGAGCAGACTGTAGGAATTGGGCTGGATATGTATTTAGGTGCAAATTACCCTTACTATTCCGCATTACAATTTCCTCAATACAGAAAACAAACTATGGAAAGAACCTCCATTAGCTCTGATGTATTAAAAGCATGGGTTAGTACAGAGTTTCTAAAACCAGACTCCAACAACACTATGCTGGATGAGATTTTATACGAAGGAAAAATTCTTTATCTACTTGATGCACTATTTCCGAAACTTAATGATGCTATAAAAATTGGCTACACAGAAAAGCAGTTAAACTGGTGCATATCTAATGAGATGCCCATTTGGGGTCACTTTGTAAATGAGAACCTGCTCTTCAGCAAGATTAAAGGTGACTATTTTAAATACGTAAATGATGGCCCTTTTACGGCTGGATTTGACCGAGCATCTCCTGCAAGAACCGGCCATTGGATTGGCTGGAATATTATTAGAAGCTATATGGAAAACAACCCTGAAACCAGTATTGCAGATTTAATGAAAAACAAAGATGCCCAAGGCATATTGAACAACTCAAACTACAAACCCAAAAAATAATGGCAAATAAGAAATCACAAATCATTTTTGATGTAGAGTTAGACGAGAATAACGTACCTGAAAAAATGGAATGGAACTCTACAGAAAATCAAGAGGGCGGAGAATGTAATGCTGCTTTTATGTCTATATGGGATACCGAACAAAAAAACACACTAAAAATAGATTTGTGGACCAAAGAGATGACAACGGATGATATGAAAATACTATATCATCAAACGTTCCTAACCATGAGCGATGCGCTGGAGCGCAGCACAGGAGAGGGAAAAATGGCACACCAAATCAGAGAGTTTGCTCGGTACTTTGGAGAAGAAATGGGAATAATCGAAAGGTCTTAAAGCCCTTCATTTATTTCGGAGATATAGTCCAATAGGTCTTCTCGACCCGTCCCGTCTGTTGCTGAGGTATAAAAAGTAACGGGCAGATCTTCCCAGTCCTCTTTCAAACGAGCGCGGTAGTTGTCTATATTATTGGCCAATTTTTGGCGTTTGTTTTTGTCAATTTTAGTAAACACAATACTGAAAGGTAAACCTTGTTCTCCAAGCCAATTGATAAATTCTAAATCGATTTTTTGAGGTTCTAGTCGAGAATCAACGAGTACAAAAATATTGGTCAACTGCTCGCGTTTCAAGAAATACTCTTCAATAAAACCTGCCCACTTTACACGTTTTTTCTTTGAAACCGCAGCATAACCATAACCCGGCAAATCAACCAAATGCCATTTTTGCTCCACTTCCTTTTCTATAACCACCTCAAAGTGATTTATCAGCTGTGTTTTACCCGGCTTAGAACTCACTTTCGCAAGGTTCTTTTTTACCGCCAAACAATTTATAAGTGACGATTTACCAACATTAGACCTTCCTATGAAAGCATATTCCGGCAAATTACCACTGGGACACTGACTTACTTTTTCACTACTTTTTACAAAGGTGAAGGACTTAATATTCATGGGTTTAAAGATTACTTTTGGTAAAGAGAATCAAGAAAGACCCCTAAAATTTTATTGAATTCTTGAGGGTGCTCCATCATTGCAGCATGGCCGCATTTGTCAATCCAATGCAATTGAGATTGAGGCAGCAGGGAGTGAAACTCTTCAGCAACCTCGGGAGGCGTTATGTGGTCATTTTTTCCCCAAATTAAACAACTCGGAATGGTCATGTATTCCAATTCTTTTGCCATATTGTGACGAATGGCAGATTTAGCTAAAGCAATTATTCTGAGCGCTCTGGCCTTATCATTAACTACTTCGTAACATTCATCGACCAACTCTTTTGTTGCCACACTTGGATCGTAAAAAGTATACTCGACTTTTTGTCTAATAAATTCGTAATTCTCCCGCTTAGGAAAGGTACCACCAAAAGAATTTTCATACAATCCTGAAGACCCAGTTAAAATCATTGAATTCACACTATCTAAGTGCTTACTTGTATAAATTAATGCCACATGACCACCTAAAGAGTTCCCCAACAAATTCACCTTGTCAAACTTTTTAAACTCGATGAAGTCACGTAAGAACTTAGCTAAGTTTTTTGCGTTGGTATTGATTACCGGCAACGTATAAATAGGCAACAAGGGAATTACCACCTTGTATCCTTTTTGAGCAAAATAGGGCACCACCTCAGCAAAATTGCTCAAGGCTCCAAATAAGCCGTGAAGTATAACCAGAACAGGGCCTTCGCCTTCCTCGATATACTCAAATTTACCCTCTTTTTTTAGTGTGTCTTGCATAGGTATTCCCTTCATCAGATTAAATCAAAAATAAACATTTTGTAGGTATTCATTTGGCTGTAACGCACACACTAATTGCAAAATATCAACATATGAAAGTGAGCAATACAAGAGCTAGAACCACAATACAACCACCATCGCAAGACCATAAAAACCAAACACTTACAATCGAACAGGCGTAAAGTTTTCAACAAAGTGGTAAAAAATGGTATATAGTGGGAAAAAGTGGTAATATTCTTGTAATTTTACACTCAATTTTTCGAGAATAGTTGTGATGATCAGTTTGTTAGGTGAGTACGATTGTAAAATGGATGCCAAAGGGCGCATCATGCTTCCTAATGGGCTAAAAAAACAGCTCGAAAGCCTTGTACATGAAGGATTTGTAGTGAATCGAGATATACACGAACCTTGTCTGGTGGTGTACCCTCAATCCGAGTGGAATAAAGTGGCTAAACAGTTATCAAAACTCAACCGCTTCATTAAGAAAAACGCGCTTTTCATTCGCAAGTTTAATAATGGCGCAACACCTGCTTCACTGGATAGCACAGGAAGGATACTCATTCCAAAGTCATTGTCTAGATCTGCGAATTTAGAGCGAGAAATCAAGGTAATCGGTAATGGCGAACGCATAGAGATCTGGTCTAATAACGACTACAACAAAATGCTGAGCAGCGAAGAATTCAACTTCTCCGAATTGGCAGAAGAAGTCATGGGCGACATAACTCCTGATGGAGATGAGTAGCTACCACACCCCCGTTCTATTAGAAGATTGCCTAGAAGGGCTTTCGCTAAAAGATGCAGGTGTATACGTTGATGTGACTTTTGGTGGCGGTGGACATTCAAAAGGGATTTTGGACGCAAATTCTACCTGTCAGGTTATTGGGTTTGATCAAGATCCGGACAGCCACAAAAACACAATTGACTCTCCTAGATTTTCGTTAGTCAAGCAGAATTTTCAATACTTAAAAAACAACCTACGTCTTTTAAACACTATACCCGTTGATGGCGTCTTGGCAGACCTCGGGGTTTCTTCTCACCAATTCAATATTCCAGATCGAGGATTTAGCACACGGTTTACAGGACCATTAGATATGCGAATGAATCCTAACAAGCCGGGTACCGCAGCAGATCTATTAAATAAAAAAACACCGGAAGAGCTTAGTAAGATATTCCAATTATATGGTGAAATCAAAAATGCTTGGAAGCTCGCCCAAGCTATCGCTTTAGAAAGAGACAATAAACCCTTTAGGACTACGGATCATTTAGTTTCTATTGCAAAGCAGTTTACTCCAGAAAAAAAACTAAATCAATACCTAGCGCAGGTATTTCAAGCACTGCGCATAGAAGTAAATCAAGAAATTGAGGCTTTAAAAGAACTCCTGACTCAATGCGTAGAGGTTCTAAAACCGCAAGGTCGACTCGTATTTATTTCCTACCATTCGTTAGAGGATCGATTGGTCAAAAACTTTTTTAGAACTGGAAATTTTGAAGGTAATCAAGAAAAAGATTTCTATGGCAATCTAATTCGCCCTTTGGAGCCAGTTAACCGAAAAGTAATTACGCCTAACACAAAAGAACTCGTCAAAAATCCGCGCTCGAGAAGTGCTAAACTGAGAATAGCAGAAAAAAAATAATGACCAAGCCAGCAAATATCAAAAAGAAGCGTCGCAATATCCTTGTTGACTTGGTGAATGGAAATATCCTCACCAGACAAGCGGTTATTGATCATTTGCCGTATTTCTTATTTCTGGCCTTCATTGCCTTGGTTTACATATCAAATGGTTTTCTTGCCGAAGAAAATGTTCGCAACCTGAATGGTATTAATCGAGAAATAAAGGAATTGCGGAGTGAATACATCACCATAAAATCAGAGTTGATGTATAGAAGCAAGCAAAGTGAGGTAGTAAAAATCATTCGAGAAAAAGAGCTTGGATTAGAGGAATCCATTGAACCTCCGAAGAAAATTCTAAAACCCACCACGAATGAGTAAAAAACAGTTGCTCATAAGACGGGTTTACCCAATATACGTTCTACTGTTAATCTTTGGACTGGGAATACTATTTAAAATCGGACAGGTACAGTTCATTGAAGGAGAGCAATGGCAAGAGCTTGCAAAGTCATATTCTACGAAACACAGAAAAATAGATGCGATACGTGGCAACATCTACGCCTCTGATGGTAGCCTAATTGCCACCTCTGTCCCAAAATATGAAGTGCGTTTTGACCTCAACGCTGAAGCCATAACCAACGAACTTTTTGAGAAACACATCGACTCTTTGTGTTATGAACTTTCGCAAGTACTGCCCAGCAAAAGCGAATCAGAGTGGAAGCAAGAACTAACGCTGGCGCGAAAAAACGGTGCTCGCTACCATCTCATTGAACGGAAGTTAAGTTATACCAAACTCAAGAAAATGCGAGAGTTCCCTATTTTCAATAGAGGTCGATATAAAGGAGGCTTTATTTCTATTCAGAGAAATAAACGCGAAAAACCTTTCCAAGTGCTGGCAGCCAGAACCATTGGGTACAGCAGAAAAAACGTAAAACCAGTAGGTTTAGAAGGGGCATATAACAGTGTGCTCAGCGGAACACAAGGCCTACAGCTTATGCAAAAAATCGCAGGCGGTGTTTGGATGCCCATTGAGGATGATAACGAAATTGAACCTGAAGATGGAGCAGACATTGTAACCACTATTGATGTAAATATTCAGGATGTTGCTGAAAATGCACTACTCGAACAACTCAAAAAACAAGGAGCAGACCACGGTTGCGTGGTATTAATGGAAGTAGCTACCGGAGAGGTTAAAGCCATCGCTAACCTAAGCAAAACAAAAAGTGGCAACTATTGGGAAACCTACAACTATGCAGTTGGAGAGAGTACTGAACCAGGATCGACCTTCAAACTCGCATCATTATTAGCTGCCATTGAAGACGGATATATCGACATAACAGATAGCGTGGAGACTGGAAAAGGGGTGTACAAGTTTTACGACAACAAAATGTACGATTCGCGCATTGGTGGATACGGTAAAATTACCATTAAGCGAGCTTTTGAAGTTTCATCGAATATCGCAGTAGCGCGCACCATCAATGAGAATTACAATAAAAACCCTCAAGCTTTTATTGACAGGCTTTATAAAATGAATCTGCACCAAAAGTTAGGCATTGAGATTTATGGTGAAGGTGAACCTCAAATTAAATCGGCAAATGACCCAACTTGGAGCGGTATATCACTCCCTTGGATTTCACACGGGTACGAGGTTTCGCTCACACCGCTTCAGATTCTTACGTTTTACAATGCAGTAGCGAATGACGGGAAAATGGTAAAGCCCAAGTTCGTTAAAGAGATTCGAAAAATTGGAAAACCCATTAAAGAATTCGGACCAGAAGTAATTAATCCAGCCATTTGTTCCATGTCCACCATCAAAAAAGCAAAAGCAATGCTAGAAGGTGTGGTACAGCGGGGTACTGCTACAAATCTAAAAAATGCCAATTACAAAATTGCTGGAAAGACCGGTACTGCCCAGATATACAACGCTAAATATGGGTACAAGTACGATAAAAAAGTAAGTTATCAAGCTTCATTTGCAGGATACTTCCCCGCTGAAAACCCCATGTACAGCTGTATTGTGGTTGTGAATGCACCTTCAAAAAATGTGTACTACGGAAATTTAGTAGCTGGACCCATATTTAAAGAAATAGCAGATAAAGTATACGCTACAAGTATCCAATTGCACAAAGAACTTAAAAACACAACTCAATTAGCTGAGCGCACACCGATACCGGTTTCAAAACACGGTATTCGTTACGACCTACAAACGGTATTCAACGAACTAGAAGTACCAGCAATTGAGAAAGGAAAAAACGCCATTTGGGTAGCTACTTCGACTGGTCGAGAACAAGTTACACTCTATAAACGGGTTAACCAAAGAGGCCTTGTTCCAAACCTCATTGGAATGGACATAAAAGACGCTGTATTCCTTATCGAAAACATGGGGCTTAAGGCTGAATTTAAAGGTCGCGGAATCATAAAGGAACAAGAGCCTTCTGCAGGAAAACGTATTGAAAATTATGATCGTGTAAAACTAACGCTCACCTAGTATGAAGTTACTTAAAGACATACTGTACAAAGTACCTATGAATAGGGTCATAGGAACGACCAACGTAGCCATTCAAAAAATATTCTTTGATTCACGGGAATCGGCTCAGTTTTCAGTATTTGTAGCCATAAAAGGCACACAAGTAGACGGTCACGATTTTATTCCTGATGTGGTCAAAAATGGAGTTCTGGCTGTTGTTTGCGAAGAATTACCCGAAAAAATTGAAGAACACGTAACGTACATAGAATCTAAAGATACCAATAGCGCCTTGGCTTTAATGGCGTGTAACTTTTACGACGACCCTTCTAGTGAACTCAACTTAATTGGTATCACAGGTACAAATGGGAAGACTACCACTGTAACCATTCTGCACCAGTTATTCATGAATCTAGGCCATAAATGTGGTCTTTTATCTACGGTAGTCAACAAGATTCAACGAGAGGAAATCCCTTCCACTCACACCACTCCAAATGCACTGGGACTTAATCGTCTTTTGAGACAAATGGTTGATGCCGGTTGCACCCATTGCTTTATGGAGGTCAGTTCACACGCTCTGGTTCAACGCAGGACAGAAGGAATAGATTTTAAAGTTGGAATATTTACGAATATAACAAGAGATCACCTGGACTACCACGAAACATTTGAAAACTACATCAATGCAAAAAAAATGCTATTTGATGATTTGGGTTCACAAAGTTTCGCGTTAGTAAATCGGGACGATTTTCACAATGAAGTGATGGTTCAAAACAGCAACGCGCAAGTATTCACATTTGGGCTAAAAACCATGGCAGACCTCAAATGCAAAATCATTGAAAACGATTTCACAGGCTTACTTCTTAACATAGACAACCATGAAGTTTGGACACGCTTAATCGGACGATTTAATGCTTATAACGTACTTACGGCCTACTCCACAGCCAAAATACTTGATGAGAACCCTGTACAAATACTTACCGAAATATCAAAACTCACCCCAGTCAGAGGTCGGTTCCAGCAAATAAAGGCAAGCAATGGAATTACAGGAATAGTTGACTATGCGCATACTCCTGATGCACTACTGAAGGTTTTAGAAACTATAAACGAAATAAAAACTGACCAACAACTGGTATACACTATCGTGGGCTGCGGAGGCAACAGAGACAAAGGAAAACGACCTGAAATGGCCAAGATTGCAGTAAACAACAGCGATAAAGTAATTTTTACTTCGGACAATCCACGACACGAAAACCCTGAGGCAATTATTGCCGATATGGAAAAGGGCGTGAGTCAAGCCAATGCAAAAAAAACGTTAGCCATCACCAGTAGAAAAGAAGCAATAAAAGCCGCTGTTAGTCAAGCAAACCCAGATGATATTATTCTAATCGCAGGAAAAGGACACGAAACCTACCAACTCATTGGTGACGAAGTTCTTGACTTCAATGACATGGAAATTTTGACTGAATTCTTAAAACAATTTGCCTCCTAATGTTATACTATCTCTTTCAATATCTACATTCAATTGATTTTCCAGGTGCAGGAGTATTTGATTATATCACCTTTCGCGCTGCCGTAGCCGTAATTCTATCGCTTATTATTTCCATGTTATTTGGAAAGCGCATAATCACTTGGCTGCAAAAAAACCAATTTGGAGAAACCGTTCGTGATTTAGGTCTTGAAGGACAACTCGCAAAACAAGGGACACCAACAATGGGTGGGCTTATCATATTGGCTTCAATTTTAGTCCCCGCGTTATTAGTTGGCAAACTTGATAACGTCTATGTACAAATCATGATAATTTCCACCGTTGGGTTTGGAATTATTGGGTTTACAGACGATTACCTAAAAATTAAATACAAGAACAAAGATGGCCTAGCAGGTAAGTTTAAGGTAGTTGGTCAAGTTGCTATCGGACTGGTAGCTGGGGCAATGTTATACTTCTCTGACGGCACCGTTATCCGACACAAAGAAATGGCGGCCGACAGCAACCCTACCACTGAAATACAAAACCAAGCAAATACCAAAACAAGCAACGACAAGGGCTACTCTTGGCAAGAAACCAAAGGACTTAAAACCACTATACCCTTCATAAAAAACAACGAATTTGACTACATGTGGATCATCAGTTGGATGGGCGATTGGACCAAGGAATTTGGCTGGATTATATTTTTTCCAATTGTAATTATTATAACCACCGCTGTAAGTAATGGCGCGAATATGACCGATGGTTTAGATGGTCTGGCAACTGGAACTTCCGCCATAATTGGCACCACTTTAGGCATTTTCGCCTACCTCAGTGGCAACTACATTTTCGCCGACTATTTAAATATCATGTACATACCAGACTCCGGCGAGTTGGTGGTATTTATAGCCGCTTTTGTAGGGGCATGTGTGGGCTTTTTATGGTACAATTCTTACCCTGCTCAAGTTTTTATGGGTGACACCGGAAGCCTTTCCATTGGTGGCATAATAGCGGTTTTTGCTATCGCTATACGCAAGGAATTACTGATTCCCATTTTGTGTGGAGTCTTTTTAGTAGAAAACCTCTCCGTAATCATCCAAGTAGCATATTTCAAATACACTAAAAAGAAATACGGTGAAGGTAGAAGGGTCTTTAAAATGGCGCCTTTACATCACCACTATCAAAAATTAGGAATACCCGAACCCAAGATTGTTTCACGCTTTTGGATCGTAGGCATCATGCTCGCGATTATAAGCATCGTAACGCTAAAACTTAGGTAGGGTGAAAAAGTTGGTCGTACTCGGTGCTGGCGAAAGCGGTTATGGTGCAGCCATACTAGGCAAGAAAAATGGTTTTGAGGTTTTTGTTTCTGACAAGGGATCAATTTCTAAAAAATCGAAGGACGTTCTTTTACATAACAACATTCCTTTCGAGGAAAACACACACTCTGAACAGAGCATACTAAGCGCTGACTTAGTAGTTAAAAGTCCAGGAATTCCGGATAACATTGCGCTAATTAAAGCCATTGATACAGCCGGCATTCCAATTATTGATGAGCTGGATTTTGGGAGTCGGTTTTACGAAAAACCCATTATTGCAATAACCGGCTCAAACGGAAAAACTACTACGGCTTTGCTTACTGGTCATTTATTCAGAAAGGCTGGCAAAAAAGTAATCGTTGCGGGAAATATCGGAGATAGTCTTGCAAAGCAAGTCGCGAACAAGGTAGAATCAGAGTTGGCAGTAATTGAAATCAGCAGTTTTCAATTGGATAGAATTGAAAAATTCAAACCACATATAGCCATTCTGCTCAACATTACTCCTGACCACTTGGACCGCTACGACAACGATTTTGAATTGTACGCGGAATCAAAGCTCAGAATCACTCTTAATCAGACGGAACAAGACTTTCTGATTTACAACATAGACGACCCTACAATTTGCCGACTCCTCGAAAAGAAAAAAACAAAAGCAAGGCTTATACCTATCTCACTAAAAAAACAAGAAGGTATAGGCGCATGGATAGATAATAAAGATTTAATAATTAATATAAAAACAGGTATAAAAATGTCGATTCAAAAATTAGCATTACAGGGAAAGCACAACCTCTACAACTCGATGGCCGCAGGGGTAGCCGGAAGAATTCTCGAATTAAGAAAGGAGATCATTCGAGAGAGCTTAAACGATTTTCAAAACATTGAACACCGACTTGAAACGGTAACGCAAGTATGTGGAGTTCGCTACATAAATGACTCAAAAGCTACCAATGTGAATAGCACGTGGTATGCGTTAGAGCAAATGGATGAAAAAACCATTTGGATTGTTGGCGGAGTAGATAAAGGAAACGATTATACTTCAATAGTTCCATTGGTCAAAGACAAGGTAAAAGCCATTGTTTGTCTAGGGTTAGATAATTCAAAAATCCATGAGGCATTTGGTGAAACGATTGAGCATATTTACGATACGCAAAGTATGTACGATGCGGTTGGCACTGCCTATCGATTGGCACAAAAAGGAGATGCGGTATTACTTTCTCCTGCTTGTGCAAGTTTTGATCTTTTTGAAAACTATGAAGATCGCGGTAGACAATTTAAAGAGGCTGCAAGAGGATTATAATTGAAAGAGGTTCTAAAATATTTCAAAGGAGATAAAGCCATTTGGCTCATAGCACTGATATTAGCGGTGTTTAGCCTGTTATTGGTTTACAGCTCCATTGTAACCTTGGCATACAAGCATCAAGGCGGAAATACGGCGTACTATTTATTTAGACACGGTATCTTCTTGGCTTTGGGATTTGTGCTTATGTACGTTACACATAAAATGAAATATACCTATTTCTCAAGAATCGCGCAGCTCATTTTTTATGCCTCCATCCCTTTACTGCTATTAACCTTGTTAATTGGATCCAACTTAAACAATGCGAGTCGCTGGTTAACGATACCTGTAATTAACCAGTCTTTTCAAACATCTGATTTAGCAAAGTTGGGGCTTATAATGTACACCGCCCGTATGCTGTGGATAAAGAAAGAAGTATTGCATGATTTCAAACAAGCGTTCATACCCATCATTATACCTGTTGCTGTGGTTTGTGCGCTCATTCTTCCCGCAAACTTCTCTACAGCTGCTGTTCTATTTAGTGCATGTATGATTCTTATGTTTATTGGGGGTACTCCTCTAAAGCATTTTTTATCCCTTATTCCGGTTGGAGTTGTTGGGCTCGCCATGATTTTCTTAATTGCCCAATTTGCTCCGCAAGTATTTCCTAGGGCGGAAACTTGGAAAAAAAGAGTGGAGCGTTATATGGGCGATAAAGAAAAACAAGATATCGGAGGAAACTACCAGGTTGCCCAAGCTAAAATTGCCATTTCTAATGGAGGAATAGTAGGTCGAGGCCCAGGAAATAGCACGCAACGAGCTTTTCTACCGCACCCCTACTCAGACTTTATTTACGCTATAGTTTTGGAGGAGTATGGTGCCGTTGGTGGAACCTTTATACTCCTACTCTATCTCGTTTTGTTTTTTCGAACGATTAAGATGGCCACTAAAACAGAGAAAAAATTTCCCCAACTTCTAGCGCTCGGCATTGCATTTTTAATGGTTTTTCAAGCGCTGATTAACATGGGTGTAGCCGTAAACTTATTACCCGTTACTGGCCAACCATTGCCTTTGATGAGTATGGGCGGAACCTCAACTTGGTTTACTTGTATAGGGCTTGGTATCATATTAAGTGTGAGTCGAGGCATTGATATAGAGAATAAGAACAAAACAAAATTGGAGGACTATGCAATCGCCTAGAGTAATCATATCCGGTGGTGGCACGGGTGGACACATTTTCCCTGCAATTGCTATCGCTAATGCAATCAAAGAAAAAGAACCAACGGCAGACATATTGTTCGTAGGGGCTCAAGGTAGAATGGAAATGGAAAAAGTTCCTGCTGCTGGTTACCCAATAGAAGGCTTGTGGATTAGTGGGTTTCAACGATCCCTTAGCCTAAAGAATTTAATGTTTCCAATTAAGGTGATTCAAAGTTTGAGAGCTGCTAAAAAAATAATCAAAGACTTTAATCCAAACCTAGTAATTGGAACTGGAGGATACGCCAGTGGTCCCGTGCTGCGTGTTGCTTCAAAAATGAATGTTCCGACACTGATACAAGAACAAAACTCTTATGCTGGCGTAACGAATAAAATTTTAGGAAAATCTGTAAATAAAGTATGCGTTGCATTTGAAGAAATGGATAAGTTTTTTCCTGAAGAAAAAATTGTTTTAACTGGAAATCCCGTCCGAAAGAATGTTATTGACATTCAAGGAAAAAGGGAAAAGGCTCTGGCGTTTTTTAATTTAGATGCCACTAAAAAAACAATACTAATCATCGGTGGTAGCTTAGGAGCCAAATCAGTAAACGATGCTATTCTTCCACAAATAAATCGCTTTGTTGAAGACGACGTTCAACTCATTTGGCAAACCGGTAAAGTAAGCTATGAAAGTGTACGATCAGGCACAAAAGCACTAGAAAACAAGGGAATTAAAGTACATCAGTTTATAACTGAAATGGATTTGGCTTATGCTGCGGCAGACTTAGTCATTTCACGGGCTGGTGCAATTGCGGTGACCGAAATTGTACTGACAAAAAAACCCTCCATTTTAGTACCGCTACCAAGTGCCGCTGAAGATCACCAGACAAAAAATGCACTAGCCTTAACGCAACACGATGCGGCCTTACTTATAAGTAATAATCAAGCCACCAGTTTACTTACTGAAACCGCTATTGAACTGATAAAAAATGATGAAGAGTTGAAAAAGCTTTCAAATAACATATCCCCATTTGGCTTACCTAATGCAGCCGAAAGTATTGCTGAAGAAGCGCTTAAACTAACTAGGATGTAATGGACATTAATTCCGCTAGAAATATATTTTTTTTAGGTATCGGTGGAATTGGAATGTCCGCACTTGCCAGGTATTTTCATTTTAAAGGTATTGCTGTTTCAGGCTACGACAAGACCTACTCTAAAGTAACCAATGACCTTGAAGAGGAAGGCATTTCCATTTATTACAACGATCGAATATCAGATTTACCCGAGGATATAGATTTAGTAATATGGACTCCAGCCATTAATATAAACCACAGCATTTATAAGCATTTTGAAAAGGTCGGAGTGCCAATTATCAAACGTGCAGCTGCATTGGGACAAATAACTAGATCCTATAAAACAATCGCCGTTGCAGGAACCCATGGAAAAACCTCTGTATCAACCTTGATTATGCACCTATTCAATAATAGTCGTATAGGTTGCACCGCATTTCTTGGCGGTATCTCAACTAACTTAGACTCCAACTTTTTATTCCATCCTACATCTGATTATTGTGTGGTAGAAGCCGATGAGTTTGATCGTTCATTTTTAAGTTTAAACCCGCATATTAGTGTAATTACCTCTTGCGATCCCGATCATTTGGATATTTACAAAGATGATGCGGACTTCAGAGCTACATTCTCGAGTTTTGCAGCGAAAACCAACCCAAAGGGAGCAATATTTTCAAAAAAAGGACTTGAATTGTATATGCCCGCAACCCCAAAAAACTACAGTTATAGTATTAACGAAAGTGCAGATTTCAACTCAACAAACATTCGCTACAACGAAAACAAGGCAACCTTCAACTTTAACTTTGACCAACAAAGAGTTGAAGATCTTATCAGCTTCTTTCCTGGTGAACACAATATTGAAAATGCAACTGCGGCTATCGCTGTTGCAGCGTGGGCGGGTATAACAACAAGCGAGATTCGGCATGGGTTAGAGACTTTCCAAGGTATAAAACGCAGATTCGAATTCATAATCAATACACCCGAGCTCATCTTTGTAGACGATTATGCCCACCACCCTCAGGAAATAAGGGCGTGTATACTCTCCTTACAATCCATGTATCCAGGAAGAAAGATTACTGGAATTTTCCAACCTCATTTATACAGCAGAACAAGAGATTTTGCCAACGAATTCGGACAAAGCCTTTCTTTATTAGATGAACTTTTATTGATGGATATTTATCCAGCTCGGGAAGAAAAAATTGAAGGGGTGGACGCTCAAATGCTTCTTGAAAAAGTAGTTATCAAAAACAAATCGTTAGTAAAAAGAGACGACCTCACCTCGGCTGATGCGCTGAAAAACAAAAATTTACAAATATTAATTACCTTGGGGGCAGGTGACATCGGTACGCTTGTTGAACCCCTGAGAATCAATATATTAAAGCAACAGGGTTGAAAAAAGCACTCAACATATTTACGTGGGTTCTACTATTAGTGGGTATTTCGGCGTTGGTAAGTTTTACCAAAAGCCAAAAGAGCGTTCAAGAGTTGCAGAAAATCTCCATCCGAATTGACAAGCCCGCTACTTCACGTTTTGTTACGCAGGAGGACATAAAGAACCTGTATCAAAATCAAGGCTACCTTCTAAATAAGCAATTGGTTGAATCCGTGGATATTGAAGAGCTGGAGCAGCTTCTGGGTAACAATTCCGCCATCGAAAAAGCACAAGTTTATTGCTCAATTGACGGAACTTTAACGATAGAAATAAAAGAACGCGCTCCCATTGTTCGATTATATAACAACAGAAATGAAAGTTTTTATTTGGATCAATACGGCAGCTTAATGCCATTGTCGAATAAATATTCCGCTCGTGTTTTAATTGCCAACGGGAACATAAACGTGCCTTACTCTACAGTGTATCAACTGGAAAATTTAGAAGATCGACTCAATAAAATTTTCCGTAAAAAAAATACAACTGCAGTTGAAAATATAGACTTACTCGACAAATTGAACATAAACAAACAAGAGGTACCCGGAGCTTATCAGCTTAAAGGTTTTTTTGAAGTCGCAAAGTTCATCACTACGGACAAATTTTGGAGTGCTCAAATATCGCAGGTCTATATGAATGAAGAACAAGATTTAGAGTTAATCCCTAGAGTAGGAAACCATAAAATCATATTAGGCTCCTTCGAAAACATAGAACAAAAGTTTGAAAAGCTACTTCTTTTCTACAAAAAAGGACTAAACAATACAGGTTGGAACAATTACTCTGTAATTAATTTAAAGTACAAAAATCAGGTTGTCTGCACTAAACGATAATATTATGTCAATACCCACAGAATTCGTTGTCGGTCTCGATATCGGGACTACAAAAATAGCGGCCTTAGTTGGCAGAAAAAATGAACACGGTAAACTAGAAGTCTTAGGAATGGGAAAAGCCCCCTCTCCAGGAGTTAGCCGGGGCGTTGTAACCCATATTACCCCAACAGTCGATTCCATAAGAGAAGCTATACGATTGGCTGAGGAAAAATCAGGCGTTACCATAAGACAAGTAAATGTTGGTATTGCGGGGCAGCACATAAGAAGCATACAGCACCGAGGTGTGAAAATTAGAGACAGCTACGAAGATGAAATTACACGTCATGATGTAGAGGCTCTCAGAAAGGACATGTTCAAGTTGGTCATGCAACCAGGCGAAAAGATTATCAATGTAATTCCTCAAGAGTATATTGTAGACAACGAACAAGGTATTACTGACCCTATTGGTATGTCTGGTGGTCGCTTAGAAGCGAACTTTCACGTAATCATTGCCCAAGTTGCAGCGGTAAACAACATTAAAAAATGCGTCGAAAAAGCAGGCCTTGATGTTTTAGATATCACCTTAGAACCAATCGCTTCTGCGCTATCTGTATTACACGAAGAAGAAAAAGAAGCGGGAATTGCTTTAGTAGACATAGGTGGCGGAACCACTGATCTGGCAATTTTTCAAGACAACATAATACGACATACGGCAGTAATACCATTTGGTGGTAACGTGATATCTGACGACATTAAAGAAGGTTGCTCTATCATAAGAAGACAAGCTGAGTTATTGAAGTTAAAATTTGGCTCTGCTTTAGCCAGTGAGAATCAAGAAAACGAAATTGTATCCATTCCTGGACTGAGAGGTAGACCCGCTAAAGAAATTTCGGTAAAAAACCTAGCCCGTATTATAGAAGCTCGAATGACCGAAATCATTGAGCAGGTATACTACGAGATTACCAATTCGGGGTTTGAATCCAAACTCATTGCGGGATTAGTAGTTACCGGAGGGGGCTCTCAAATGAAGCATATTGCACAATTGTTTGAGTTTACTACCGGTATGGATACTCGAATTGGATATCCAACCGAGCATCTTGCGGCTGGATCAGAAGAAATAACAAGCCCAAGTTTCTCTACTGGAGTAGGACTGGTGCTAGAAGGCTATCAAATTTTAGAACACCTAGAAAAATTATCAAAAAGTAATTCTGCAAACACGTTCACTCCATCACCCGAACAGCAAACTGATGTAAATTCTGAAGCAAATGAAGCTTTGCCAACTGAGGAAACAACGGAGGCAACTGAAGCAGAACTGCCGGAGGAAGACATCACCAGTTTTGGGACCAAACGTGGAAGTTGGTTTCAAGACCTATTTGATAAGACAAGGAAATATTTAGAAGAAGACGAAGACTAATATTAAGTACAAAAAATTAACGTTATGAAGTTCAATTTGCCCAGAGAACAGCATTCAATTATTAAAGTAATCGGTATAGGCGGCGGCGGAAGCAACGCTGTTAATCATATGTATCGCCAAGGTATAAAAGACGTAGATTTTATGGTCTGCAATACGGATCAACAGGCGCTTGATATTAGTCCAGTGCCTGCCAAAATTCAGTTGGGGGCAAGTCTGACCTCTGGTTTGGGAGCAGGTTCGCGTTCTGAAGTAGGCGAAAATGCAGCTATCGAAAGCATTGACGAAGTAAAAGAAATACTAGGAGCTCATACCAAAATGGTTTTTATCACTGCCGGAATGGGAGGAGGAACGGGCACAGGAGCTGCTCCTATAATTGCTCAGGCAGCAAAAGAAATGGGTATTCTTACTGTTGGTATTGTTACCATGCCGTTTTCGTTTGAGGGCAAAAAACGAAAAAGAAGAGCAGATGAAGGCATTGCAAATTTGAGAGGTTGCGTAGATACTATACTCGTAATAAACAACGATAAGTTACGAGAAATGTTTGGTAATCTAACCCTTGATAACGCATTCGAACAAGCGGACAACGTATTAACAACTGCGGCTAGAGGTATTGCCGAGGCGATTACTACAACGGGAAAAATCAATGTAGATTTCAACGATGTTAAAACGGTTATGACCGGCAGTGGAGTAGCCATTATGGGTTCTGCAGTTGCTAATGGAGAAAATAGAGCCTACACTGCAGTTCAGAATGCAGTAGCTTCACCATTACTAAACGATAATGACATTACCGGAGCTTCAAACATATTGCTCAACATTACCTATGGCAGTGACAATATTCTGTTTGATGAAATTACTGAGATTACCGATTTTATAGAAGAAGAAGCAGGTGAGGATGCAGAGGTAATTTGGGGACATGGAACGGATGATAGGTTGGAAGCAGATGAAATTAGCATTACAATAATTGCAACTGGCTTCACCGATAAACCTAACTTTTCTCAAGAGGTAAAAAAAGAAGTACGTCCAACCGTAAAAAGTTTGGACGATGACGTAAAAACCGAATTAACTGCGCCAATCCCGAGCAGGAGCTATCCAAAACCCGTTCAACCAAGTTTGTTTACTCCAAAAAAGGAAGAGCCTAAAGCGGAAACCTCAAATGAAGACGAAATAAAGCCAGCAGTTAAGGATAAGCCTTTGGCCGTTACTAAAACTGTATACGAAATACCCGAAGAAAAGGAAGCGCAAACGAGTGAACCTGAAGAAGAACACCCTTCAGATACAATCGATACTGACGCAGAAGCAGAAAGTAGCAATAACATATCTGAATCTACTGCTGGAGAAACAAATGAAAGTACTTCGGAAAAAGAAATTATCCGTCATAACCTAGAGGACGATGCATTTACAGACGAGCCAGCACAGGAACACAGCGCACAAGAACAAAGCAATGAAAGTACTGAAGAGGAGTTTGATTTGAACCCTCGTCTAAAGTCAAGTTCAGAACCTAGCGACAATGCGTCTATTAAAATAGAAGATCCTAAATCAAAAGAACCGGAAACAAACCCAGAGGAACGGCAAAAATTGGCACAGGAAAGAATGGCCCGGTTGCGCAATTTAAGTATGCAACTTAAAACCCCTTCTGGCATTTCTTCACTTGAAGAGCAGCCCGCGTTTATGCGCAGATCTATTGAATTAGATGAAGTAGCTGCTTCCGATGAATCTCAGGTATCAAGATTGAGTATTTCAGAAACTGAGGATGAAAACGGAGAAAAGAAAACGGAAATTAAATCGAATAATTCTTTCTTACACGATAACGTAGATTAATGGCACTTACTGACGCAATAAACAACGACATCAAAGCGGCCATGAAGGCCAAGGATAAAGAGAAATTAGAAGCGCTTAGAGCGGTTAAATCTGCGTTACTTCTGGCTGCATCAGAAAAAGGTGCTGATGGTAATGTAAGCGACGATGCTGGAATAGCTGTGTTGCAACGGTTGGTAAAGCAACGCAAAGAGGCTGCTGATGCCTACAAGGGTCAAAATAGAGCCGACTTAGCCGAGGTAGAGTTGCAGCAAGCTGCCGTCATTGAAAAATACCTTCCAGCTCAATTATCCGAGGCGGAAGTAACCGAAATTATTGAAAGCATTATTACCCAAACCGGTGCTGCAAGCATGAAAGATATGGGTAAGGTAATGGGAATGGCTTCAAAAAAATTAGCAGGTCAGGCGGACAACAAAATGGTTTCTTCCATCGTCAAGTCCAAACTAGGATAAAGACGAATAATAATGATTAAAAAGATACTTGTCAGTGTAATTGCTGCCCTAATGGTTTGTTCAATGAGCAATGCTCAAGAACAGTGGGAGCTCAAGAAAAATAAAAACTCGGTTCAGGTTTGGACCAAAAATGCTCCCGGTTGGGACCTTCGACAATATCGAGCAATTTGTCAAATCAATGCATCTGCTGAAGACGTTTACAATTTCATCATGCAATTTGACAAGCGCACGGAATGGTACTCCGATAATTCTGAATGTAAAGTGCTTCATAAGGATGGTAACGAAGAATTCGTGGTGTACGAAGTATATGCAGCGCCATGGCCTGTTGATGATAGAGATGTTATCAGCAAGGTACTTAGCTCAAAAGAAGCTAACGGAAACTACCTAATACGTTCTTCGGCTTTACCCAACTACGCACCTAGAAAAAAGGACTTAGTGCGCATTGAAAAAGCTCTGGGCACATGGAAAATTGAACAGTTGGACCAAAACGTCACTCAAGTAACAATGGAAGCCAAAGCAAATACAGGCGGTGAAGTACCCGAATGGTTAGCCAATATGTTTATTGAGGAGTCGCCCTTTAAAAGTTTGACCAACTTGAAAGCGCATTTCGAAGTGCAATGACTATTGCACCCTAATTATATATGCCAAAACATAAAAGTTAGGACGGTTTTCAATTGAAGCACCGGAACCAGTATTAGCAGTTGTAAAACTATGCGTATGATTTGGGGCAGTTGATGTATTTTCAGATCTTTGAAACGCCCAATCTTGGCCACTTCCTCCAGCACCTTCTACTGCTGCGTTTCTATACCAATAGGTGTGAGAATGTGCTCCAGCAGGGTTGGTTGTGCCCGTATGCGAGTGAGCAGGAAGTTGAGCCACTGACAAACTGTAGGAATCTACTCCTCCGGTCATGCCTTTTGTCGTATCCCCCGTACTCAAATTACCCGGTTGATTATACCTTGCGTCAAGAGGGTTGTAACCTGCTATAAATCGATTTCTTAAATCTGGAGTGGTTATTCCGTTTATTACTTGGCCATTGCAAAGTGCCCATCCAGCTGGTGCTGTATTCCCACTCCACATAACAATTGTACCAATGGGCACAGCTCCATTTCCAATGAACTCAGTTGCTTTTACCTTTCCATTAACATCAAGTTTTTCTTGTGGAGAAGCAACTCCAATGCCTACTCTTCCGTGCTTAATTCCTGCCGCCGTCATGGTGGTCATGTGCGCCGTATCGTTGTTACCATCATCTCTAAATTCAGTTTTCCATGGGTTAGTAGCGTACCATTCACCTGAATAAAATACAAACATCACATTCAAGTCAGTATCATAGACCATAGTCCCCTGCGCGGGACTGTTCGAACGAAGTGTTTCTCGGGCGGTGGTATTCATTCTCGGAATAAGCATTCCCTTGGTAGAAGAGTTTACATCTAGTACTGTATTATTATCTGGAGATGTAGTTCCTACTCCTACTTGTGCTAACATCGGAACACTGATTAGAAGTGGCGTCAATATCAAAAATAATGTTCTCATAGCTTTATTTGTAAAGCAAATGTACGGGTAGCTATTAAAATGCAGACAGAAAAATATGCCTTTGGTGCAAGAAAACCAGTCGTTCGCAAACTAAAAAACTCTCATGATATAGGCAAGGGAATAATAATTCGGGCGATTATCAATCCAATGGCCTTTTCCCATTGAAGCCGTATGACCTTGTATTTTTTTAGACCTTCAGTTAACTATTAATTTACTCGCATAATATAAGCTAATGAATAATAAGGAGGTCGATTTTCAACAGCAGTTCCACTACCGTCTGTATTAGCAGAACCAGAACCACCAGTATGATAAACCGTATGACCATGGCTACCCCCGCTAGATGTGGTTCTATTAACATAATAAAACGTAGTATTACCCCCATCAAGGCCTTCATTGCCTGTCTGACTAGATGAATTATGCAATTCAGCGCCTGTTCCTGTAGGCAGCGAATTAATATTTCCTGATTCAATGAGATATCTGTCTCTATATCCATGAGAGTGACCTCCATGATTGCTCAAACCATGGTTGTGTCTAGGCATTTGACTTTTGGTTAAATACACTCTAGGAGTCCCTCCAGATAAACCTGTTGTCGTTCCTTTAGTACTTAGGTTACCCGGTTGATTATAAGTATCGTTTATTATCGGTACAGGAGTATATCCAACAATAAAACGCCCCCGCAAATCTGGAGTTTTATAACCATTAACCGTTGCGCCGTTGCACAAAGCCCAACCCGCAGGCGCAGTGGTTCCACTCCACATTATTATACCACCCAACGGTGTGGTTCCATTTCCAATGAATTCAGTAGCCTTCACTTTTCCATTTACCTCCAGTTTTTCTGCTGGGCTCGCAGTTCCAATTCCTACATTTCCATGCTTTATACCTGCCGCTGTCATAGTGGTCATATCTGCATTGTTGTTATTTCCATCGTCTCTAAATTCCGATTTCCATGGATTAGTGGCGTACCATTCTCCCGAATAAAATACAAACATCACATTCAAGTCCGTATCATAGACCATAGTCCCTTGCGCAGGACTGTTCGAACGTAGTGTTTCTCGGGCGGTGGTATTCATTCTCGGAATAAGCATTCCTTTAGTTGCAGAGTTTACATCCAAAACCGTGTTTTGATCAGGAGAAGTGGTTCCTACTCCTACTTGCGCTAACATCGTAACACTGATTAGAAGTGACGTAAGTATCAAAAAAAGAGTTCTCATAGTATTCTTTGTGTAGCAAAAGTAATCTTAGCTATCAAAAATGCAGACAAAAAAACATGCATTTAATGGAAGAAAACCAGTTGTTACAAACTAATATACTCTCATGGTGTAAGCAAGTGAATAGTAACTTGGGCGATTATCAATCCAATGGCCTTTTCCCGTTGAAGCGGTATGACCTTGTATTTTTTTAGACCTTCAGTTAACTATTAATTTACTCTCATAATATAAGCCAAGACATAATAAGGCGGACGGTTTTCGTGTGGTTGATTACCTCCGCTATTACCAACTGAAATAGAATGTGTATGATTGGCAACCGGACTTGTAGACTTATTTGTTCTCCACCAACCAATATCCGGACAAGACCTTGTATTATCGTTGTCCGTGGTATTATTTGTACGTTTGGTATATCCAGGTACATTATGACTATGCGCCCCAGCAGGACTTGATGAAGCAGTATGTGAATGTCCAGGCATTTGTGCTATAGTGAGTGTCACTTCATCAGCACCCCCTGTACTTGCTGTTGTCGATCCTTTAGTGCTTAAGGTTCCTGAATTAAGGTGGTTACTCACAATAAATTTACTACTTAAATTAGGAGTGGTAAAACCATTATGTGTTTGCCCATTGCATATCACCCAACCAGAAGGCGCAACAGTACCACTCCACATAACAATTGAACCAAGTGGTGCAACTCCGTTACCAATAAATTCTGTCGCTTTAACATTACCTGCTACTTCAAGTTTATCAGTTGAAGGGACAGCTCCAATCCCAATTTTTCCATGATTAATTCCTGTTGCCGTCATGGTTGTCATATTTGCAGGAGTACCATTCTGGGTTTTATATTCCGTTTTCCATGCATTAAGAGCATACCATTTTGTACTGTTCGCGCCATTTCCATACCCAACAAAAAGAATATTAAGGGTTTTATCATAAACCAACATACCCTCCGAAAAACCCCCTGATGACAACGCTTCACGCTGAATAGTTGTTAATCTTGGGATTAGTAAACCCTTAGAATTTGATGTCAAATCCAAGGCAGACTTTTCATCAGGGTTAATGGTACCGATACCTACTTGAGCTGCAGTTTCTAGAACCAGAAAAACGATAATTATTCCACAAATAAACCTTCTCATAGCAAAATCTAAATTCAATGACTCAATCTTTGTTAATATACCCTCATTATGTAGGCAAGCGTATAGTATGCTGGCCGATTTTCGTGAGAGGATCCTCCACCAGTACCATTAATTGTAATAGTATGCGTGTGATCATAAACATAACTCGTGAGATTTCCAGTTGCCCAATCAAAAATATGTGGACAAGAAATTTCGTTATCATCATCGCATATATTTCCAGTCTGTTTTGCATAACCACTAAAAGTATGACTGTGTCCACCGGCTCCTCCACTACTACCAGTATGATTATGTATTGGAAGCTGACTCGTTGATAATGTAACTTTCTCCAAACCACCAGTGTTTCCAGCAGTTGTTCCTTGGGAGCTTAAATTCCCAGGCTGAGAGTAGCGAGAATCGACAGCATTATAACTTACAATGAATCGATCTCTTAAATCTGGTGTTTTAAATCCATTGACGGTACCTCCATTACATAACGCCCAACCATTAGGAGCTGTTTTGCCACTCCACATTATGATCGAACCTTTAGGAAAAACACCGTTACCTTTGAACTCAACTGCCTTTACACCTCCAACAACTTCTAGTTTTTCTGAAGGTGTGTCTGTTCCAATACCAACGTTTCCAGGATTAACAGTAACATCTGTCATTGTTGTCATAGTAGCAGCACCACTATTGTTTGAATTTCTAAACTTAGTTTTCCATGCATTTACAGCATACCATTTAGTACTATTTTGTCCATTTCCGTATCCTACGAACAAAACATCTAAATCCGTATCATAAACTAACATGCCTTGAGAAAAACCACCTGCGGAAAGAGCAAGTCGCTGAGTTGTAGTCAAACGAGGCGGTAAAAAACCTTTATCGGTAGATTCTATATCTAAAATCGAATTCGCATCTGGAGCTACTGTATTAATCCCGACTTGACCATTGGCCGAATCCAAAAAAATGAATGAAAGAACTATGAATGCTATTATTTTCATGTTCATTGATTTACTAATATACCCTCATTATATAAGCAAGAGAATAAAATTTTGGTCTATTCTCATGAGCACCCCCACCGCCAGTGGAACCTATTGAAACGCTATGAGTGTGATTATTTACGCCAATAGTAGTCCTAGTGTCACTCCAATTCCAAACGTCAGGAGCTGAAATATTGTCATTTTGATCATCACAGATGTTTTGTGTTCGCTTTGTATAACCATCATAAGTGTGTCTATGTCCCCCTGCTCCACCTGCACTACCAGAATGGTTATGACTTGGCATTTCACTTAAACTAATGGCCACCTGATCCAACCCTCCAGTTTTACCGTTTGTTGTGCTTTTCTCACTTAAATTTCCTGGTTCGTTATAATCCGTTTTACCTGGATTATATCCCACAACAAAGCGACCTCTCAAATCCGGTGTTGTATAACCATTAACCGTTCTACCGTCACAAATTGCCCATCCCGCTGGAGCTGTAGACCCACTCCAATGCACAATTGCCCCAACAGGAGCCATTCCGTAACCAGAAAACTCTGTCGCTTTAACTTTTCCAGATATTTCAAGTTTTTCTGTCGGTGTCGCAGTTCCAATACCCACATTTCCGTGATTAACCCCTGTGGCAGTCATAGTTGTCATTGTCGCGGCTTGGTTATTCTGGTCAGTTCTGTACTCCGTTTTCCAGGCGTTCATAGCGTACCATTGCCCTCCGTAATACACAAACATCACGTCTAAATCGATATCGTAAACCATCATTCCCTGAGCTGGGTTGTTGGTAGTTAAGGTTTCTCTTTGTATAGTGGTCATTCTAGGTATCAAAATCCCTTTGCTTGATGAATTAACATCTAAAACCGCATTGTTATCAGGAGAGGTGGTTCCAACGCCAACTTGAGCATGAGTAAGAACACTTAAGAATAGAATTCCAATAAATAACGCGGTAACTTTCGTGGTAAACATAAAAATATTGTTAATATCTCAAATATCGGTAATGGTAAAATAAAACCCAAAAATCGTGGGACGAACACCACAAATACTTGAATAAAACCCAGAAAATCAGTTACAAGGCCTTTATCTGATCTTTAAAATTTCGAGATACAGCAAAAAACTCCTTACCAATTTTCACTTGAGATGTTGTTTTCTCATCTATTAACCTACTATTTATTACACAAAACCGATTGATTTGAATAAAATAATCAGGCAACAATTCAATAAACTCTTTCAAGGAATTTCTTTGGTGGTAAATGGCATCGCTGGTGTGTATATTTAAGTAATTTTTATCCGTTTTAATGCACCAAATATCATTGGGGTTAACCTCTTTAGAGCCAAAGCTTCCTTGCAAACTAATTTTCTTTTCCTGACTGCTTAATAATAGCTGAGTTGCCGCTTCTACATCAATGTCTCTGAATGGTTTAACTATATATGCTTTTGGGTTTAAATCTGCCGCAATTTTCAATGCTTCTGCATCTTTATTAGCCGTGATAAAAGCGAAACTCTTTAAACGCTTTTTAATTTCTTTAGCGCAATCAATCCCTTTCAAATCACCCGCCAAAAAAATATCCAAAAAAGCAGCATCAAAGTCCCAATCGGTCTCTTCTAAAAACGCCTCTCCGCTCTCATAAATACTAACCACCTGAACACCAAACCTCTCGACAATTGACTTAATGTGATTTGCTGCAAAAAACTCGTCTTCAATGATAACAACTCTCAAACTTACCCCAATATTAATTCATTAAAATAGCCCGCATTACCGCAACTTAAAATCAAAAGTATATTTTCCAATTTCCGGATTAAAAATAACATTATTCGCATTAATTTTCCGTAACAATTGCTGAATCAATTCGGTACCCTTTCCTTTTTTCGCTTCTGCTGAGTAGATTGAAAAGTCTTGGTAAGAGAAACTGAAATAATCCCCATCGCGTTTTAAACAAACCTCTATGTTTTTTTTTGCTTTTGCACCGTACTTCACGGTATTGGTAAGTAGTTCGTTTAAAATTAAGCCAAAGTAAACCAATCGTTCATTATTCATTTGAGCATCGTCTATTACCACCGAAGGTTCTTTAAACAATAGCCCCATATTTTGATAATGATTTATAATCTCTAGACAATATTTCTTTAAATCGGCCTTTTCTTTATGATCTTTCATCGTTAAGAGTTGGTGAAGGGAGCTTATTGTATGTATCTTGTTAGAGACTGACTCTAACTCCGATTGAACGGAATCATCTTTATCCTCCATAGAAAAACGGAGCAGTGAAATGATCATTTGCAGATTATTCTTTATGCGATGATTACTCTCCACCAATACAAGCTCATATGCACTTAACGCTTTTTTTAGTTGCTCATTCACTCTGCGCATTTGTTTTTTTACTCTGCGCTCCTTTATGTAAAGAGCACCAATTAGAATTGCACTAATTAAGGATAAAATCAAAAAAACAGCCAACTGCTGCTTTCTTCCTTCTTCCTCTTTTAAGGCTAGCGCTTTCTCTCGCGCTAATAATTCCGCATTTTCGACGGAAGACCTATACTCATTGCGCTCATGTAAAATTCGATACTCCTCTGTATTCTTGTATTTTGTTTCGTTTTGTCGTTGCATAAAGAGCAACAGTGCTCTTGATTGCCATTTATAATAACCTAAAGAGTCCCCAGCCTTTTTTAGAACCTTAGATCTAATTTCTGCCAAGGAGAACTTAAGGCCCACCCAATCTTTATCCTTTGAATATTCCCAGGTGTAGCGAGATACTGAATCAACCGATTGTAAATCGCCTCTATCTAGCATACTTTGCAGCGCACGGACCAAGGAGCCTGCATAGTTTTGACTATCCCCTCTTAATTTAAAAGAATCAGCAGCTTGCAAAAGCAAAGCTTCTCCTTCAAATGCTTGATTCGATTCAATTAATAGCCCTCCTCTTTCTCGTAAAAGAGTCGGAATTTGATCGAGCATTTGAAACCGCATTGCAATGCGATAAGCAGTGTCTATATAAAAACTAACCGAGTCAATTTTATCCTCTACATCAAGCACATAATTTTCATTGTGAATCGCAGCCAAACGACCTAAAAGTCGCACTTGTAAACCGGGAAAACTATCCACTCCATGTAGTGACCTTAAAAGCTGAAGCCCTTTCTCGAAATCTGCAGAATAACGGTAGTATTCGGCCAGTGAAATGGAGGAATTATAATATCCCCAACTCCAACCTACTGAGCTACAAAAGTCGATAAGCTCAAAATACGTTTGCTCTACTTCTTCTATTTCTCTTTTGCTTTTCTTTAAATCTATTTTATTAAGAAAAGCATTGTAGGTACTATCTTGTGATTTAGTTAACTCGGCGCTACCACCGCGAAAACACATGAAAGTAAAAAGCAAAAAGAGCCAAAGCATATGCTTTGGCTCTTTTATAAAATCATAGTATTTCAGTAAACGTTTCAAGTTTAATTTAAAACACCCAATTCTTTACCGACTTTTACAAACGCTGCTATCGCTCTATCGATATGTTCTTTGTCGTGAGCAGCACTTAATTGTACACGAATTCTCGCTTGCCCTTTTGGAACCACAGGATAGAAAAACCCGATTACATAGATACCTTCTTCTAATAATCTGTTTGCAAACTTTTGAGAAAGTGCCGCATCGTACAACATAATTGGAACGATGGCGCTGTCGCCATCCTTTATATCAAATCCAGCGGTTTTCACTTCGTTCTTAAAGTAGTTCACATTCCACTCCAATTTATCTCTTAAATCAGTGGATTCGTTGAGTAAATCAAACACCGCATTACTTGCTCCCACAATATTAGGTGCCAATGAATTAGAAAACAGATAAGGACGCGAGCGTTGACGCAGAATATCAATAATTTCTTTTCTTCCAGAAGTGAAGCCACCCATTGCACCGCCTAGCGCCTTGCCTAAGGTACCCGTAATAATATCTACTCGACCAATTACATTTTTCAGTTCAATAGTGCCTTTGCCCGTTTTTCCAATAAACCCAGTAGCATGGCACTCATCCACCATTACCAAGGCATCATATTTTTCCGCTAAGTCGCAAATTTTATCCAATTGTGCAACATATCCATCCATAGAAAATACTCCATCCGTTACAATAATCTTAAAGCGTGCGCCTTCCGCTGCTTTCAATTGTTCCTCTAAATCTGCCATATCGTTATTGGCATATCGGTATCGGGCTGCCTTGCATAAACGCACACCATCAATAATAGAGGCGTGATTCAAAGCGTCTGAAATGATTGCATCCTCTTTAGATAATAAAGGCTCAAAAACACCTCCATTAGCATCAAATGCAGCAGCGTACAATATCGTATCTTCTGTTCCCAGAAAGTCAGCAATTTTTTGTTCCAACTCCTTGTGAATATCCTGCGTACCACAAATGAAACGTACTGACGACATTCCGAAGCCATGACTATCTAAAGTCTTATGAGCAGCCTCTACCACTTTAGGATGCGAAGAAAGTCCCAAATAGTTATTAGAACAAAAGTTTAATACCTCTTCTCCGGTAGTAACTTTTATTGCCGCAGCTTGTTCTGTGGTTATTACTCTTTCCTTCTTGTATAAACCGTCTGATTCAATTTGACTCAGTTCATTTTGCAAATACTCCTTTAATTTACCGTACATAGCTTATATTTTGTGTTACGCAAATATATTCAGGCAACTGCGCTTTAAGAAAAAAAAGCCCATTTCGTTTAATTAAAAGTTCTTTGAATTTTGGTTTCTAAAACAGAAAAAATGCTTTTCGTCCCAATAAAATGTTAATTACTGATTATATGTTTTCTTTGTTAACTACTGTGAATTTTAGATAAATGACGCGTATAGCCATTTGCTTACTTCTTGTTTTTGGGGCACCTTTTGTGCATGCGCAGGACTTGTCAAAAATTGGCGAAAAGCCAGTCTGGCAAGAAGCAAAGCTAAGCGGTGGGATTGGTGGAAGCTTAGTAGGTTATGCCACACAAGGACAAGAAGCTCAACGCCCCCCTTTTTACTGGCTCGTAAACGCAAACATAAACGTGGACTTATACGGTATGTCCATACCGTTCAGCGCAACCTTCACTTCTCAAAATCAAGACTTTGCGCAGCCTTTTAACCAATTTGGCATGAGTCCAAAATACAAATGGGTGACCGCTCATTTGGGGTTTAGAAGCATGCAATTCAGCCAATATTCATTAGCAGGGCTCAATTTCCTAGGAGCCGGAGTAGAACTCGAAATCCCTGAAACAAAACTTACAGTTAAGGCAATGGGTGGGCGTTTAATAAAAGCAATTCCTCTCAGCAATGGTCTTAATGTGGTATCGGAAGCACCCGCTTTTGAACGCTGGGGTTATGGGGCTAATGTCGGATATAAATACAAATCGGGAGAAGTAGGCTTTTCTTTATTCAAAGCAAATGACATTTCAAATTCCATAAACACCGACTCACTTCTACTACTTAAGCCCGCCGAAAATGTGGTTTCTGCTATTACCTTGAAACAAAAGATTGGCAAAAGATTGAGCTTTAATGGAGAATATGCTCTAAGTGCCTACACTAGGGACCGTCGTTTAGACCCGACAGAAAGTAATGGGTTTGGCTATGAAAATAACTTCGGTTGGCTGGTTGAGTCCAACTCCTCTACGGTTACCAATGCGGCTTTTACTGGTAATTTAACTTATGCCATAAATCGACATTCTTTTGGTGTTACTTACAGACGGGTAGGACCCGAATATCAAAGTATGGGAGCGGTATTCCTAAATAATGACATAGAGGAAGTTACAGGAAATGTAGCCACATCTATTCTAAAGCAGAAGGTTAACTTGGCGGGCAGCCTAGGACTTCAGCGCAATAACTTAGCGGACAATCTGTACACTAATGACAATAGAATTATTGGTTCTGCTAATGTATCCTGGACGGTAAACAAAAAGGTAATGCTCTCTGGGATTTACTCGAACTACCGTGCCTCCAGCGCTCCAAGTGCATTAAACGTCAGAGACACCATTCGTTTTATTCAAGTAACTTCAAACTACGGTATAGTTGCTACCTACTCCACTGGCAATGAAGAATTCGGACATAATGTGGTGTTTTCTAACAACTACCAACAAGCCAATAGTATCAGCGATGGAGATCTTCAAACAGTTGAAAATGGTAGCGAATTTTACAATTCGAACTTGAGCTATACATTTACAATGATTCCTCTTGCACTGAATATAACGGGAGCATTTAATTACAATCAATTTTTAAGCCCGGGTATTGTTAACGAGGCAATTGGGCCAACTTTAGCCGTGACGAAGCCTTTTCTGAATAAAAAGCTGGTAACTATGTTAGCATATAGCCTGTTTAATAATTATCTAGACAAGCAGTTTCAAGACACCAGTTCTAACATCATGGCCAGTTTGGGCTATAATTACAACAACCATCACCAAGTGAAATTAGACGGACGATTTTTGGCACGACAAGGAAGTAACTCTGGACCGGTGGAGGAAATTCAAGCGGGATTAACTTATAACTATACATTTTGAAAAGGTTAGTAGCGCATATTATCATTAGCATAACGGTGTTCTTATCGTTACAACAAAACGCAAATGCACAAGTTAAAGCATTGCCTGTAACAGCAACAAGCACGCTAACTCCCCCTTACACTGCTTATTTATCGGACTACTCTTCAGTGGGTGCAAATAAGTTAATGATAAGTACAGTTTTCAATGATTTTAGCGAAAGTTCGGTTGACGTGTATTTGCACATAAAAATATCAAGCAACTTAGTTACTATCGAAACTAAACCAAATTTCAAACCCCTTACTCGAACCACATTAACACCCGGTGTAAGTAAAATATTTAAAGGATCTGACATAGCACCTTATCTAAACTATAATAACGTAAACTTAACCGGTATTACGCGTTCTGAATTGAACAGTACAGGAAGATTACCCGATGGAAATTATCAATTTTGTGTCACAGTTAAAGAGTACAATTCAGGGCGAGCTATCTCAAGAGAGTCTTGCACCTTTGCATTCATTTCCAAGCAAGATCCGCCCTTACTTACAACCCCAGCTCAAGGTACTACTATAACACCGCAAACCCCTCAAAACATTACGTTTCAATGGCAACTTAAAAATCCACCACCTGGAGGTTTTACCAATGTCGAATATTTACTCAAATTATATGAAATAACCGACCCCAAAGTCGATCCGATAACCGCCATATCTGCAGCGAAAGTTTTAAAAATTTATGAAACCAATACAACTGCACCTATTACCACAACAAACTTCAATTACAACGTGACTCATTCCGTTTTAGAGGAAGGAAAACGCTACACCTGGACGATAACCATTAGAGAAAAAAATGAAAGACAATCGTTCAAAAACAACGGTGAATCACAAATAGGTTGGTTTCAATATGGCTTGCCTGCTGGGGGAGATATAGCACTGAAAGCACCGGATGATGGCCACGGATTTAGTGAACGAGAAAACAAAAACTTTAAATGGAAAGCACCCGACAATATCGTTGCGGGTAACAAATTCAAGTTTATTTTAAAGATTGTCGAATTAGGAGAAAAAACCGCAAAAGAGGCAATAGAAAAAAATACAGCATGGTACAGTCATACAAGTTCGGAGCAGTCGGGCACACAAGATTACAACCATACGGTTACCAGCAAAACTTTTGAGAAAAAAGGAGAGTATGCTTGGCAGGTAACTGCTGTTTCGGGCACAAGACAAATAGCTAGTTCTGAAATTAGAACCATTTCTGGCCCTCCTCTTATCAAAGAGTTTTATGCAGGAAATGAAATTGTTAAGGTGATTTCCACCAGTACAAAAGACTTAAAGAAATTATCTGGAGTTGGAGAGGTAAAAATAAACGGTGCCGGTGATAAGGTGAAAATTAAATTTAGCGACCTTAACATTAGTCAGGACGGTGGGCTATACACCATGCAATCGGGCACTATCAAAGACAAGATTACCCTTGACCCATTTGAACTTACACCACGAAATGCTGTGAATGCAAAAGCAGAGTTTATTCCCGACAGTATAAAACTGACTAAAACAGCGTTCCAAATCCACGGTACTTTTAAATGGCCATTGCCTCATGCAACTACAGGTGGGAAAAAAGCATACGTAGAGTCTAATGAAACGTGGCTTACCTATGATAAATTTAAACTCTTTGGAGGGTGCAAACTCCCCGTAACAAACGATTACAACCTATTGGACCCAGGAAACTGTAGATTAAAACTTCGTGAAGCGTCAGATGTGTTAATCAGTGGTGAAAATCAATTTAAGCTGAGAATTCATGCAGACTTGTGGGTAAATAGTAATGTAAATACCGCCGATAACAAACGTTTGGGTTTCTACTTAAAAGATGTTGATCAACTTTATTACCATACCATTGAGACAGCTGACGAATTTACTTCACAGAATAAACTGCCTTTGGTACAAAAAGCAAATGTTTGGGCGAGTCCAAAAGTTGTTGTGTTAGATCTTGATGAAAGTCAATCTCCCGGTCAACATAAAGGAGATAAAACATGGAAAGGCGTTTATTACAAAGAGTTTGATATGGTCATGCAAACCAATCTTGACGATTCCAAACAACAAATTCTCAAAGAAGAAATCACTCAATCTTACAATTTAAACAACACCAAAAAAATCAAGCTAGACATAGATGCAAAAGGACTTCAATGTAAGGTGGACAGGGACTTTAAGTCATCGGAGAAATCAACATTTAATATGTTCCCTGCGGAATTAAAAAACATACAATTTACAGTTACAAATAGTAAATTAAAAGGGTCCGTTACTGGTACCGTGATTATTCCATTTATCAGTGAGAAAACAAAACATCCTTACACCATTCCACTTAACGACCAAGGTTTTAATGCAGGTTCTTTTGATAAAACTTTAGATGGTACTGTAGTAAACTTCAACCCTGACGGTGGAGAGCAAAAGCAAATCGTAACCATTAAACGTGCAGTATTTGCCAACAATGAGCGTTTAGATTGCACCATTGATTTAGAATCACCAGTTTTAAAACACACGTTCAAGGCTTTGAACAGCTTTAGAATATATGGAGATATGTTTATCGGCTACGGTAAACGAAATGGATCGCAAAAACTGAGCAAACAGGTAAAACTAAAATATGAAGGATACAACATCAACGTATTTGAGTTAGGAGCTAGTTTGGTGGATGGTAATTATGCAATGAGCTTGAGAACAACTGCTCCACTAGGAAACGACGTAGCGGGTAAAACTGGACCGCCAGTAATGGATTTTAGCTCTATTGCAAAAGTTGAAAATAAACCAGAGGGTACTAATCTGAGTGACCCCAAATACTCTTCGAACAAACCAGAAGTACCTGTAACCATTAAAACAAACCAAGATAAAGAGTCTTTCACATTCGAGAAGATGGAGGTTAATTTTAATTCTGCCATCTTGGGAATGAAAGGATCATTAGAGCTAAGAAAAGGAGACCCTTATTGGGGTACTGTATTTAAAGGGGACATAAAGGGTACATTAAAAGTACCTTCAAAAATAGAAATGGGCGCCTCTATGATTCTCGGAACTACCCCACAAGAAATGAAGTACTGGTATTTCGACGCATTCTTCAACGATACAGAAGGTATGGGGGTTTCTGTAATGGGCTTCTTCAATATTGTTGCTATGGAGGGTCGTGTATATCGTCATATGAGTTATGATACTAAATCGGGAGACTTTTTAATCGATAAAAACATAGATTTTGGTGCTGGCCTTTATATGCAACTTATAGATCCAGCTGGAGGTCTCAAAGCAAAAGCAGACATAGCAACTGAGGTAGAAGTTAAGAAATCTGGCTTTACCATTGATGTCGAAGGCGACTTATCCTTGCTAAACTCCTCGCCAAGAGCAAAAGGTGCTGGTGGTGCAATTAAGAAAAAAGCAGCTAAGCAAGCGGCAAAAGAAATTGCTAAACAAATTGGGCCCATCGATGTTACTGTACCTTTTGGAAGCGACAAACTAAAAGTAAAGGCTGGGGTTGATGTTGCGGGTTTAACGTATACAACTGGCTCAACTTCATTTGGCTTTGAGGCAAGTTTGGGAGCCGCAGCTGCTGCATCACTTAATTATAAGAATGGTGGTGATGAGTTTGCCCTTTCCGGTTCAAAACTAGGTAGTGCTGGTGTCACCTTAAAAACTGGCGGAAATGAAGTTGGCTTTAAATACAACGGGTCAAACTCTGGCTCACTGAACTTCAATATCAGTGGGTTTAAACTTGCCTCAAGTTTTGATAAAGATAAAAAATCAGGCGCATTTGATGTAAGCTACGGATCAACAGGATTAAAACTTGCTGCAGATGCAACTGCTGGGACAGGAAGTTTAGGGTTACAAATTGATGCAAACAACAGCTTTAACGCTGCCTTTGACAAAGCGGGTAAAGGAAGTATAAAAGTTAGTACTTCAGCCGTTAACCTTACCGCAGAAGCAGACAAAACCAAACAAACTGGGGCGCTTAGCTTTGCATACGAAAGCACTAAGTTCGCAGTGTCTGCAGATAAACTGAAAGGAAAAGGAGCACTAACGGTAGGTAGCGGAAGTAACAAACTAGAAGCTTCAGCAGATAAAGCTGGTAAAGGAAACCTTCTAATTACCAACGGAACTTCATTTTTTGAGGTAAAAGCAGATAAACCTGCTGGAACGGGTAGTTTAGAAATAAAGCCCGACGCCACCAAAAGACTTTTTGTTGCTTTGGACAAGTCTGGATCGGGTGAACTGGCCGCAAAATACAACGGTTTAGATTTAGCTGTAAAGGCAGATAAAGAAGCCGGTAAAGGCATGATTCTCGCTAAGTATAACGCCCATCGTATTTTAGCTAAAGTAGATAAGAAAGCACTCGAAGGTTACTTCTCTTACGCCAGCTCTAACGACTCCATTATGGCCGACCTCTCGAGCTCAAAAATGAAAGTTGAGGCTGCTCAATCCGGAACATACTTTCTAATTGATGCCGATAAAAAAGGAAATGGTAACTTAAAAATATCGAAAGGTTCGAATGCTTTCAGTATCGGTTCAAATGGTGGCACGTACTCTGTAGTTGCTAAAAACTCAACCAATGCGGTTTACGCTAAAGCGAATAAATCTGCAGGAACTGGCCAATTAGGATTTAAACTCAGCTCGGATAGTATATTCACTTCCCTATCCAGCTCAGCGGTTTCGTTTTACTCTGACATCTCAAGTAATAAGTTCTACATTACTGGCGACAAAAATGGAAAAGGAACGTTAAAGATTTCTACTGGAAGCAAAGCATTAGAAATTGATGGTGACGTTGCTAAAAAATCAGGCTCATTCAGTATTACAGATGGCTCAAATGCATTGTACTTAGCAGCAAATCAAAGTGACGCCACTGGGAGCTTTAAAATGAAAGCCGGGTCCGATAGTCTCAAAGCAAATGTGAAGTCCAATGAGGCAGATGTAGCGGTTTCATTCAATGGCGTTGAGCTATCGGTAGATGCAGATCGTGCAGGAAAGGGAAAAATAGAATACAGTCAGTCGGGTAAAAGCATTGAAATTGATGCCGATGTTGTAGCAAAAAGTGGCTCATTTAAATATGCCGACAACGGTTTTGATGTAAGTATTGATAGCAAAAAAGAGTTTGACCTTAATATTGGCAATGTAAACTATCACTTAAACTTTGGCTCTTCTTATGACCTCAAAAAGTCAGGTACATCTGTAGCCATGGGCTTAGTAAATAACATCGGCACTTATACTTTTACACAAGGTGGATACAATTGTACCATATCCTCAACTTCTTCCATACGATCGCTTAAAGTTGAAAAAGGGGGCAATTCGGTTACCGTATCACTAACCAGTTCCGATGCGGGTAAATTATCATTTGTAAGCTCTGGAGTGACATACACAGCGGAAAAAACCACTGGAGGAAGCTATAAGCTTTCGACCGGTTCAAAAAGCGTAGAAATTGAGAGCGATAAAACAGTGACACTTAAAGACGGTTCTACAAAGTCTGTAGAAATAGCGTCAACTGGACTGACCGTAAAGTATGATGCTTACAATATGGCTATCAATGCGTCTAAAAAAGAATTTACTTACAGCGACGGAACCTATGGCATGACGTTTAATGCTAGCGAAGTGAAACTAAACGATGCGAAAAGGTCTTTAGCCATTAAATCGGATAAAAGCTTTGAATTCAAGGAAGGAACTTCAAAAAACTTCACGCTTACTGAAGACAACGTAAAGGTTAAATACAATAGCTATACCGCAGAATTTGGCACAAACAAATCTCTTAGTTTTTCTGATGGAACCAATTCATTCGCCGCCAGCACTGCGGGGCTGTCTCTTAAAGCTAGTGGAAAGACAATCAAGCTGAATGCAGATAAAAGTGCCTCATATGAGGACGGAACAAGCAAATTTGTAAAAATCAATACAGAAGGTGTCGACTTGAAGTACGACACTTACACCGCGTCGTTTAGTAAATCAAAAGACTTAAACTTTAGTGACGGAAAAAACTCGTTTGCGCTAAGCCCAACAAAAATGGAACTCAAAACAGGGAACAATTCAGTCGCCCTGGAAAACAAAAATGGAGTAAAGTCCATTAGCGCTAGTGATGGGACTAATACAGCAAGTTTTGTTAGCAGCGGCAAGGCCTCGGTAAGTTATGGTAAAAATAAAGTAACAGTCAATGGCGATAAAATGCTTGCACTTAAAGTTGCCAAACACAATATGACTGTTGACAAAGGAGAAGCCTCGTATACTGATGGTGATATAAAGATTGACCTAGGTGGTGGGAACAACTTACTAAAAGCAAGCAAAGGCACTAGAAGTGTCTCTATAACTAAGTCCGCAGATTTGGCATTAAAAGACGGAAAGTACAGTGCTACCGTGGCATACTCCAATAAAAGCTTAAGTCTATCGGACGGTACGCATACGGTAAGTGCTGGTGGTAAGGATTTACTGGCCTACAAACAAGGAACTAAATATGAGGTAGCATTCTACAAAGCCAAGAGCGGTCAATATGGCTTAAAAGGTACATATGACGGAAATGAGCTGGCTGTCGAGGCTGGTAGAAGTAAAACCGTGAAAGTAATTGCCAAAAACAGCACAATAGGTGAAATATCGGTCGCCGCAAATAGTAAAAAAGAGATTACTGCAGAATACAAAAAAGGAAGTGATGATTTAAAAATTGAAACTGGTGCCAAAAAACTAAATGTAACGGGTTCGCTTACCGCAAAAGTAATGCCCGGAGGAACAGGTGGAGCTAAAGACCCTGAACTCATGAAAAAAGGTCCAAGTCAAAAAGGACCGAAGTACTTAACATCTAAAGTTTCCTCTGGACCAGCAGGTATAAAAGGAAAAGTAAAAATGCACTACGATAGTGGTAAAGAATACCTCCTAGTAAGTGGTGCCGTGAGTAGTTCTAAGCCTTTCTGCATAAATGGTGCGATGGTCTTGGAGCAAAAGAAAGACGATTGGAGTATAAAAGTAGGTACACGCCAAAAACGCATTGAAGTATATCCTACCTGTACTGGGTATGGTGGAGGTGGATTCTTGTTTATGGACAAGAAAACCTTAGAGGTTGGTGTTTTTGGTGGGTTCAGACAGCGCGGTTGTGTTGGAATCGGTGTTGCTGATATCTGCTGCAGTGTAAGTATGGAGATTTTTGCTGAGGCAAAATTCACCTATAGCCCTTCTTTTAAGTTTAACTATGCTATGGTTGGTGCCGACTTTAGAGGAAGTGTAGATATTGAAACTTTCTTAGATGATTGGAATATTGCATCCGTTAGGTTGTACGGAAAACTGAAAGCAGATTTTGACAACAAAAGAATATCGGGTGATTTGAATGGAACGGTGTCAATTTTAGGTTGCTCTGAAAGCTTCAGTGTTGGTTTTAATCAGGGAATATAGATATGCGAATTTTTAACCACATAATATTTTTTGTCGCGCTGATTATTGGAGCAAATAATCTGTTGGCTCAAGAGGATAAAAAAGCAAATAACCTTTTGGTAAAAAACTCGAAAAGTGGTAGCGTTTTGTTAAAGTGGATTTGTGAAGATGTCTATTATCAAGAAGGGTTTAATTTGTATAGAAAAACTGACTCTGAAGACTGGAAAAAACTAAACACTGCCCCACTCCAATGGGATAATGAAGCAGTTAAAACCGCGACAGAGAGCGAACCAGCATTGAATTCATATATCGACTTTTTTACAAAAGTTTCGTACCAAGATTTTCGGGAAAGTATACTCAAACTGGTGGTCGTAAAGAGTGTTATTGCTTCCAATGAATTTGCATTTGCCATAGGTCTTGGATTTGAGGATAAAACGGTAGAAAAAGGAGTAAATTACACCTACCGTGTTACAGCAATAGAAAATGGGACTGAGATTGAAATGGACCAAACAAGTATTACCTCAAAAAACTTTACCCCACTGGCTCCTCCTCAAGATATTGTTATTGAACGTAAAAAACGAAAGGTCAACTTCAACTTTAAGAAAGAGCCTTTGCGCTACTATGGAATTGTAGTGACCCGAACTGATGCTGCTGCATTTGTCGATACTTTAACTGGAAAAGAGCCATTACCTATTCAACAAGACATTGATGATAAAGGAAAACTGCTACCTTGGCCAGACCCTATTTTTCTAGACCGAACAATTGAAAAGGAAGAGGCTTACACCTATGAGTTTTATGCAGTAGATTACTTTGCAGAACAAAGTTCAAGTTCTGGCCCAATCAATGCCGAGATTATTGATTTTGACCCACCTCAAGAGGCTTTCAACTTAGACTCTAAAATAGACACACTCAAGGCTACAATTTCCTGGACCATGGTTGTTGATCCAGACCGAGTTGGAGTTAACATTTATAGATATACCAATCCGGATGATACCAATATCACTAAAATGAATGATGTTCCATTGGATCGAGAAACGAATTCATATCAAGACCAGCTTCCTGATTTTGGAACCTACCTATACAAGGTTGGAACTTTTGATGCGGCAGGAAATGAAATTTTATCCAGTCCAGTAATGGTACAAGCTAGAGATATTATTCCACCATCACCTCCAACTGGACTAAAAACAACTACCGATACTGGAATGGTAAACTTAACTTGGAAGCCTAGCAAGGCAGACGATTTAATGGGTTATGTGATTTTTAAAGTAATTGATAATGGAAATAACAACGAAGAAGAATATACCTTAGTTAATCCAAAACCAATAAAAGCAACCAATTATACAGAAAGAATGTCCAAAAACGTTAAGAACACCTTTCATTATGTAGTCTCTGCAGTTGATACCTCTTGGAATTACAGTCTTAAATCAGAATACAGTGTAGCTACCCTACCCGATCATGTCCCGCCGGTTCAGCCTTTTATCAAGATGGTAGAAGAAAAGGATAAAAAGGTTATTGTGGAATGGGAGCCAAATAAGGATGAGGACCTGCGCGGGTACAACATATACCGTAAAATAATAACCGACTCGGCCTCTGCTGCAGAGCAGCTGAATGGAAGGCTTTTAAGAATTAATAGTGCTGTTTTTGAAGATAAATTCTTCGATCCTGGGACCAACTATGCTTATCAATTAGAGGCATTGGATAGCTCTGGTAATGCATCAGAATTAAGTAATGAGTTTAGGGTGCTTACTTCTGGAACTGCCAAAGGGCTGGAGGTAAACCTAAGAAGCTTTAAAACTCGAAAAAAACGAAAGGGTAAAATAGTAAACTTGAAGTGGAGTGCAGACCCTTCAGATCAAATACAAGGCTTTGTGCTGTACCGAAAAATGGCATCAGACAAACGATTTGAGCCATATACTGGACTATTAGCAGGAAGTTCATATAAGGATAAAGCATTTAAGAAAGGAGCAACTTACGAATATCAGTTAAGAGTGTACTCTAAAGCTGGCGACATTATTCGCTCCGAAGTAAAAAAAGTTGAAATTCCATCAGATAAATAAATGAGCATGCTACATTACATATCACGCTTGTGCTTTACCGCTCTAATATTGATTAGTGGTACAATGTCTTTTGGGCAGCAAGTAGACTTATACAACGGAGGGGTTAACCTTAGAGTAAATACCAATGGTAGTATTTACGTAAAAGATGGTCGATACATTCAGGATGATAATCACAATAACGAGTACTTTCTATTAAGTGGAAAGTTAATAACAGATAAAGGTGTATTTGGTCGGCAGTCAAATACCAATAACATGTTTAAATTACTCACCAATGGTGATACCATTTTTGGGCATGTATACATAAGAGGTGGCTTTATTAAAGGACTTGTTACTCCAAGATTCCCCTCTCTGACTATAGATAATAATGCGAATATTTCTTTAGATACCAATGCAATGGTAATAGACTCTCTATTCTTAAAATCAGGCAAGATAGACGTCAAAAGCAACCTTTTGCAATTGTACTTTAAGGACGGAAGCGATTACTACAATGGAAAACTCATTGGTGAAAATGCAACAAATCATCTTATAGGTGATGCAGGGGAACTCAAAGTTGAATACCCCGACCCTTTCAATAAAGTACCAGGGGTTATCCCGACTAACAATCTAAATTTTGCGGGAGTAGGTGCTCATGTGACTTCATTGACCAATGACTTTAATAAGGCACTAACCATTTCTAGGGTATTTGACCCCATTCAAAACCAAACCCCTACTAACAGTTTTAAGACCTACTACAAAATGCGGTCATCGTCAAATATCTCTGACCCAAAAATCACTATAAACTATTTTGATCATGAAAAACCACCTTCATCAGCACCTGCTAAGTACCGGATATTTGTCGATGATTTAAATAACAATAGCTCCTATTCCCCGGAAATTACTACATCTGACGCTGCAAACAAGAAGGTATATTCTACTCGGGCAGCCATAACTACCGCAACGCAACGCTATGTAATAGGTGAATGTCCATCAGAGCCCGTTTCCAGTCTACAAGAAAAGTACTCAGTCTGCACTAATGACTCCCCTTTACGTCTTGATGCTAAGGAATCTAGTCATGCTGCAAATTTCACTTACCAATGGTATAAGAATGATGTTCCAATAGTTGGGGCGATTTCTAATCTATATGCAATAACGGCAACGGATCATTATGCCGTTCTAATCACCAACCCAACAACAGGCTGTTTCAATTTTCATGAGTTTAATGTTTGGATAAATCCTAGTCCCAACAACATTAACTTTAACCTACCCGCACCAAAGTGCCAAAATGTTGCTTTAACGTATTCTAATACAACACAAAACCTCGCAACTGGCAATTATAAAGACTCTAAATGGCGGTATGAATCTACAACTAGTGCGCAAGCAGTTAACCTGGGCGCATCGCCTCAAGATGGTCAGTTTACTTATACCAATGCCGGTACTTATGATGTGCAACTTATAATGGAAACCGACTCTGGATGTCTTGATACTGCAATAAAACAAATACAAATTGATCCTCAGCCTTTAGCCAGTTTAACTACTGCCGATGCAGAGCAATGTGCAAACGAAAAGTTTACAATAAACAATAACTCCTCGGTTGCCAATACATTTGGTTCGGCATTATTAACCAGTGCTTGGCAAATTAACGGTGCAAGCCAAGCAGCACCAACAGGAAGTGTAACCGCGCCTTTAGTATTTAGCCGAGTTGCTCCTCCCGGACCCGCCTCGAGAGTTGATGTAGTCTCGTTAACCGTAACCAGTAACAAGGGTTGTATCAATTCAACAAGCTTAAATGTAACCGTTCCTCCAATGCCAAGTGCGACCGCTGCATTAAACATTAACCCTGCAAGGAACCCCATTGCTTTTTGTATCGATACTGCGGTTTCCTTCTCAGCGACTTCAGTACTGAACACTGCATCTTATAATTGGGATTTTGGTGATGCTACAACCAATAGCATACAAACTGCCAAAAGAACACAGCAAAACCCTGCAGGAGTTCAATATGAAAATGCAGGCACTTTTACTCCAAAACTTGTTTTAACCTCAAATAGGGGTTGTAAAGACACCATGAATATTACCAATACTAATGCTACCGTGCACCCTTTACCAACACCTACTTTTAGTTTGGCTAGCAATTCTGTGTGTTTTGATACCGCGGTAGCCCTTACCAATTCGGTAGTAGCAAATACGACCTATTCGTGGAACTTTGGTGACGGAACTACATCAAATAGTCAAGGGGCAAGTGTAAATAAATCCTATACGGCTACTGGAAATTATAACATCACATTGAATGCAACTTCACAGTTCGGTTGTAAAGCTGATTCGGTAAAACAAGTGCGCATAAAGCCAAAGCCAGTGGTTTCGTTTACCGTAGCTAATAAATGTGAGGATAGCCTAGTAACCTTTAACCCCACAGTAAATTCTAGCCCAACAGGTTCACCAGCTTTGGTTAGCCCCACTTATCAATGGAGTTTTGGGAGCACCAATGCAGATGCAAATAACGCTGCTCAGCGCACGGTATTGGCACCTAATGTCCGATACAGACAGCACAGTGGACCCGGCACTTTCACACCAACGTTCTATGCCGTGGCCGAAGGGTGTAGAAGCCTTACAGCAACAAACAACATAACCATCCACCCTAACCCAGTGGCTCAGTTTACAGGAGGTAATAACTGTAATGGTGATCAAATTGGCTTTACCAATGTTTCCACAATAGATAATCCTGGAACAAATACCTACAATTGGAATATGGGGGATGGTAACACCTCACTTACCCATGCAGGCAGCTTTAACTACACATACACCAATCAATCTTCCGCAAGCTACAACGTAACGTTAAAGGCAACTAGTAATCAGGGCTGTATAGCTGATACCACAGTTGTTGTTAAAAATTATGCATTACCTAAAGCCAGTTGGAACGATAGCCTTACGGATCAGTGCTTAGATTCCACTTCCAAGTTTATAAACCTTTCTACCATGTCTGATGGTTCTTCAATGACATACCAATGGCTGTTTGATGATGGCGATACTTCCACCCTTGAAAACCCAAATCACATTTACTCAGCAGATGGGCTTTATAATGTGAAACTCACGGTTACTCCTGCAGATACAACAAATCCATGTAGGAGTGATTCAACCATTGCTGTAATCATATATCCTTTGCCACAGACAGACTACAGCTTTACCAATAATTGCGCTGACGATAGCATAAGGTTCACCAACAATACAACCATTAGTAGTGGTACTATAACCTATAAATGGCATTTTATGGGTGGAACTCCCGACACATCTATAACTGCTATGTCTTTTAAATACGGGTATACTGCCCCAGACACCAACAATGTTTTGCTTACGGCAACGTCAGATAAAAACTGTCCCATTACCATCTCAAAACCCGTACGGTTTTACTCCTTTGTTGATGCCAACTTTGATAGCGCTAAAGCAAGTGTTTGTATTTATGATTCTTCTGAGTTCGATAATACCAGTATTTTAAAAACCAAAGAAACCTGGATTTACAACTGGACATTCGATAATGGAGCAACCTCAACTGAAAAAAATCCAATAAACTATTACGCGCCTTATACCCCTGGCTTTGGAATTGATTCGGCTTACAATGTTAAATTGGTTATTACACCTACAGATACCACCAACGTTTGTAGGGACAGTATTACCAAGGTGGTTTACATGCACCCACTACCCGATTCTTCGTTTAACATTACCCTAGATACGTTCTGCTTGGGTGTAAAAACCAGCTTTATTAAAAACACCGCACAAAACAAGCACACTTATCATTGGGGTTTTGGTGACAGCAACAACGACAGCAGCACCACATTTACTCAACATATTTATCAAACCAGTGGCCGTTTCAGACCTGAACTTACCTCCATTTCAGAGTACAATTGTGTAAGTACGGATACTCAAAACATTTATGTGTTGCCTGTTCCCGAACCTAATTTCACTGTTCTAAGAGATACGGTTTGTAATAAAGATACGCTCGTATTTGTTGACCAATCAGATACCGTGGCAACTAAATACGTTTGGAATTATGGGGACGGCACACCGAACGACTCTTCGCGCTCAAGGCTAGATACCATAAGAAGAAAATACACCAACCCTAATACTTATAATGTAACCTTAACTGGGATTAAAGGCGACTGCTTTAAACGCATAAGCAAAAGAGTTCGAATTGAACCAGACCCTGTGGTGCAATTCACGCTAAAACGAGATAATTTCAATGGTAAAAAAGTTGATATTACTAATAACTCCTACCTACCAAATGGTAGTAACGGAAGTCTGAGCTTTTTTTGGAATTATGGCGATGGAACTACAGATTCTACAAAGCAGAATTTTTTCAGCAAGACTTATACATCAAACAACAACTTTGCTGTAAAGCTAAAGGCTACCTCAGATTTTGGATGTATAGACGAAAAGATTGATACAATAGAAACGGTAAACACCCCGGCATCTTTGTTTGCTTTGTCTGACTCTAATGTTTGTAAAGGAGATAGCTTTTCGTTCACCAATAACTCTACCAATGCTCAAACCTATTTCTGGAATTTTGGAGATGGCTCAACCAGCACAGACAGTGTTCCAAATCACATTTACACCAAATCGGGTAAGTTCTTGGTACAATTAATTGCCAAGGATACCAATAACTATTCTGATACCAGTTCAAAACTTGTAACAATTAACGCCATTCCAACTATTAATTTCTCAAGCAATACCAACATATGTGCTGGAGGTCAAGTGGTGTTTACAAATACCAGTTTTGTTCAATCTCAAGATACCTTAAATTACAACTGGATGTTTGGGGATGGTGATTCTAGTGTGAATCAAAACCCAATTCACCGATATGATACTGGTTCTTCATACAAAGTCCTGTTGCAGGTTAATACTTCAGCAGGTTGTTCTGATACCAGTTCAAAAACAGTAAACATATACTCCGGACCAATTGCCAAGTTCGATACTGCTAGTGCCAGAGTTTGTGCAGGAACATTAAGTTCACTTACCAATCAAACTACCATAAAGGCCAGCGAAACAATTTCTGGCTACTTGTGGAGATTTCAAGCAGTGCCTAACCAACCAACTACAACTAACTCATCAGTTACTTATAGTAAAGCTGGCAAATACAACGTGGAGCTAGTTGCCACATCAACAAGAGGTTGCAAAGACTCAGTTACCTACCCTATTACGATTGACTCAATTCCAACTCTTGATATGGGAGGTACGCAAAATACTTGTGGTACAACCTTGCAATTGGATGCACAAAACCCCGGAGCCAAATATGCTTGGAGCAATAGTGATACAACAAAAACTATTACCGTTAGTACATCCGGTTCTTATAGTGTCACGGTTACCCTACCTGGAGCTAACTCTTGTAATACAGTTGATACAGTAACCGTAAACCTGAATACGCAAGTTGATCCTGCACTTGGTAACAACTTCTCCGCTTGTGGAGACACTACCATTGATGCTAAAAACCCAGGTTCAACATACAATTGGTCTTGGATGAGCGGTAGCGCAACTAGCAGAACACTTAATATTACTGCTTCTGGAACCTATAAGGTTACCGTTACTGACGCTAATAACTGTATCGGAACAGATAGTATTGTTGCCACAATAACAACACCTCCTTCAGTTAATTTAGGTGCAGATGTAAATGTATGCGCAGGCTTACCCGTAACTTTAGATGCTGGCAATGCGGGTAGCAAGTTCAACTGGTCTAACAGCGATACAAACCAAACAGTATCAAACCCAGCAACGGGTTTTTATATAGTAACTGTTACCGATCGCTCAACAAACTGCTTTACAACAGACAGTATTGACGTTAAGTACAAGTCTTCGCCAAGTTTCACTTTGGGTGCAGATAAACAAATTTGTGGAACACAAGGTACCCTGTTAAACGCAGGTTCTTTTGCTAACGGTTCGTACTTGTGGTCAGATAACTCAACACGTCAAACATTGGCTGTGAATCAAACAGGGAAGTATTGGGCAAAAATTACTGACAATGGAAATTCGTGTTCAACAACCGATACAGTTGATGTGACCATCAATCAACTACCTGCAGTTTCGCTAAATGCTCCGGTAAGTGGTTGTGTTGGGAACAACCTGCAATTACAACCCGTAGCTAACAATGCCAATAAGTATTCCTTCTCCTGGAACAATAACAGTACAGATTCAATCTTACTGCCAACTTCAACAGGCTTGTATTCTGTTACGGTTACTGATACGGCTACAACTTGTGTAAATTATGCAAGCAGTAATGTTAGTGTTTACCAGTCCCCAACGGTGGACTTAGGAAATGATACCAACTTGTGTAACGGAAACTCAATATTACTATCCGTAGGAAGTACAAGCTATAATACGATTTGGTCTAATAGCACTACCAATCCTGCATTATCAGTAAGCCAATCGGGAACATATTCTGTTGTTGCAACGCAAAACGGTTGTAGCACCAGAGATACCATAACTATAACTCAATCAACTCCTCCAACTGTAAACCTAGGCAACAGCAGTTCAATCTGTTCAAATGATACGCTTAGCTTAAATGCGGGTAATGCTGGAAGCAATTTCAAATGGAGTAATAACGATACCAATCAAGTACTTAAAGTAACAAACAGTGGTTTCTATTCAGTAACTGTTACTGATACCAATGGGTGCACAGGTAATGGAAATGTAAATGTTCAGGCCTATACCGCTCCGTCCTTAAATTTGGGTGCTGACGATACCTTATGTCAAGGGTCAAGCAAAATACTAGACGCAAAGAACCCTGGAGCTTCTTATTCTTGGAATAATGCTGCAACCAGCCAAGCATTACAAGTTACAACTGCTGGTACGTACACCGTTACGGTTACCGATCAGAACAATTGCACTGTTAAAGATTCAATTGTAGTTTCATTCATTAATCCTCCAACGGTAAACTTAGGACCTAACGTCAATATCTGTTCGGGTACAAAGGATACACTTGATGCTGGTAACCCTGGAAAAACATTCAGCTGGAGCACAGGTGCTTCTACCCAAACCATTGAAGTTACCAATGCAGGTACATACAGAGTTACAGTTACAGATGGTGGTTGTTCGGCTTCAGATCAAATTGTTGCCTCAGTTAGACCAATTCCAAATGTTAACTTAGGCGCAGATAAAATTGGGTGTACAGGTGATTCATTAACACTCACCTCGCTACTTAACTACCCTAGCGGCACAAATTACAGCTGGTCAACATCTGCAACGTCTCCTTCAATTAAAGCAGCAGCTACCGGAACCTATATTTTAACGGTGACCAACTCAAATAGCTGTGCCAATTTCGATTCTATCAAAGTTGATATTAAGTCTGCACCAGTTATTAATCTACCAACAAACATTACTGCCTGTGGAGACACTTTATTAGATGCTGGAAACACTGGAGCATCTTTTGCTTGGAATACAAATGCTACAACACAAACCATCCGAGCTAGTCAAACTGGAACTTACATCGTTAGTGTAACACTAGCAAGCTGTGTTTCAAAAGACACCAGTTCCGTTACCATCAACCCACTACCAGTTGTAAATTTAGGTAGTGATGTTTCAGCTTGTATTAACAATGCACCTACTTTAAACGCGGGTCATGTTGGAAAATCTTACTTATGGAAGAGTGGTTCAACTTCTCAAACATTTACTCCAAGTGTAGCTGATACTATATGGGTTCGCGTCACCGATAATGTAGGTTGTGCCGGATTTGATACTGTGGTGGTAAACTTTAACGCCGGTGTTACGGTAAACCTTGGTCCGGACATGGACACTTGCCATTATCAAGATATTGTTCTTGATGCTCAGAACGCTGGTAGTCGCTATATATGGTCAACAGGTAAGCGAACTCAAACACTTTCTGTAAATAACAGTGGTGCCTATGCGGTTACTGTAACTGACGCTAATAATTGCTCTTCAAATGATGCGATAAGCGTTACGTTAAACTCCATTCCAGAGGTTAATCTAGGAAATGATAGAGACGTCTGTGATAGTGTTTACCTTGACGCAAAAAATATAGGAAGCACCTACTTCTGGAGCGATAATTCTACGGCGCAAAAACTACTTGCTCAAAATGCGGGCGCTTATTGGGCTAGAGTTACCAGTACAAAAGGTTGTATTGGCAGAGACACGGTAACCTTAGGTATAAAACCTACACCAGTCTTAAACTTGGGTCCAGACACAAGTATTTGCTCTGGCAGTACACTCACTTTAAATGCAAATAATACGGGTAATACCGTTCTTTGGTCAAACAATAGTGCGGCTCAAACAATTAACGTTGCTACAACAGGCAAGTTTTGGGTAAAAGCAACAAACAGCGTTGGTTGTTCCAAAACAGATACCATCGACATTAGTTTGGGCGCTTCACCTACAGTAGATTTGGGAGCTGATACAGGTTTTTGTATCAATCAACAACTTCCACTAGATGCCGGAAATCCTGGCGGTAGCTATATTTGGGGTGGGCCAGACAACTTTACTGATAGCGTAAAAGTAACCAGCGTATCAGCAGCTGGAAAGTATTATGTTCAAGTAACAACTACGGGCGGTTGCATTGGGTCTGACACTATAAACTTCACACCAAAAACCGATACTGTTTATGCCTACTTCTTAGCAACCAGTAGAGTCGAAATTGGAGATACGGTTCAATTCGTAGATCTTTCCTACCCCGATATCAAAACTTGGAGTTATGATTTTGGCGATTTAACCACCTCTGCGCTTCAAGACCCAGAAAAAATATATCTACTTGAAGATACATTTAAAGTCACTCTTACCGTAAGTAATGGTTCATGTCAAGATTCAAGATCAAAAGATATTGTAGTTAATAAACGGACCAAAAACAACATCATTCTGCCGTTTAGTGATGAAGATAGAATTGAGACCACTCAATTTGTAAAAGCCAATCTGTATCCAAACCCAAGTAGAGGTTCCTTTAGGTTAATGCTAGAATTGAGTCAGGAAGACAATGTCGCTATTCACTTCTTTGATATGCGTGGAGTCGTCCACCATAAAGAAATCATTGAAGGAGTGGATGCATACGTTAACGACTTCCATTTTAATAACCTAGCCCCAGGCATGTATTTTTTGCAGGCAACATTAGGTAGAGAAAGAAAATTATTTAGAGTAGTAATTACCAGATAAATTAGATATGAAGTTTTTTTATCGCAGCATAGTCGCCGTTTCGATCCTTTTAAGTTTCGGTTTTGGATTTGCAAATTCTCCAACACCTATTTCCTTAGGTGGCACGCTTCAAACTGCGGCAGCGAACAATTTAGATTCCGTTTGTTCAGGAAGTAACTCGGGCACACTTAACCTTAGTGGGCAATTTGGAACGGTCATTAGATGGGAATCTTCTACTTCTGGAGGAAATCCTTGGAGTACCATTGCACATACTGGAACAAGCTATACGTTCTCTAACCTAACTCAAACCACTTACTTTCGAGCAATTGTTAAGAACGGTGCCGACCCTGAAGCAGCTTCTACTTCAGTACAGATTAGAGTGGATCAGCAAACTGTAGTTGGCACACTTACCGGCGACAGATCTGTGTGCTCAAATGCCAATAGTGGGTCTTTATCGGTTTCAACAGTAACAGGACCAGTATTCAGTTGGCAAACTTCTTTTAATAATGGCAGTACTTGGACCGAGAATTCTTCAAGTATAGACACATTAGCGTATACGAATCTTACCGCAACTACTTGGTACCGAGTAGTTGCAAAAAATGGTGCTTGCGCAAAAGACACCTCTAATATCGCTAAAGTCATTGTAAACACCCAAACCATTGGAGGTAGTGTTTTAGCTCCAAATAATTTATCTAATACCACTGCCTGCTCAGGAGACAATGAGGACACTCTTACACTTACTGGTAAATCTGGAAATGTTTTGGGTTGGGAAAAATCAAACTCTAACAATGGCCCTTGGTCCTATATTTTTAACTCAACTACCAAAGAGGTGTATAAAAGCCTTACGGCCACAACGTATTATAGAGCAATAGTGCACAACCCAGGTTGTGATACAGTCTATTCTAACATTGGTAGAATCGATATTGATCCAGCTTCCAACGCGGGAACAATCAGTGGCGCTAGTGATCTTTGTGCTGGAACAAATAGCGGTACATTAACTTTATCGAACAATGTGGGAAATGTTCAAAATTGGCTTTCATCAACCGATGGAACAAACTATAGTGTTGTAGCAAATCCAATTGCCACCTTTAATATTTCAAACCTAGCACAAACCACACACTACAAAGTTTTTGTTAAAAGTGGGGTTTGCTCCAACGATACAAGTGACGCTTTTACCGTTAATGTTAACCCGGTAAGTGTTGGTGGAACAGTTAGCGGAACAGCAAACGTATGTTTCGACAACAACTCGGGCTCTTTAACACTTTCTGGAAATACTGGAAGGGTAATTAGATGGCAAAGTAGTTTTACCGGAAACAACCCTTGGATTGACATGGTAAAAACGGACAGTTCACTAAGTTACAACAATCTGCAACAAAGTACCTCTTACCGAGCCGTTATACAAAGCGAAGGCTGCAACATTGCATATTCAGCACCTGCACGTTTAACAATTGACGCAACTAGCGAAGCAGGTTCGTTAAGTGGAGTTGGTCCAGTTTGTAGCAGTGGAAACTCAGGAAAAATATTTGCTCCAAACAAAGTTGGCTCTACTACTGATTGGTTAAAATCAACAGATAATGGTTCTTCATGGGCTTTGGAGAATTCATCTAGCGATACTATTTCTTTCTCTAACGTAGGAACAGAAACATGGTACAGAAGTATTATTACCTCGGGTGTATGCCCAGCAGATACCACAGCAATTGGAAAACTTACAATATCGCCTGCATCGGTTGGCGGTAGTGTAAGCGGATCAGACACAGTTTGTGCAAGCAGTAACGGTGCTACTCTAAATCTTTCGGGGCAAACAGGAACCGTAATTCGTTGGGAGAGTTCCTCTAACAGCGGTGGTCCTTGGGGTTCTATTACAAATTCAACTACTAGTCTAACTTATAGCAATTTGGTTTCAAATGCTTATTACCGTGCAATTGTTCAATCACCGGATTGTCCAGAGGTTGCTTCTAATTCTGCTTTTATTAGAGTAATTCCAGAAATAGCAGGCGGTAATCTGAGCGGAACAAAAACTGTTTGTGATGCTTCAAACTCTGGAGTTATATCGTTAAACAATCACAGTGGGTTAATCGATAAATGGCAAGTTTCAACCGATACTATGCAAACTTGGTCGGATGTATCAAACTCCACCAATAAAACTAACTATATTAATCTTACCTCCTCAACTCATTACAGAGTTCAAATTAGCGGTGGAGCATGTGGAACAGAGTTCAGTGATACGGCAGTAGTTTGGGTTAACTCCTCTCCTATTGCCAATTTTAGCGTTCCAACGGTTTGTCATACTGCCATATCAAAATTTACCAATCAAACCATTAACGGTAATAACAACACCTACTTATGGGACTTTGGCGACGGGAGTACAGCACTAAACGCAAACCCAAATTATGTTTTTGGTCAACCAGGGTCTTATACGGTGCAAATGGTTGCTACTTCTAGCGATAATTGTAGGTCAACGGTTTCTAAAACAGTTACAGTTGACACGTTGCCAAGTGTAAACTTTACAGCAACCACTAACTGTGTGGGAACGGCAACTCAGTTCACCAACACTAGTACTCCGACCGCGGGTACTTCAACATGGAGTTTTGGGAATGGTAATTCAAGTACTTCTTATTCTCCAAATGAATCTTACAGCGCACATGGAACATATCAAGCGCAGCTAATTTTTAGGTCGCCTAATAATTGTGCAGACACTTTGATAAAACCCGTATCGGTAAATGCAACACCCAATGCAGTATGGACGGCACCGACTACGGCCGAAAAAATTGCATTAACCTTTGCCAATAACTCAAATATTGCCACTGGTACTTTGGGTTATTTATGGAAATTTGGTGATGGTCAAACATCAAACACTCAAAACCCAACACACACGTACAACGATACTGGTAGCTATGAAGTAGAGCTAGTTGCTTACACTCAATTCTGTAGTGATACTCTAAAGAAAACCGTTACAGTTAATCCAGTTCCAATTGCAGATTTTACGGTGAATAATGTCTGTGTGGCCGATACTGCGGAATTCAGAAATAATAGCTTTGTTAAGAAGGGTGCAATGACTTACCAATGGACTTTTGGTGACGGTAATACCTCAACCGACGAAAACCCAAAATACAAATACACTGTTCCAGGAGCATACAATGTTAACATGATAGCTACTTCGGACTCTGGCTACACACATACCAAACAATTTTCAATTGTGGTTTACGAAAGTCCTGCTGCTAATTTCAGCACTAACAGTGTTTGCGAAGGTGACACTACATCTTTTACCGATAACTCATTTCTTAAAGGTGGAACATTATCTCACCGGTGGGATTTTGGACCCATTGGGGCCACTTCATTAGATGCAAATCCGAAATACGCTTACAGTACTTCTGGTTCAATTAATGCTAAACTAACGGTCACCTCAAATAGAGGATGTGTTGATTCAATTACGAAACCTGTGGTTGTTTTTGCATTACCAAATGTAAATTATGGAGCCGATACTGTCTGTATTGGTGCTTCCACAACGTTTACAGATAGTACTTCAGTAAGTGGTGCTTCAATTGGTTCATTTAGTTGGGATTTTGGCAATAGCAATGGTTCGAACGTTAGAAACCCTTTACACCAATATGCTCAGTTTGGTACTTACTCGGTTAAGCTAATTGCAACAAGTAACCAAGGTTGTAGAGATTCCTTATCAAAAAATGTAGTTGTAAACCCACTTCCAACTGTTGTATATACCGCTACAAATGCATGTATGAATGACTCCAGTGTGTTTACCAATACATCTAGTTATCCGCTAGCAGGTAGCAGTTTATCTTATAGTTGGGATTTTGGCAACGGTACTGGAACCAGCACCTTGGCTAATCCAAAGTATGCCTACTCAGCAGACGGAAGTTATAGCGTCAAATTAGTTGTATCAGAAAATAATAGCGGATGTAAAGATTCCGTTACCCAAACTGTACTTTCTCATCCAAGAAGTAACCCGAGTTTTGCCACATCAAGTGTTTGTTTGGGCCAGGATATGAGTTTCCAGAATAACTCAACTGTTAAGCTCGGTAACCTTACCTCTAATTGGAGCTTTGGAGATTTAAATACTTCTTCAACACCAAGTCCGAAACATCGCTACAATAACTCTGGAAAGTACACCGTGCAATTACTCACTACCACTATTAACAATTGTACAGATACAGCACGACAAGATGTGTGGGTAAACCCTCAACCCGAAACGAACTTTAGTTTAACGAATGTGTGTTTTGAGGATTCCGCTTTATTGTTTGATAGCAGTCAATACAGTAATGGAGCAAATATTCCAGATTCAACTGTAAACTTTGCCTGGGACTTTGGTGATGGAAATACCGATACCCTGAAGAACCCCAGACATTATTACACAGGCCCAGGTAATTATAAGATTACTTTAACACAAACGACAGATTCAGGTTGTACCGATCAAATGACAAAAAATATTACCATCTATGCCAACCCTGTTGCGGATTACGTATTTACCAATGTGTGTTTCAATGATACCACGCCAATAACTAACCGCTCATTTAGTGTGCAGGGGACCCTCACTTACCTATGGGACTTTGGAGATGGCAACGTAGATTCAACAGAAAATGTAAACTATGTATTCTTAGCTCAAGGCGACCATAATGTCCAGTTGGTTTCTACTTCGCAATTTGGTTGTACTGACACAGTTTCAAAAAGAATTATTGCCTACGAAATTCCAGATGTGGATTTTGTATTTGACCCCGTATGTGACGGATTTAAAATGCCGTTTACAGATAGTACAGATTTACCCAGAGGTTCGATCGTATCTCACACTTGGGATTTTGGTGATGGAACTGGTGCAAACATTCCGTCTCCTTCTCACCTATTTTTAAACAACGGAACTTATGATGTAAGTCTTAAAGCAGTTTCCGATAAAAACTGTGTTGCTTCAGCTACTAAAACAGTAGAAGTTTATGAAGTACCCGTAGCAAACTTTACAGTAGATAATGCTTGTCATTATGATGCATTGGAACCAGACAATAGCTCAACAATAAACACCGGAGCACTCACCTATAAATGGACTTTAGGAACTGAATTCGAATCTATCATTCCAAAGCCAACTTTTATTCCAGAGAATTCAGGTATGTATAAAATGAAACTGGTGACCAGTTCAGATAAGTTGTGTAAAGATTCAATTATCAGAGATGTAGAGGTGTATGAACTTCCGGATATTACCATAGGAAATGACACCACAGTTAGCAAAGGTTTTGATCTTCAATTAGTAGCCCAAGGTGGCGTAACGTATGAGTGGATACCTCAAACGGGCTTAAATAACTCAAGTATTGAAAAACCAATATTCGACGCAAAGGAACAATCCATATTTACGGTTACTGGTACTGATGAAAAAGGATGTTCAAATACTGCTACACAAATTATCGAAGTTAACAACGACTATAACGTGATCCCAACTAATGTGATTACTCCTGATGGTAATGGCCAAAATGATGCTTGGGTTATTCAAAATATAGAAAACTACCAAGAAGGAGAAGTTAGAGTTTACGACCGTTGGGGAGGAGAGGTATTGAATACCAGCAATTACCAAAACGATTGGGATGGCAGGAATAAAAATGGAGATATCCTACCAGACGGATCCTACTTTTATACCATTTCTTTTCCAAATAGTGAAAGATCATATAAAGGAGCATTATCAATATTGAGAAACAATAAGTAAGTACTACCATGAAGAAAATTATACTATCGCTTGCTTTAATTATAGGTGTATGCAGTCTATGGGCGCAACAAACACCTATTTATAGTCAAAATTTCCTAAATCAATACTTAGTGAATCCTGCGGCTGTTGCATCAAAAAATGAAACCCGATTTATGCTGCACCACCGGCAACAATGGGTAGGGCTTCAGGATGCTCCAAGAACATCTGCTATAACTTTAGAGAGTCCATTAGGTGGCGAGAAATACGCTTTGGGTTTAAAGCTGAATACCGATCAAGTACACATATTTAATACTACAACAGGAGAAATAGACTTTAGATATAGACTTCCAATTACCGATGATCACCTGATATCTTTTGGTCTAGGCGCAGCATTTATTCAAAGAAATATTGATTTCAATAAGATTAGGGTTATGGACCAATCGGAGTCGAATCTACTAGATTACAATTTAAGTCAAATGGCGTTTGATGCCGACTTCGGAATATTATATCAGTGGAGTAACCTGACAGCTGGGTTATCAATTAATCAACTCATGAACAGTCAATTCAACTATGAAGATGATATTTCTCAAGAGGCTACAGCATATAACAACCTGAGACACTTTAACGTTTTTGCAACCTATGATTTTGAGCTGAAGAAAAAACCAATTACAATTACGCCAACACTTTTTGTAAGACATCTTCAAGGTGCTAATTTGCCCCTAGAGTTTAATACGGTGGTTAAGTGGGATAAAAGATTCTGGGGTGGAGCTGGTTACCGTCAAAACTTTGGAGTGGTATTGATTGCGGGCGCTCAAGTATTTGACCAACTCATTTTAGGTTATTCGTACGACCTATCAACTGGTGGAATTCGAAACTATAATAGTGGAACCCATGAAATTTCTATTGGTTATAGAATTCCCAGAAAGGTAAAAGGTGGAAAAAATAACAGCCAATTAGCCCGAAGCTTAAGAAATCAGCAAGAAGAGCTTGATATTCTCAAAGAAGAGAACCAAGACCTTGCACTTAAAGTAAAAGAACAAGAAAAAGCCCTGAAAGAGCAAAAAGAAGAAGTTGATAAGTTGAAAAACACTTATGAAGAAGAAAAGCCTAAAATGGAAAAGGTGATTGAGGAAAATAAGGTGAATACAGAAGCTGCTGATAAGGGGAGTGCATCAAAAAGTTCTGCTCAGCTCAGCGAGCAAGATAAAAAACGCATTGAAAAACTAGAAGAGGAAATAGAGCAATTAAAAGCGCAAATAAAAGCATCGAATAAAGAAACTGAAGGTTTGGATTCTGCAGCTGTAATGGACGCCATAGCCAATGAAATTGAAGCTTTAAAAAAGAGCGGTGCCTTAACTGCTGTTGAAGAAGGTGGCGATGAAGCTCAATACAACAAGTTTTATACGGTTGTAGGTTCCTACTTTAACATTGAAGACGCCAAAGCCTACCAGCGCATGCTAAAACGGGAAACTGGTACTGATACTAAAGTTGTTTCAAGAGAGGATCGTAAATTCTTCTTTGTGTATACGAGCGAATTTGACAATTTACAGGATGCGTTAAAAGAACAGAATAAGCTTAAAGAGAGTGATCTTAAAAACCATATCAACGGTAATTTTTGGGTTCACGGAAGGAAATAATCAGCAATTAAGTATTGAGCATAAAAAAGCCCCAATGAAATCATCATTGGGGCTTTTTTGATTGCCTTAAGATTGTTTTATACGACTCCCTGAGCCATCATTGCATCAGCAACTTTTATAAAGCCAGCAACATTTGCACCAGTTACATAATCAATATATCCGTCTTCACGTTTTCCGTATTTTACACAGTCCTCATGAATTGACTTCATAATACCTTTCAATTTATTATCCACCTCTTCCCGCGTCCAATTATAACGCATAGAGTTTTGACTCATTTCTAAACCAGAAACAGCCACGCCACCAGCATTTGATGCTTTACCCGGAGAATAAAGAATTTTATTTTGCTCAAATAAGTGCATCGCTTCTGGAGTACAAGGCATGTTTGCACCTTCAGTAACGGCCATTATGCCATTATTTATTAGCGCTTGCGCATCTGCTTCTTGCAATTCATTTTGTGTAGCACAGGGCAGTGCAATATCGCAACCTACTCCCCATGGTTTTTCTCCTGGAAAGAATTCAATATCGTCGTAATTATCAGCCAATTCTTTTATTCTACCTCTTCGAACATTTTTAAGATCTTGAATAAAATCGAAATGCTCAGAGTGAAGTCCATTCTTAGCATAAACATATCCCGATGAATCCGAAACAGTTACAACTTTACCACCGAGGTGAATTACCTTCTGCAAAGCATACTGAGCAACGTTACCCGATCCAGAAATAACGACAGTTTTTCCTTTTACAGATTCGTCTTTAGTTTCTAACATATTGTGCGTAAAATACACCGCTCCATATCCAGTTGCTTCAGGTCTAATTAACGAACCGCCAAATTCACGTCCTTTTCCGGTAAGCACACCAGTAAATTCATTTCTAATGCGTTTGTATTGGCCAAACATAAAACCAATTTCTCTTCCACCAACGCCAATATCTCCAGCAGGAACATCTGTATTTGGACCAATGTGTCTTGATAATTCAGTCATAAAACTTTGACAGAACTTCATTACTTCATTATCTGACTTTCCTTTTGGGTCAAAATCAGCACCACCTTTTCCACCGCCCATAGGCAAAGTGGTGAGGCTGTTCTTAAAAACTTGCTCAAAAGCTAAGAACTTTAGGATACTGAGGTCAACACTAGGGTGAAATCTCAATCCACCTTTATAAGGACCAATAGCTGAGTTCATCTCAATCCTATATCCCCTATTAATCTGCGCATTACCTTTATCGTCTAACCAAGGAACCCTGAACATAACTACGCGTTCAGGCTCTACCATTCTCTCTAGAATTTTTGCTTGCTTATACTTTGGGTTTTCTTCTATAAAAGGAATAACAGTTTCAGCTACTTCTTTTACCGCTTGCAAAAACTCGGGTTGCTGAGCGTCTCTTTTACTAACAGACTCCATGAATGCATCCACTTGAGCCTCGTAATTATTATTTGCCATTTTTTGTTTAACAGGTTATTAAAAACTGCGACAAAAATAATGAAAATAGAAGGGTAGAAAATCGATTAGAATGAAAGCAAAAAATGCTATAAAAATAAGGATATTTCGCTATCTTACTGTTAAAGTAGATTCTGTATACGACTCTTTGGTAAAGTAGACTGGCTTGAAATTAAACACTTTACGTTCAAAGCTGTAAGCAATCACTTTTGTAATGTATTCTCCCTGCGTCAGTTTTAGAATATCTGCTTCATTAAAAGCAACTCCGCTAAAACCACCAACCGTAGTTTTTTGCAATATCATAGTACCTGTAGCAGCACTTTCAATGCGAAATATTACTGAATCTGCTAACAAAATTGGATCTTTTACTCGGAGACTATAAACTGTATCAATAGACCGCACAAGACCTTTAGGAGATACTATTGCGGAAAGCTCTGGAAACTCCACAGAGCCAATATTCTCGACTATGGTAGGAAAACCATTACCACCCTCTGCACTCCACCTCAACCCTTCGTTAAAGTACCACGAAGAATCTTTGCTATGGTAACTGTACGTGTTGTCCGAATTGTTGTTTAACTCAATGCCATTTACATTCACAGTACCCACATTCACCAAAAAATTGGAAGTATCGTACATAGTAACCAGTGCACTTGCAGTTATTTCAGTAAGTACACCTGGAGTAATTGGATCGTATTCAAAGCGATTTCTTGCGTAAAAATATCCTTCAGCATCATTGAAAACTGGGTAGTCCTCAATCACTTCTCTGTCTGCATCATCAATAAATACATCGGCAACGAAGGTATTTGAACCGCCTTCGTTTTCAACCGTAAGGCTTGCCGTATAGGTTCCGCCAGCTAAATAGCGGTGAGTTGGGCTTGTCTCCGTAGATACTTCACCGTCTCCAAACTCCCAAGTTAAAGCAGTAATCTCACCCGCAGAAGTATTGGTGAAGTTCACAATACCGCCATTTTCTTGATCAAATACAAAATTAGCTCTGGGTGCTTTTGTTTTGCAACCGCTAAATACTAATACGCCTACAATAACTGCAAAAACAAAAAGCGCGTTCATTCGAATCATGGTGTTCATAATAAGCTTCATGAGGCGGTAAAATTAGTATTTTTTGAGAGCTATTTTTTAATGAATTTTATGACCACTTAAAACAGAATAATACAACAATTGAAAATCAAGAGGTTAGCACACAAATAAGCTTCTAAAAATATGTTGTTTTTTAATACTTAAATTATCTACATTTGCAGCCCAATTTTTTGAAGGAAAATGTCGTCACACGTTAAAATATTTGCAGGTAGCGCTTCCGAGGATCTAGGAAAGAGTATTGCTGCTGCATCTGGTACCGGTTTAGGCAAGGTATCTATGTTGCGTTTTAGTGACGGGGAGTTCCAGCCCTCTTTTGAAGAAACCGTAAGAGGTGACGCTGTTTTTATCATTCAATCTACCATGCCGCCAACAGATAATTTAATGGAGTTACTCTTAATGGTTGATGCGGCGAAAAGAGCATCTGCAAAAGAAATCATTGCGGTAGTACCTTATTTTGGTTTTGCAAGACAAGATAGAAAAGACAAGCCACGAGTTGCCATTGGTTCCAAACTTGTAGCAAATATGTTATCAGCAGCTGGTATAACTAGAATCATCACCATGGACTTACATGCTGATCAGATTCAAGGTTTTTTTGAAGTACCAGTAGACCACTTGTACGCAAGTTCTATTTTCATTCCTTATTTAAGGACGCTGAACTTGGATAACGTAATTATTGCTGCTCCAGATACGGGCGGTACTAAGCGTGCAAACTCATACGCTAAGTTTTTAGATTGCGGATTGGCTATTTGCTATAAGCAAAGAAAAAGAGCAAATGAAGTAGCAGACATGACGGTAATTGGGGACGTAGAAGGTAAGGATGTAGTGCTGGTTGATGATTTAATTGATACTGCAGGTACACTAACCAAAGCGGCCGATATGATGTTTGATCATGGAGCAAAGTCTGTGAGAGCACTCATAACGCATGCAGTCTTAAGTGGCCCGGCATACGAAAGAATTGAGCAATCAAAATTGACTGAACTTGTAGTAACGGATACCATTCCATTAAAACAACAGTCACAAAAAATTCGTGTACTTACAGTAGCGGATTTATTCAGTAATGTAATAGAAAACGTAATTCACAAAAAATCAATAAGTTCACACTTTTTGATTTAAATAATAATAGTTCAGAAATGGAAGCAATTGCTATTAAAGGTTCAGTTAGAAAAACTGTAGGTAAAAAAGAATCAAAGTCTTTAAGAAAAGAAGGACTAGTTCCTTGCGTTATCTATGGTGCAAATGATCCAATACATTTTCAAGTTGATGAAAGAGACTTCAAAGATTTGGTATATACTCCTAACGTATACGTAGTAAAAGTAAGTGTAGATGGAACAGAGTATACAACTTACTTGAAGGACATTCAGTTTCACCCGGTAACGGACAGAGTTATGCATGCTGACTTTTTTGCTCCAAAAGAAGGACAAAAAGTAAGCTTGAAAATTCCTGTGCGCACCACTGGAAATGCAATCGGCGTTTTAAATGGCGGTAGATTAAGAATTCCTCAACGAAAAATTACTGTTGAAGGTTTATTAGAAAACATTCCGTCTGAGGTGAGTATTGAAATCTCAAGTTTGAGAATTGGTAATGGAGTTAGAATTGGTGAGTTATCTATACCAAATGTAGAGTTTACTGATGCGTCTAACAACTATGCTGTCTTTATTAAAACTGCTCGTGGAGCAATTGAAGATGAGCTGGAAGATGAAGAAGGTGAAGAAGGTGAAGCTGCTGCTGAAGGCGCTGAAGCTCCTGCTGCTGAAAACGCTTAGTAAACCTCATGAAGTATTTAGTTGTTGGCCTAGGAAACCCTGGAGTCAAATACGAGAATACTAGACATAATATTGGTTTTTTGATATTGGACGCACTTGCAAGTGCGTCCAATTCAGTTTTTAGCCCTGACCGATACGCAGATACTTGCACGGTAAAATCTAAAGGACGTCAATTTGTTCTAATCAAACCAAACACCTTTATGAACCTTAGTGGAAAAGCTGTCCGCTATTGGTTAGATAAAGAAAAAATCTCGATAGAAAACCTTATCATCGTCACCGACGACCTTGCTTTACCCTTTGGAAAAATTCGTATTCGTAAAAAAGGAAGTGATGGAGGACACAACGGTCTAAAGAGTATAAATGAACTGCTTCAAACACAACAGTACAATCGTCTTAGGTTTGGTATTGGCAGTGAATTCAGCAAGGGAAAACAAGTGGATTATGTATTGGGTGAATGGACAGCTGAAGAGCGTAAAACCCTGCAAGAACGTATCGACTTATCAAGCAATGCAATTGTTGCAATTGGCCTTGCAGGTGTGAACCGAGCCATGGGTGACTTCAACGGAAGATAAAACCCAAATACCGTAATCAGCATTTAAATTTTATTCGAGGGACTCTTAGTAAGTATATTTTTAATCAAGGAGTAAACCACCAATTCCGCTATCAGAATAGGGATAATCAACCATTGTATGTATGGGATGTTCTTTATGTAAATAAAGTCATGGATAAAGGCAAAACCAATGGAGCAAACGGCAACAATAAGAAAAACATATTTCCACTTATTATTTGCCCATGATAAACCCTTAAACTTAAATGCCAGAATCGGAACGGGCAACACCATCAACATGCAAAGCACTATTGCTGTGCTAAAATAAAACCACTGATTTGTAAAAAACAGCATGATTCCAATGTCTGTATTATTCCAATAGTACAATTTGGAAAGCGTTACAAACTCACCAACATCGTGTGGTATGTATAAGTTTAAATAGTACTGCCACTCCAATGCAATAGGCAAACCGGCTATAAAAATAGCCGCTGCCGGAGTTGGAATACCCATGAAATGATTGACTTGAGTTTCATCAATGTTGAACTTAGCCAAACGCAATGCCGCAAATAATGGAAGAAATAATGCAATTCCAGCAAAAGCAAAATCATTAAAGGGTATGTTGTTAAAGTTGGAGTAATAATGACCTTGAGCAGCGAGTATTAAGTTGAATAAAATTAGCCCAGGCAAGGTTCCAAAAGTTATGAGATCAGCCAGGCTATCCAACTGCTTACCCAGTTCAGAATGAGCGCCAATTAGTCGAGCGACCATACCATCAAAAAAGTCAAAAAAACCGCCAATGAAGATCATAACAGCAGCCCAAGGCAGTGCCTCATGAAAGCAAAGATAAATTCCTAATACTCCACACAAGAGATTGCAAAGGGTGAGTGCATTTGGAATGAAATTGATCACATTTCTCATACTGCAAACTAACATCAAAATCCCTTACCCTACAAAAGTGGAATTCGGATACAATTTTTAGCGACTTATTCAGTTTTTAAAGCACAATCAAGTAATTTAGCAGTCGGTATGTCGAAGCACTTTAAATTCATTTTACCCAAAATATTATGCTTTGTGTTGTTTGTAGGAGCTACAAACTCTGGAAAAGCACAAATCCGTAAATATTCTAATGAATTTTTATCCATTGGAGTGGGCGCCCGAGCTATGTCTTTAGCCAAAGCTAACGTTGCTACGGTTAACGATGTAACCAGTGGTTATTGGAATCCTGCAGGTCTTGTTGGTTTAGAAAAAGAGTTTTCTCTCGGTTTGATGCATGCCGAATACTTCGCTGGAATAGCCAAATACGATTACGCTTCTTTCGCCACAAAGATTGATGAGGAATCCAGTTTCGGTTTCTCCTATATACGTTTTGGTGTTGATGATATTCCGAATACCATCGACCTAGTGGATCAAAATGGAAATGTAAACTACGATAATATTACCTCTTTTGCTGCGGTTGATAATGCGTTCATTTTTTCATACGCACGATCGTTACCTTTAGAAGGCTTGAGTATTGGCGGTAGCGCTAAAGTTATTTACCGTAAAGTTGGATCTTTCGCAAACGCATGGGGGTTTGGTTTGGATGCTGGTGCACAATACACCTTAAATCAATGGAATTTTGGTGCAACATTACGAGATGTTACATCTACGTTTAATGCTTGGAGTTATAGCCTAGATCAACGTACTATAGAAGTATTTACTCAAACCAACAACGAAATACCCGAAAACGGACTTGAAATTACATTACCGAGGTTAATATTAGGTGCGGGACGGTTTTTTGAAATTAAAAAGTTTGGTATTCAACCAGAGGTCAACTTTGACATTACAACAGATGGACGCATAAACACACTTATTCAAGGAGATCCGTTTAGTATAGACCCATATATGGGGCTTGAGCTGAGCTGGAATAAAATTGTCTACCTAAGAAGTGGTATCGGAAACTTTCAAAAAATTAAGGCCGAAGTTGGAAATTTTGAGGAAACCACATTTGAACCAAATATTGGTATTGGGGTAAACTTTAAAGGGGTTACGGTAGATTATGCGCTCACCGATATTGGTGATAATAGTGTGGCACTTTATTCCAATGTTTTTTCATTAAAAGTGGATTTCAATAAACCAAAATGAAACAACTGGCACAGTTCATAGCATGCTTGCTGTTGCCACTATCTATTTACACGCAACCGTTTGGAAACGAATGGATCAACTACAACCAGCAATACCTTAAAATACCGGTTACCAAAAAAGGTATGTACAAAATAGAGCACGGCGCAGTTCAAGCGGCACTGTCTAATATTGGAGTGAATTTAAACTCTATAAACCCAAGAAACATTCAATTATTTGCAAGAGGTAAAGAACAGCCAATCGAGATAGCTGGAGGAGCTGATGGCAGTTTTGACCCCAGCGATTACATTCTTTTTTACGGCGAACAAAATGATGGTTGGTTTGATAAATACCTGTATCAAGACAGCACTAAATCACGAATAAACCCTTACTACAGCTTATATAGCGACACACAGTACTATTTCCTTACATGGAATAACCTTGCTTTAAACGCTCGATTCA
>CBFIBQ010000004.1:0-138461 GCA_965660875.1 Salibacteraceae bacterium | reverse complement strand
CTCTATATGCCTAAATCGGCGTGTGATCTGTGTATTCATGAGCAGGTACGCATCGCTGGACTGATTGCGCTGATTGGCTGTCTCATTGCCCATTGTACTGGGTATTCTACTGACTCCTACAAACTGCGTAGTAAAGTCCATTTGCCATTTTCTATTTAAGGTTTGATAGCCTAAACTTATCATTCCCCTCCAATTTGGCACCATTGGTAGTTGCTTTTGAACACCAGAAAAGGTACTCTGAACATCCAGATATTTCGCCGCTGTTCTCACCTCCAAAACCTTCCATGGCTCATACATTACCTCTACTTGAACTGCATTAGAATAAGAACTCCCTTCCAAGTTGTAAAACTTCAATGCACCCGGCGTCTCCCTATCTACAATGACCTGATTCTCAAAACTTGTATAAAAATACTCGGCATGCAGCGTTAAGTCTCTATCGTTAAGTTGCACCTTTTGCGTTCCGCTAAAGCCGGTATTCCAAGCGATTTCTGGTTGTAAGTTTTCTTGTATTGTAATCACCCTTTGGCTTACAAAGGTGGAGTTGTTATCTACAAAAATATTGGCTACACGAAAGCCTCTTCCAAGCGATACTCTTACAGCGCCTCTCTCAGCATAGTCGTATTTTAAATTAACTTTTGGACTCAGCTGCGTACCGTACAAATTGTGAAAATCAGTGCGCGCACCCAATACCGACTGAAACTTATTTCTAGCGAACGTATATTCACCAAAAACACCGGGCACGTGCTCCGTTCTTAGGAATTTTTTGCCGTTAAATGTTTCGTCGTAATCATCAAACACATAGCTTAACCCTACCGTGTATTTGTGTTCGGTAGTCTTAATTATATCCGAATACAACAAGTTTGAATAGAAATAGGATTCAGTACCTGAGTAGTCCATTAACCCAGCATACAACGTTTGGTCGTGATAACTCGCTCTTGTAATCAGCGCAAGCGAACCCCAAGGCCTATTCTTCATTAGTATTCCATTTTTATAAAATGCCTCTATGTGGTTTCCTTGAGCACCAACACCATAAATATTTGTTGTGCCGAGATCATTTTCCGGGTTAAAGTTCATTTCTCCACCAGTTTTTTCTTCCACTAAGCCGCGAATACCAAACTGCGCCCTGAAACGCTCTCCTTTATATTTCCAGCGATTAAATAAATTGATTTGCTTTTTCAAACTGATGTCCATAAACCCATCATCGTTATTATCCAAAGGCAGTTGGTTCATATTGCCATGGGCTAAAAATAAGGTACTCCATTTCTCGTTTAATCTATCTCCTATGTGGGCATTTATCTCTGTTCTACCCATAATGTTTCCGTATAAATTCACATATACTTTTTCATTAAGCTCGTCAGGCTTTAAAAACTCTATGTTTATCTGCCCCGTCATTCCCTCGTATCCATTTCTGACCGACCCACTTCCCTTTGATATTTGGATGCTTTCCACCCAAGTTCCAGGAATATGAGATAGTCCGTCCAGGTTGGCCAAGCCTCGCACCATGGGTAGGTTTTCAAACTGAATACTCGTATAAATGCCATCTAAGCCAAGCATTTGAATTTTTTTTGCCCCTGTAACCCCATCGCTAGATACAACGTCAACTGAAGCGTTTGTTTCAAAAGCCTCCGATATATTGCAGCATGCAGCACGCGTAAGTTCTTTGGAACCGATGTGCTCCACATGCTTAGCGCTCATCATATCGTAAGAAGTCGATTGTTTGCGCTCCCGCACTACGACCTCATCCATGGTTAAATTTGGTTTAAGCGATACATGAATATGCTGTGTCGGTTTTTGAATCAGAATGGTGTCCGAGGTAAATCCGAGGTAGGATACAATTAGCTTAGCTGGAAGTTTAGCAGGTGGCTGAATTACAAATGCGCCACTTTCATCACTAGAAGTTCCAGTAGTTGGCGATTGCATCCAATAAACATTTGCACCGGGTAGTCCCTCCGAGTGCTTATGCTTACCCTCTGGGTGATTGTGCTCTTCCTCTGGGTGAATTTCACCTTGTATTTGCGCTCTCAAACCACTGTTTGCAGCAAGAAAGAGCATGGATATTAAGATTTTATATATTGTTTTCATGTGTAGATTTTTATGCAATTGAAAAATTCGGTTACTTCGGTCAGTAACGGAATTCTAGCATAAAAATCTCTGTAACTGTAAGTGGACTCGGAGTTTGTCTGGCGGCGGTATATTGGCGCACAAGACAATGTGCTCTTTTCGTGGAAAGACCAAAATGAATTTGTTCTTACTTCAACCGTTCCCTCTAAAAAGTCAACACTGTCCTTTTCATGGCTAACGCTTACTACCTGATCTGTTTGGAACTTGAGCGAAAAAAACGTGCAACATGTTTTCTTTATAGTTTCCTTATTAGCGTCATTTATACAGCAGCTGATTTGCTCCAATGAATACTGAGCGTTGCCCGAATGCAAACAAACCATCTGATGCACAGTGGCTCCAGTAGAGGCTATGAGCATCAGACCTGCCGTAATCCATATTAATAGTTGCTTCACAATCATGAAGTTACAAAATTATAACAATAATCCACTCGTTGTACGAGACCACTGCTTCCTTCAGCTTAAATTTGCATAAACTAAATACCTGTTTTATGGATACCGCAGAAAAAAAAATACCCATTTCAGTATATGCCGAAAGCACTCCAAATCCGGCTACAATGAAGTTTGTATGTAACCTAGCTTTTACAGAGCAAGGTTCTAGTGTAGAGTTTAACGACGTTAGTGAGACCACTAAAGCACCTTTAGCTGCTCGGCTATTTACATTCCCATTCGTTACGGGAGTGTTTTTCTCAAACGATTTTATAACCATCACTAAGAATGATTTGGTAGACTGGCAAGAAGTATTTGCGGAGGTTCGTTCCTACATTCAGGAGTATTTATCAACGGGTCACGATATTTTCACAGAAAACCCAAAAACCATAACAACTGAAAAGGCCACTGCAACTGAGAAAAAAGCAGAACGTGCACCCGCTCAAAAGCCCACAACTGAAACTGAAAAAAGAATCGTAGAAATTTTAGAGGATTATGTGCGTCCAGCTGTTGAAAGTGATGGAGGAGCTATTGATTATCATTCTTATGATGGTGAAGGTACGGTTACTGTAATTCTAAAGGGTTCATGCAGTGGCTGCCCGTCTTCCAGTGTAACCTTAAAAAATGGTATCCAAGGGTTGTTTAACCAAATGATGCCAGAAATTACTGAAATCGTTGCCTTAGAGGAGTGATTGCGACCATTGAACATAATGGGGTATCACTGAAGGTCGACCTTCTAAAACCATTAGATATTTCTATAGAAACGTTCCCCAGCGATAAAAGTATTTCAGCGTGGTATGTTCCACCAATGTCCATTAAACCTGTTAAAGGGGAGGGTTTTGTTGGTGAAGTAAAGAAAGGTGGTTCTGTCAATTTTAGAGACATTAGTTTTAACCCGCACGGGCATTCCACTCATACCGAATGTTTAGGGCATATTACCAAGGAGGTGTATAATGTGAACGAACACATAAAGACCTTCTTTTTTTTAGCTGAGGTCATTTCTGTTGAACCTGAACAGATTGGTCAAGATTTGATTATTACTAAAACTCAAATTCAAAAATGCTTAGAAAACAACCCAAACCCTGAGGCAATCGTAATTCGCTCCCTCCCTAACGACGATTCAAAAAAAACGAGACAATACAGCGATTCAAATCCGCCGTTTATAAGTGAAGAAGCTGCATTAGAAATTAGAACTCGTGGAATTAAGCACCTATTGATTGATACACCCAGTGTGGACAAAGAAGTTGATGGCGGCAAACTCCTTGCGCATCATGCCTTTTGGAATGTTCCAAATGCGCCAAGATTCGATTGTTCCATAACGGAACTTATCTACGTTTCGGAAGAAATTAGTGACGGCACTTACCTCCTCAATCTCAGCTTTGCAAGTTTTAAAAACGATGCCAGCCCGAGCAAGCCAGTACTTTATAAGCCGCTTTAAAGGGGGCTACTCTACCAATTTCGCGAAGTTGCTCCAACTCCTTTTGATTTATCAAGTAGGATTTAGGTATTCATTAATCTCGCTTCCAAAAATTATGCTTCCGCTTCTAAAATAATAATCCAATAAAAAATCTGAACTGCGATAAAGCTTCTCCTCAAACTTTAAATTGCTTTGAGACACTACTTGTTCTGCGCGTTCCATTTCCAATTCATATTTCTGAACTAATTCAATCGTCAAGAAAAGGATAGAAGTGTATGCATATTTCAAAAAAGATGTAATTCACCGGTAAAATATCAACATTCATCGACTGAAGACTTATACGGTACCCTGCGTTTACGTTTGAGAATTGCACCTAATTTCGACGAAAATGTGCACTATGATTAAAGTCTTTTCAATTCTAATTACCATCCTGCTCACTTTTGGGTCATTTGCCCAGTCCAAAAAGCGAATAAAAGCAGAAGGTTACCTAAAAGATGCAATGATGGCTTCGTCTTCAATGGATGAAGAATCTGCAATAAAGTATTACAAAAAAGCAGTAAAAACAGACCCAACTTATAACAATGGCTGGTTACAGCTGGCAAGATCTTTAGCTAAAACTGGCACCGAAAAGCCCCTGCAAAAGACTGCCTACAAAACCATTTTAACCACCGACTCCATTTCAAAAACTGCATTATCCGCATTTGGTGGGTTAAAATCAATTTACCAAGGAGAGGGAAAATTTGACTCGGTGTTGATTATGCACTCAAAACTATTGAGCCACCCGCAAGCTTCTGAAAAACTAAAAAAGAGATTGGTCAATGAAAAAGAATCGGTTGAATTTGCAGCAGCGGCATACAAGCATCCATTGCGATTTGACCCCTATGTAATGACCGCCGCAATTAACGACCCAAATGCTTTACAATATTTTCCAATTCTAACTGGAGACGAAAACCAAATGGTATTTACTCGCAGGTATAAAGGCAGCCAAAATGAAGACATTTACAACTCCAAAAGAACTGGGTCTTGGCATACTGCCAAAAAGCTAGAGGGAGCGATAAATAGCTCTGAAGGAGAGGGAACTGCCACAATTACGGCAGACGGAAATACCTTAATATGCAGTTATTGCAGTGATAGTAGAGAAAACTTCGGTAATTGTGATTTGTATTACTCTACTTATGAAAACAGAGCGTGGACCAAACTTAAAAATATGGGTGATGTAATCAATACTAAGCACTACGAGGCGCAACCAACGCTAAGTCCCGATGGCAGAACACTGTTTTTCATTTCCGATCGTCCCAATGGCCTAGGTGGTTTGGATATTTATACTTCCATAAAAAACGAAGACGGCACTTGGACAACGCCCAGAAATATAGGAAGCCCTGTAAACACTAAAGAAAATGAAGGCAGCCCATTTTTACATGCCAATGGTCAAACCCTATTTTTTGCAAGTAAAGGACACATTGGTTTTGGTGGTTATGATCTATACGCAACCGAAATCGAAAACGGAGAATGGCAAAAACCAAGAAATTTGGGTTACCCTATAAACGACCAGAAAAATCAACTATCAATGTGTGTCTCTCCCGATGGGAAAACTGGATATTTTAGTAGAGAAGAGTTTGATGCAGCGAGCATTATGGCTAACCAAAGCAGAATATGGAGTTTTAAGGTACCTCCCGAAATGAAACTCGGCCACCGCAGTAATTACGTCACGGGGAAAGTTTACGATAATGTTACAAAACAGCCCATATCTGCTACTATGCGCTTAATTAATGTAGAAAATGGTGAGCTAAAAAACATGGTGCTTTCAAGACCCTCCGATGGTCAATACTTGGTCATGTTATCCGAGGGTTCCGATTATGCGTTTTATGCCGAAACCCGTGGCTACTTGTTTAAAAGTGTTGCCTTTGAATACAGCGAAACGAGTAATATTGAACCCATTACACTTGATATTTTTCTTGACCCCATCATTAAGGGTGTTACAGTGCAATTAAACAACATTTATTTTGAAACTGGAAAATCAACTTTACTATCCACATCTAAAGTGGAACTCAATAAATTGTATCAATTGATGAAAACCAATCCAACTCTTAAAATTGAATTGGGTGGACACACAGATAATGTAGGAAGCGATGCACTGAACAATAAACTTTCGTTAGCAAGAGTAGAAGCCGTTAAAAGCTATTTAGTAAAAAAAGGAATTCCTAGAGAAAACGTGGTTGGTAAGGGCTATGGTTCAAGCAAACCAATTGCAGACAACTCAACCAAGCAAGGACGAAAAGAGAACCGAAGGGTTGAGTTTACAGTACTCGACGTGAATTAAAAACAAAAAACCCTTTAAATCAATGAGTTAAAGGGTTTTTCTGGTGGTGCCTCCAGGAATCGAATCCCGTAAAATGGCAATTTTTAATTGCTTCATTTTACGTGGACTCTCGAAAATCTATCAAATTGGAAATTTGAAGGTTTTCGGAGCCCGGGACAGGATGTTCCGCAATATAAGTTATCAGTCGTGCACGGCTTTTCATCCCTTTTAATTTTTTCTCCAATCCGAAAGCCTTTTTTCTATTGTTATGTTCAGCATACCAAACCAAATTCCATGGCAAAAGTTTGCTCGTGTATTTTTCACTCCCATTGTTATGTCGAATCAATCGTTTTTCTAAATCCTCAGTCTGGCCAATGTAAAATTTACCATCTTTCATACTCTGCAATATGTAAGTGAAGTATTTCATAAACAAAAAGCCCCTCAAAAATGAAGGGCTTTTGCGGTGGTGCCTCCAGGAATCGAACCAGGGACACCAGGATTTTCAGTCCTGTGCTCTACCAACTGAGCTAAGGCACCGTTTTGTGGGCGGCAAATTTAAATAAAATTATAAACCAGCATCAAAGATTTTAAACAAATAGAAAAAGATACCGAGTACTTCGGGTAAATGTACCTTTGCAGCACATGCATTTAGTTATAGATATTGGTAATACGCTGTGTAAGCTGGCTTTATTTGATGGCCAAAACCTAGTGGAGAAAAAACGCGTCAAGCCAAAAGTACTTTTATCGGTAACAGAAGCACTTTTGATAAATAACAAAATAGAAAAGTGCATTGTTAGCTCGGTGGTGCAGCACAATCAGCAACTCGAAAAATTATTGGCTTCGTGTAAGGTAGTTCTCAATTTTGACTACACCGCCAAAACTCCCGTTAAAAACCTTTACGAAACACCCGAAACATTGGGCTTAGATCGTCTGGCAAATGCTGTTGCATTGCAAAGCATTTATCCTGACAGTTCAGCTTTAGCCATAGATTGCGGCACGTGCATTAAGTACGACTTTGTAGATACTAAGGGGAATTATTTTGGGGGAGGAATCAGTCCAGGACTCACTATGCGGTTTCAAGCCTTAAATCACTTTACGGCCAAATTGCCAATTTGTGCCCCAAATACAACCGTTGATTTAATTGGTACAAATACCCCGAACTCCATTCAAAGCGGCGTGCAGTTTGGGCTCGAAAAGGAAATTGAAGGGGTAATTAACCTCTATAAGAAACAATATTCTGATTTAAAGGTTGTTTTAACAGGAGGAGATGCAAAGCATTTTGCTAAGGCATTAAAAAACACCATTTTTGCACGCCCAAATCTTACACTTGAAGGTTTGAACGAAGTATTGATATTCAATGAATAAGCTTGTAGTAGCCGCTCTTCTTTTTTTAACTGCTCTAAATTCGTTAGCGCAAACAACTACCGGCTCTCCGTATTCATTCTATGGTATTGGTGACCCGAATTCAAATAGTTTTTCAAATTACAAAGCAATGGGCGAAGCTCAGGTAGCTTTAGCTGACCCTTTTCTGCTCAATCTAAAAAACTCGGCTGCATTTGCAAGCTTAGAACAACCCACCTTTGCAGTTGACGTACACGCAGACTTTCTGCAAGTCAGTACCCCAACAACTACACAAAGTGTTTCCAGTCAATACATTAACGGAGTAGCATTCGGTTTCCCAATGGGCAAACGGTTCGGTGCAGCTTTTTCGATGGGACCTTACACAAGGATTGGGTACGATATTACCGCACCTCAAAGCTCGGATGCCCTTGGTGATTTTGAGTTTACCTACACGGGTGAAGGTGGTTACAACAGGGCAACTGGAGGTATCGGTGGTATGCCCTGGTTGGATGAAAAAAATAAACTTATGTTGGGCGTTCAAGCACATTATTATTTTGGGTTTTCGCAAACATCAAGGTCCGTTTCAAATTTTGTTGATAACGCCAACGTAACCAGTTCCAAACTTATTAATCGTACAAACATCAATGACGTTGGAATTGATTTTGGCATTTTGTATCAGCGTAAAATTGGGAAAGAAGCCTGGGTTTCTGGAGCAGTTAATTACAAACCAAGCAGCAATATTAATGCGAATAACCAACAGCTTTCATATACCTATCGTCCTGTGGGATTAAGCGATAACATTATTGACACCGTTCAAGATATTTCTGAAGAAGGTAACCTTACCTTACCATCAGAGTTTAGCGCTGGAATTGCTTTTTACCTATCGAATAGTTGGATACTTTCTGCTGAATACTCCACTACCTCATGGTCGGAATTGGCACTAATCGATGTTCCTTTTTCTATGTCGGATGGAAATGCGTTATCTGGCGGAGTTCAGTTTGTTGCTGACCCAGATCCTGTGGCTACATTTTTTCAATCCATTCGTTACAGAGCTGGAGTGCGGTATGAGAATACTCGGTTAAACTTTAATGGGGAGCAGTTATCGCAAATAGCTGGAACAGCAGGCATTGGAATACCACTTCAAAAAACCAAAATGAAGTCAACATTCAACTTTGGCATTGAAATTGGTTCAAGAGGACAGGAAGGTAACGCAATAGTTAAAGAAAATTTCACAAACTTGTTTATTGGCCTCTCGATGAACCCGCATAAATTTGACGGCTGGTTTAAGAGAAGCAAATACAATTAAAACAGATAATCGATGAAGAAGTTAATAGTAGCAGTAGTAATGATAATAGGAGCCACAAGCATACAAGCCCAAAAGTTTGGTGCAACTCCGGAAGACAGTCTTAACTGTATCAAAAACCTATCACTGTATCAAGACTACTACAAACAAAAGCAATACGGAGAGTCGCTGAAGTATTGGAAAAATGTATTTGAAATTTGCCCAAAGTGCTCTAAATCTATTTATGTAAAGGGAGCGAAGCTTTATGCGAGACAAATAAAAGCTAACAAAGCAAATAAGGAGTTAAAAAATAAATTGGTGGATACACTAATGATGGTATATGATGCGCGAATAGAACATTTTGGCGAGCGTGGATTTGTTCTAGGAAGAAAAGCAGCGGATCTATCTAAATACAACCCAAACGCGGCAGCTGAAGCATATGCGATGTTTGAAGAGTCATTAGAACTTCAGGGAAATGATATGGAAGCAGGCGCACTAGTATATATGTACCAAACGCGCTATAACATGTACCGTAAAAAATTATGTACCAAAGAGGATGTGATTAACTTATATCCAAAACTGAAAGCCATTGCCGATTACAACGTGAAAAACAGCACTCGTGAAAAAACGAAGGTGAACTATCAGAAGTCTGGAGACAACCTACTACAGTTCTTCAAACAAGTTGCTGATTGTGAGGATTTGGTTAAAGCATTTAAACCAAAATTTGAAAAGGATCCAGATAATGTGGAACAATTAAAAGAGATTTTATCTCTGCTAAACACAAAAGAGTGCGACGAATTTGACTTCTACATTGATGTTGCTAAAAAGCTCCAAGAAAAAGAACCTTCAGCTCTTGCGGCATGGAGTATTGCAAATTGGTATGTAAAAAAATCGGATTGCTCCTCTGCTATCAAGTACTATGACGAGGCGTATAACCTAGCTGACCAAATGGAAGACAAAGCAGAAATTAATCCATTTAAAGCAAAGGCAGCATTGCGTTCAGGACTTTGTCTGTTAAGTTCTGCGCAATATGCAAGCGCTAAAAATAAAGCACTAAAAGCATTAGCCGCAGATCCAAACTCTGGTGAAGCATACATGATGATTGGCGACGCTTATTTAGGTGGTGCTGGATCTTGGGGAGAAAACGAATGTCAAAAAAGAGCTGGGTATTGGGCTGCAGTAGACAAATATCAAACAGCTGCTGCAAAGAATGCCGAACTGAGAACGTCCGTAAACAATAAAATCGCAAAGGCTAAAAGTCGTTATCCAGAAAAATCGGAGTGCTTTTTCCACAACATTCAAGAGGGAAGTGATATAAAAATTGGCGGTTGGATTAACGAAACAACCAAAGTTCGTTTCAACTAAGGTTTTTGATATTTCATTTAAATACGCTAAAAATATTAGCCGCAACTGCAGTTGCGGCTATGTTTTTTAATAGCTGCTCAGATCAGCCTGTTGAAGATATTCCAGAACTCGTTGATGCTACCGACAAACCTGTTGAAGTATCTATAAATACAGAGATAATATACAGCGACAGTGCGGTACTGCGTCTTAAAATTGTCACTCCTGAACTTCAACGATGGACCAACGCAGAAAATCCTTACGTGGAGTTTCCAAAAGGTTTGGAGCTGTTTTTTTACGATAGTATAGGTGGCCTTCAATCCACTTTAAAGGCAGATTATGCGATCAATTACACAGAAGAAAAGCGCGTAGAAGTAAAGCACAATGTAGAGGTAGTAAACGGAAAAGAAGAAACACTGAATACGGAACACCTTATTTGGCTTCAGGCTGAAGAGAAAATCTATACGGAAGAATTCGTAAAAATTACCACTCCCGACGAAATCATTTATGGAGACGGATTAGAAGCAAATCAGCAATTTACCAAATACCGAATTAAAAATATTAAAGGAACAATAGCTGTTGAAGAAGACAGCTTGCAATAAGAAACTATGGAACGTTACAATAAAATTATGCAATACGTATGGCTAGCCGTTGCCATCATTTCTGGAGGATTTGCAGTTTACTCATATCTCACGTTGCCTAACGATCAAGAGCCAGAATACATGATCTTTTTATTGCCTTTGGTTGCAGGGTTTCTATTCTATATTCGGCGCAGACACAACAGTTCGGCTTACAAAGGAAAGCCTGATTCAGAAAAATAGTTTCGAGGTATTTCTTATCTTCGAAAAAGTTTTCAATTTTAATGGAAAGTAACCCCTGGTTAATTGTCTTTTTGACGCTTGTTTTTTCTGCCTTCTTCTCGGGAATGGAAATAGCATTTGTGTCCGCCAATAAATTAAAAATTGAACTTGAAAAGAAACGCGGCTTGTTGTCAGCACGGGTCTATTCTTTTTTCTTAAAAAATCAAGGTTCGTTTATTTCCACCATGTTGGTTGGAAATAACATTTCACTGGTCATTTATGGAATTTCCATAGCGCTTATATTGGAACCTCCATTGAGTATGATTATCAGTACTTCATTCGTAGTTTTTTTGCTTCAAACCATAATATCAACCTTACTAATCTTAGTTACAGCTGAGTTTTTGCCAAAAGTTTTGTTTCGAATTGACCCCAACAAAACGCTGAGTTTCTTTGCCTTGCCAACAGTACTTTTTTACATTTTACTTTATGTGCCCGTTCGCTTCATTACCTTCTGTTCGAACTGGATCATAAAAAATATACTGAAGCAAGAAGTGAGTGAACTGGAAGTAAGCTTCGGAAAAGTCGATTTGGATCACTTTGTAAAAGAAGCTACTGACTCAGTAATGAATAAAGAGGAACTGGAGAATGAGGTTCAAATTTTTCAAAATGCTTTGGATTTTTCAGAAATCAGGGTCCGAGAATGTATGGTGCCGCGTACCGAGGTGGTAGCCTTAGAAGAAAATGAAAGCATCGAGAAACTAAAAAACACGCTGTTAGAAACTGGCCTTAGTAAAATACTGATTTACCGAGAAGATATAGACAATATTATTGGCTATGTTCACTCCTTTGAATTGCTTAAAAAACCGAAAACCATAAAAAATATCCTGTTACCAGTTTCCTTAATTCCAGAAGCAATGACCGCCAATGAAGCTATGTCGGTGCTTATAAAGAACAAAAGAAGTATTGCTGTAGTACTCGATGAATTTGGAGGTACTGCAGGCATTTTGAGTACAGAGGATATTATTGAAGAAATTGTTGGTGAAATAGAAGATGAGCACGATAAAGAGGAGTATACCGAACAAGTAATTAATGAAAATTGCTTTCAATTTAGTGCGCGACTTGAAGTGGATTACCTCAATGAAACCTATCAACTGTCCTTACCTGAAGGCGAGGACTACGAAACATTAGGAGGTCTTGTAATTAGCAAATTTGAAAGCATTCCAGAGCAAGGTGAAATTGTGGTAATAGAGCCGTATAAGTTTGAAATTCTTGCAGTTGAAGAAAATAAAATTGACCTAATTCAAGTAAAAATTGAGGAATCTGATATTTAGCCACCATTATAGAGCAGTGTAACTTCCTTTATTTCATTTACTTACGATTATTTCTATAATTTTTCTTTAACCATTATTGATTGTATATTCGCAACCCAAATTTTAAGAGATTTAGACAATGGCTGTTATAAATAGCATACGAAAGCGTTCAGGACTGTTAATAGGTACAATTGGTGTAGCTATGGTATTATTTGTCGGTGGTGATCTGCTCAGCGGAAACACCCAGTTGCTCAACAAGCAAGACACAACTGTAGGCGAAATAGCTGGTGAAGAGATTGACTACGCAGATTTTGATGCAATGGTTCGTTCTATTGTTGGAGACCAGTCAATGAGTTCTGACCAAATGGAAAACGTAAGAAATCAGGCATGGAATAAGTTTATTCAACAATATGTTTTGTTCAAGGAATACGAAAGTTTAGGGCTTTCGATTGCACCAGAAGAGCTATTTGACCAAATCAAAAACAACGAGCAAAACAAAGTACTAGTTCAGTTTTTTACGAATCCTCAAACAGGTAGAGTTTACGAGCAGTTTCAGAATCCTGCAACGGGTAGATTGGACAATAACAAAGTGCTGTTGTACATAAAAAATGTAATGAATAGCGAACAAGCAGAATCCTGGCTGCCAATAGAAGACGCGATTCGAATAGACGCTCTTTCTACAAAATATACTGAGTTAATCAAAGAAGGTTTGAACGGTACAAGCTTCGATGCCAAGGTTCAAAACGTAGAAGAAAATCAGCGAATTAACCTTACTTGGACGGGAAAAAGTTATAACGAGATTTCAGATGAAGAGGTAACCGTTGAAGAAAGTGATTTAAAAAACTATTATAACAGCCACAAAAACGAAAGTGCATACAAGCAAGAAGAAACCATGAGAGGTGCTAAAGTTGCAATATTTTCAGTAGAGCCTTCTCCAAAAGATTATGAAGACGCACGATTGGAATTGGTCAATCAACTAGAGGGTTTTAGAAATGCAGAAAACGACACCTTATTTGTTTATCAAAACTCTGACGACCCTCAGCGTTCGTTTCGATTGATAGGACCCAATGAGTTACCTGCCGAAATTGACTCTATGATGTTCACAGCTCCAATTGGCTCTGTATTTGGACCTTATTTATTACAGAACAGCTTCAATATCACAAAGAAAACTGGAGTTCGATATGTAGCGGATTCGGTAAATGCACGTCACATTTTATTGACTCTAAAACCTGAATCAGACACGGCTAAACTTCAAACTAAAGCAGACAGCATTAAAACAGCGCTAGAAGCTGGAGCAGACTTTGCTGAAATGGCTACTGAGTATTCTGAAGACTTTGGCTCTGCCCAAAACGGTGGTAATTTAGAGTGGTTTACTCAAGGTAAAATGGTTGCAGAATTTAACGATATCTGTTTTGCTAATAGTACCAAAAAAGGAGACCACGTCATCGTAACGACTCAATTTGGAATTCATATTATCAACATAATTGATAAAACTGAAGAAAAAGAAAAAGTGCAAATCGCAAACGTTGTTCGATCGGTTGAACCGAGCAAAGAAACATTTGACGAAGCATATAACTTGGCGAGTGCCTTTTCAATAAACAACGATAATCTAACTGCATTTAACGAAGCATTAGCATCAGATGATCGCATTGAAAATTTCGAATACTCAACCATTAAGCAAGGAGATAAAACCTTGGGTAGTATAGAAAACCCTCGTACAGTAGTGCGCTGGGTATACGAAAACGAAGTGGGCAAAGTATCTGAACCATTTGAAATGGGCAATCAGTTTGTAGTAGCTGCTGTAACGAGTATCAAGGAAGAAGGCATTTTGCCTTTATCCGAAGTTAAAGAGTTGGTAAGAGAAAAAGTCATAAACGAAAAGAAATCGGAAATTATTTTATCCAGTTTAGGATCTTTCGAAACCATTGAAGAGGCAGCCAGCAACTTGAAAAAAGAACCACAAACTGCAAATGATATTGCTTTTAATATGTTCTCTATAACTGGAATAGGACCCGAAAACGAAGTATTGGGTAAAGCTTTTGGTTTGCCTCAAGGTGCGGTTTCTGAAGCCATAGTTGGAGAAAACGGGGTGTACGTCATTCGCGTAGACCAAATTAGTGAAGCTCCAGCATCCAATGACTTAACTTTTGTTCAAGATCAAATCAAAAGAAATTACGGCAATCGAGTAGATATCGAAGTATTCGAAGCGTTAAAAGAAAAAGCGAATATCAAAGATAATCGCGCTAAATTCTTTTAATTACCTAAAATCTTAAGAATAGAAAAGGGAAGGAAACTTCCCTTTTTTTATGGCTAATTTTATCCCGATGTTTAAGGCTATTCTTTATTCCATTTCCGCACTAATACTTGCCACTAGTTGCAATAAGCAAGGGCCGGTTGCATGTTTTGTTAAGCCAGATGGTATACTTGAAATTAATACACCGCTTAAGTTCAAAGATTGTTCTCAAAACGCAAAAGAGTACGAATACAAATTTGGCGATGGCAATAGCTCCGACGAACCCAGCCCAGAGCACAGCTATGCAGAAGTAGGAAAGTATCAAGTCGCTCTAAAAGTAAAGGGGGAAAAAGATGAGGACGAATTGGTAAGAACGATAAACTTGGTAAGGGTTCCCTTAACCGACCTGGTAAATGGAGACTTTCAAGGCACCTATGTCGAAACTTACCCAACCGATACAATATATAACAACGAATACTCGGGTGGTTGCAATGTGGTAGCCTTAAGTTTAAAAGAAATGGTACTCTATATTCCGCGCGGTTCATTCGAGACTCGACCAGTTGGAACAAACGCTCAATTAACATTTACCGAATTAAACAAAATTGATCCCGAAAGATTACAAAACTTGACACGTGTAACGGGAAGTTATTCTCATGCATCAGGCTCCCTAACTTTTACCTTAAGCGGCACAGACCCTAACCTTGAAGACATTCCTTGGCAAATACGTTTTACCGGAAAGAAAATTTAATTACCCTTTTTTCTTAAGCCCGATAGTATACTTAACGCCAGCTCTTATCCAACGACCCGGCTGCACAACAAAACCGATGTCTTCGTATTGTTGGTTAAACATATTGGCTACTTCAATAAACCAATAGGCAACTCTGGTTTGCTGATACAAACGAACATCAACCAAGGTATATCCACCAAAAGGAACCTCAGAAGCCCCACTGAAATAGCCCCCTTCTCGGTATTGGTATTTCACATTCCACGACATGTTTAACCTTCCTGTTAGCGAATGATCAACCCCTACAAATAACTTATGTTTCAAGTAATCCAATACGTAATTTGATTCGAATCCCTCGCTAGATTGATCGGCAGACATTCCCGTATAACGAACAGTTAAACCTTGAAGAAATGCGTCTTTCGATTGATACAATTCCTTTAAATTCAGCCGACCTTCTGTCTCCACCCCAATAAAATTTACGGCGGTTAAATTGGCCGCTTCAGTCACCATGGAACCATTCATGCGCACCCAATCAATTAAGTTTTGACCCTGACGATAAAACCCTGTAACGCTACCATTAAACCAAGCATTTCCATATTTAAATCCCAATTGATAATTCTGTGATTCTTCTGGCTTTAAGTCAATGCTACCCACAGCACCACCTAAATTGTAGTACAAATCGGTATAAGTTGGAAAACGCATGTTGCGATTCACGCCTGCGAACACATTGAGCTTTTTAGTGATTTCATAGCTTACATCCGCGCCAGGAAAAACGTCGTTTCCGTAGTCGGAATGAAAGTTTGCCAACAATCCGGCAGATATCCTAAACTTTTTAATACGGACATTATGCTCAAAAAATAAACTGGTATTTTCTCTATCCGCCGCTCTATTGTATACTGCTCCGCCAAAATCTTCAACAGTATCAGATGGCTCTCCTAGGTTGTTACTCCAAACCAGTTCGTGTCGGTATTCTCCTCCAATATAGGTCTTGCCAAATTTTGAAGTATAGGCCAAGTTAATCTCTCCTGCGCGTACCTCATTTCTGTGGTAATTTGGACCACCGTACCACCCCGGTACCGTATCTTGAGTTCTATCCATTACCAAAAAATCACCACGTTGTTCGTACCAATTATCGCCTTCTCTAAACAGTTCAAAGCGATCGTAATGTCTTCGGTAATAAGCCCTTGGGGTAACTTTTAGTTTACCGAAATCTAAGGTTGTCTGCAGCGAAGCAAAATAGGTTCTAGTTGCTTCGAACTGACTCGGGAAATTAGCCGTATAAAAATTCTGAGCTCCAAACTCCTTATTCGTAATTCCTCCATTAAACTTAAAGGTCATATTCTTAACGTCCACGTTGGAACTCACAAACAGGTTGTTCATTTCAAAATCCGTATTACTGATGTAACCAAAGCTCTGGCGACGATTTAAACTCACCGTGGTACTCGTGTTCTCTGTTACACCAGAACCCGATATTCCTGCGTCTAAATACCCGTATTCACCCCCAGTTAAGCGCAATTGCAAATTATTAGAGTCGGCGCGTTTGGTAATTAAGTTTACTGCTCCACTGAAAGCATAAGGTCCAAACCATCGAGAGCCTCCGTTATTAATTTGCTCAACACGCTCCACTTGGTCGATAAATAAAGGGGCATTCATCATATGATGTCCCGTTTGAGGGTCAGACAACTTTACTCCATCTATCATCAACAAAGACTGGTCGTAAGTACCTCCACGAATACTCAAATCACTTTGCACCCCTAAGCCACTTCTACTACGAATATCAACACCCACGGCGTTATCCAATAAGTCAGAGCTAGATTGAACTGCTGTGTTTTGTACCTCCTCTTTTCCAATTATGTATGGATTTGAAGGCTGGTTCTGAATGGAATCGTTTTGACGAACCCCTTGAACCGTAAAGCTTTTAATCTCTATAGTAGTGTCTGCCTCTTGCGCAAAAGACATTAATGAACAGCTTATTAGTATAAGTACGAGTAGTTTTTTCATGTATAATGCTTAATCTTAAGAGCTTTTACCCTTTCCGTCTCGTGCCTCGACACCTTCCCAAACGGGAAGGATTGACTCCCCTCCATCGGGAGGGGATGAAGGGGAGGGTTCTTGATTTTTTTAATAGTAAAAATTAGAGTACGATATTGACGATTTTTCCTGGAACAACAATCACCTTCTTGGGTGTCTTTCCCTCTAAATATTTAGCCGCGTTTTCGGAAGCTAACACCGTCTTTTCAATTTCATCTTTTCCAATTTCTAAGGGCAATTCCATTTTAAAGCGCATTTTACCATTGAATGAAACCGGATAAGCGTAGCTGCTTTCAATCAAATGGCTTTTGTCGAATTCTGGCCATTCGGCAAATACGATACTTTTTTCATGTCCCAGCTTCGACCAAATTTCTTCTGTTATGTATGGCGTATGAGGATGCATCAGCACCAATAGCGGCTCGATTATAGAACGCTTATTGCATTTCATATCCGATAACTCATTTACCGCTATCATAAAAGTGGATACCACCGTGTTGAATGAAAAACGTTCGTTGTCATCACTTACTTTCTTTATGGTTTTGTGCAAGGTTTTTAATTCGTCCTTAGAAGGCTCACCCTCAAAAATGACAAAATTTCCTTCGTTATCGTGCAACAGTCTCCACAACTTTTTCAAGAAACGATGTACACCTTCTATTCCTTTGGTATTCCAGGGTTTATGCTGTTCTATTGGACCTAAAAACATTTCGTGCAAGCGCAAAGTGTCTGCCCCAAACTCATCAATAACATCGTCCGGGTTTACCACATTTCCATAGCGTTTGCTCATCTTCTGCCCATCTTCCGCCTGTATCATACCTTGGTTGATCAGCTTTTTAGCCGGTTCATCAAATGGCACTAGCCCCAAATCGTGCAGCACCTTGGTCCAAAAGCGGAAATACAATAAATGACCGGTAGCATGCTCTGCTCCGCCCAAATAGACATCTACATTTTGCCAATAATCAACTGCCTCTTTCGATACGAATTCAGATTCGTTTTGCGAATCCATATAACGCATAAAATACCACGAGCTACCTGCCCAACCCGGCATGGTGTTCAATTCTAATGGATAAGCATTGCCCTCTCCTTCTGGCATGTAATTAAAATCTTTTGCGTTCCCCAATGGCGGGTCTCCGTCTTCGGTCGGTAAATATCTATCCACTTCTGGCAACACAATGGGCAAATCTTTTTCAGCAACCGGATAAGGCACTCCGTCTTTAAAATACATGGGAACTGGCTCGCCCCAATACCGCTGACGACTGAATACCGCATCGCGCATTCGGTAGTTGACTTGCTTCTCACCTATTCCTTTAGATTCCAATTCGAACAGCATTTTTTTAATGGCATCTTTAACCTTCATGCCGTTCAAAAAGTCCGAGTTAATCAATTTTCCGCCCTTGTCTTCATTCGCCCCTTTGGAAACATCCGAACCTTCGATTACTGCAGGAATCGGTAACCCAAAATGATTGGCAAAATCCCAATCGCGCTGGTCACCGCTGGGAACTGCCATTACTGCTCCGGTGCCGTATCCAGCCAATACATAATCGGCAATCCAAATGGGTAGCTTTTCACCAGAAAACGGATGCTCTACGTAACTACCTGTAAAAACGCCGGTAATGTTTTTCACATCAGACATTCTATCGCGCTCCGTTTTAGCTTTTGCTTGTGTGATATACTCGTCTACCGCTGATTTTTGCTCCTCGCTTGTTAAGTCAGCCACCAAGTCGTGTTCTGGTGCAATCACCATAAAGGTTGCACCGAAAATAGTATCGGGTCTAGTAGTAAATATTTCCAATTGGTGTTCCGAATCGGCAACGTTGAAATCTACCGCTGCACCCACACTTTTTCCGATCCAGTTGCGTTGTATTTCTTTCAGCGAATCTGTCCAATCTAGCTTATCCAAACCTTGCAGCAAACGTTCTGCGTAGGCAGATATGCGCATGGACCACTGACGCATTTTTCTTTGCTCCACTGGGTGACCGCCTCGCTCAGAAACACCGTCTTTTATTTCATCATTAGCTAGCACTGTTCCCAAAGCTGGGCACCAGTTTACCACACTATTTGAAATATAGGTCAAGCGATAATCCAATAAAATTTCTTGTTGTTTTTTCTCAGAAAATGCACCCCACTCCTCCGATGTGAACTCAAATTCCGCATCATTTGCGGCGTTAACTTCTTTGTTTCCTGACTTTTCAAAAATCGAAATCAACGATTCAATTTTCTCTGCTTTTTGAGTATCGTAATTGAACCACGAATTGAATAATTGAATAAATATCCATTGGGTCCATTTGTAGTATTTCGGATCGCTGGTTCTTACCTCTCTGCTCCAATCGTATGAGAAACCTATTAAATCCAACTGCTCTCGATAACGATTAATGTTTTCTTCGGTAGTTTTTGCCGGGTGTTGACCCGTTTGAATGGCGTATTGCTCAGCGGGCAAACCAAATGCATCGTAACCCATAGGGTGTAACACATTAAACCCGTTGGCTCTTTTATATCTCGAATAAATATCTGAAGCTATATATCCCAATGGGTGGCCTACGTGCAGCCCAGCACCCGATGGGTAGGGAAACATATCCAACACATAGAACTTTGGCTTATCTGAGTTATTCTCTACTCGATACACCGCATCTTTTTGCCATTGGGCTCTCCACTTAGCTTCTATCGTACTAAAGTCGTATCCGTTCATGCCTAAATATTCAGGGTAATTTATTTACAAAAAAGTGTACAAAAGTAACATTACTCTCTCTTTAGCTCCCGAGAATAAATGCTTATTTTAGTCGCCTCAGGAACAGAAAAACCCATGGCTACAGCGGAAGAGCGCTTTTCAAAAAAACGATTAAACTCCTCATATTTTACTGCAATCATAAGCATCAGTTTAGTATTGTTTATGCTGGGTATTTTGGGTATGATGCTCTTGCAAGCAAAACGCGTATCAAACTACGTAAAGGAGAACATTGGCTTTTCAGTAATTTTAAAAGATCAGGTAAAAGAGGTCGATATCGTAAAGTTTCAAAAGTCGTTGGATGCCGCGAATTACGTAAAGGCAACCGAGTACATCGATAAAGAGCGCGCTGCAAAGGAACTTACCGCTGACCTAGGTGAAGACTTTGTCGATTTTTTGGGGTACAACCCCCTATTGGCGTCAATTGAAGTGCGATTGAATGCAGAATACGCCAACCCCGATAGTTTGAATTGGATTGAAACAGAATTACTGAAGAACCCGCGTATTAAGGAGGTTTTTTACCAAAAAGACCTAGTCTCACTGGTAAACGAAAACATAAAAAATATCTCCATGGTAATTGTAGTTTTTAGTTTACTGCTATTGATTATTGCCATTGCCTTAATTAACAACAGCATTCGATTAGCGCTCTACTCTAAACGCTTTATTATAAAAACCATGCAGCTGGTAGGAGCAACTCCCGCCTTTATTCGACGTCCATTTATTTGGCGCGGTATTTTAAATGGGATATACGGTGCCATGGTCTCCATTACCTTACTCATAGCACTGTTATTCTATTTGCAGCAAAAATTACCTGAACTTTTTGCAATTCAGGATGTAGAAATGGTTGCATCTCTGTTTGGAATGGTACTTTTGTTGGGAATAATAATAACATGGATTAGTACCAGTTTGGCCGTGCGGAAATATTTGCGCATGAAAACAGACAAACTTTACAGCTAAAATTATGACTCAAGAAAACGAAAAAGGATTTGTATTTAATAAAACCAACTATCTATTTTTAGTAGCGGGTTTGGTAACGGTAATTATCGGCTTCTTTCTTATGGCTGGTGGTGGATCCGAAGATCCCAATGTATTTAACCCAGAAGTATTTAGTGCTCGAAGAATAACCGTTGCACCTACAGTAGTTCTTATAGGTTTTGCCATAGTAATGGTGGGTATTTTCAAAAGAACAAAACAACAGGAAAGCAATAGCTAGTGAATATTATTGAAGCTATAATCCTTGGTATCATTCAAGGGCTAACTGAGTTCTTGCCAGTAAGTAGTTCGGGGCATATTGAGCTTGGAAAAGAGATTCTGGGTGTAGAAATGTCCAATCCACTATTGTTTTCCATAGTAGTGCATGCGGCTACTGCACTTAGCACCATAATTGTCTACCGAATGGACATTTGGATGCTTATCAAATTGTTTTTTGAGCCCAGATTATGGAACGCTGGTAGGCAGTACATCTTGTACATCGCCATCTCCATGATTCCCGCGGGTTTGGTAGGCTTATTCTACAAATCTGAAATAGAGGCATTTTTTGATGGTAATATATTACTTGTTGGTTTTATGCTGCTCATTACTGCTTTATTGTTGTTCATGACCACCAAAATCAGGCGTAAAAAAGGAAAAATCAATTACATACCAGCCATTCTGATTGGAGTGGTTCAAGCGATTGCTATTTTACCTGGAATATCTCGTTCAGGTGCTACCATTTCCATTGCACTTATGCTGGGTGTAAGCCGAAGTAGAGCGGCTCGATTTTCTTTCCTTATGGTGATTCCATTAATTCTTGGAGCTACTTTGCTTGATGTAAAAGACTATGTGGAGTTACAACAAGCTGGAATGGCGTCTGCAGATACTGTTGCTCCAATGGCGTTGGTTGCAGGGTTTATTGCAGCTTTTTTAAGCGGATTATTGGCGTGTACCTGGATGATACAACTTGTAAAGAAAAGTAAGTTGCAATACTTTGCCCTGTATTGCATGGTAGCGGGAATTGTAGCGATCGCCTTTTCAATTTAACCGAATTACCTTGAACCAGTCAACCCCAAACTTCGAAGAAGGGAGTGTACTATTGGTGGATAAACCGTTAAACTGGACGTCATTTGATGTGGTAAACAAACTCCGCTATAATTTAAAGCGCTGCTTAAACGTTAAGAAACATAAGGTGGGGCACGCCGGTACGCTGGACCCGTTGGCCACTGGGTTACTCATCATTTGCACGGGTAAAAAAACCAAAACCATTAATGAATACATGGGTTTACCAAAAACCTACACAGGCACCATAACACTTGGAGCCACTACTCCAAGTTATGACTTGGAAACGGAAGTTATTCCCAGTGAACGCTCGCCGGAATTTTCCTTAGAAGAACTGAAGGAATGTGCGCAATCTTTCGTTGGGAAAATTGAACAATTTCCACCCGATTTTAGCGCCATTAAGAAGAACGGGAAAAAATCTTATGAGCTTGCACGGCAGGGAAAATCTGCCAATTTACCCGCCCGTGAAATCGAGATTTTCGAATTTAAAATCACCAAATCTTCAAAAAGTACTGTAGTCGAAAACGGCTTGGATTGCAACTTTGAGGTGACCTGCTCCAAAGGAACTTATATACGGAGCTTGGCGCATGATTTTGGAAGCAAATTAGGGTGTGGTGGGTTTTTATCTGCTCTTAGGCGAACTAAGATTGGAGATTATTCAGTTAATGAAGCTTTGAACGTGGAAGACGCGGTGGAGTTGATTGAGGAGGGAATAGGTCAATTTAGTTCTAAATAATAAGATTTAATTCCTTCCAGACCTTTATTAAATTCAACCTCCTTGTATATTTTCAAAGTGTCAATAACTGACGTATTTGATGCGTTTTCAATTGACTTTAAAAACCCTTTTTTAACTCTCGCCGCTTCAAATTTCACATCTTTCAATTCACAGTTTTCAAACTTAACGTCGAAGAGTTGGGCATGCGAAAAATCGCATTCCACAAACCTGCAAGAGTCAAATTGAGTACCTTCCAATTCTGCCCACCGAAAATTACATTTAACAAAGGTTACCTCATTAAAATTTGAATTCATCAAACTAGTTTTCCGAAACACCCATCCTTTCATTTCTTCAGTGCCAAAATTTGTAGAATTAGGTAAGTAGCAATTTCGTAAATCTAATTCTGTGAAATCGTTCGCGAGCAACCGTTTTATTATACCTCGTATTCTCTTTTCTGCAGTTTTTTCACTCCAACCTCTGAAATCATCAAGCTCTTCAATTAACCTTCTTAAGGTCAATCGCCGATTACTGACCGCATCATATATACTAATAACTAATCCAAAAAATAGTAAATCGAAAAGAAACCCATGAAATTCTACAATTACACCTTCGAATAAAACTCTCTTGTTAGAATTAAAAATTAATGCATCAGCGGTTAATAACATCAAAAGGACTATAGTTACTGCAACTGCAATTAACCAAATTCTTTTATCCTTCAGAAAATACATGCTTATTTTAGAATTACGTCAATGATTTTTATAGCCAATTTTTTTACCGTTCTTGACTTTTTCTTTAGCATTCCATTCTCTTCTTGATACTCCTTCAATACACTATCAATAAGTGCAATATTTGCCTCACCTCTACAATGAATATGAAACGATTTAAGTCCATATCTCTGAGCTAAGGTGATTTTTCGGTCAATTTCATTAATTATGAGCTTTTTACTCATTCTATTATGAATAAAAAGAGCCTGTGTTCCAAGGCCGACTATCTTTTCATATTCTTTTTGAAAGTCTTCCTTTTTGAGATTCGCAACAAGTGGAATTATTAACTCGTCAAAATAACCGGATGTGCATAAATTGGCGATGTCGCCTCCTCGTTTTCCATACCGTTCTAGGATGTCCTTTTTAAGAGCGGGGACCTTCTTACTTCCAGAATTCATCTCAGCTCGAATAAAATATGAGGCCTCTAAAGCCTGGTAATCAAGATTCGGTATGGCGCCATTTATACAAGCAAGACTTTCAATATCATCACCGTTAGTCTTATGATATTCAAAAATTCTATCCAGTAAAGATTTTGATTCACGTTGAAGTAAAATCCCATTATCATCATTAATATAGGATTGAACTACTTCTTTTAGGGCCTTAGTTTGTAGCCCATCAAGTTTTGCTATGTTTATTATTAATTGGTTAGTACTTTTCTTCCAGGTTACCTTATTTGCATTAGAATTCTCAACCAAACTAACTTGTACAGTGTCGTAATTAACACCGCTGTTATCGTAATTAAAGAATGTCTTTAGGACAAGTTGTAATTGGTTAATCGAATTCATTTAAGCGGTTTATTTTTTACAAACCTTGCTTAAATTAAGTATGGAGTGAACATCCTCCTTGATAAAAATTTCTGAACCTTTTCTGATTCCTGCAAACTCACCTAAAGTAACATATTCATTTTCCAAATTCAAAACCCGTTGTTTATTGTTCTCTTTTTCTACAATAAATCCTTCGCTATCGACGGCCTTATTAAGTAAACTTTCTAAGACTGTTTTCTTGGCTTTCTTATCAAAGGTAATTCTGACTCTTTCAGACATAGGGGTTTAATTAAAAATGGGTGCGCAATATTACAACATTTTATAAGTAAGACATTCTTAAAATTTTCGAAGAAAAATCTTCCTTACCAGTAAGGAAATAATTGTTCACAGTACAAATTCTGTTGAGCATTTAAAGATAAGTATTATTGTCACATTTCAATCAGGGCAAGGTATATTTTAACTAAATCTTCATGTTCGTAATGCCAATTTAATAAATCAGCTATCAATTACCCTAATTTAGCACCCAGTGGATATCTACAAACAAAAGCAAAATTGGAAAAAGCTACTGCTGGCTTTTGCGGCACTCATTATTGCTTTATCGTTTTGGTACACCAACCGTTTGGTTCAAAACATCTCCAAAGAACAACGCAAACAGGTAGAACTCTGGGCTGAAGCGGTCAAGAAAAAGGCACGCCTGGTAAACTATACCGAGCGTTTATTTAAAGAACTGCGCGAGGAGGAACGTAAAAAAGTAGAATTATGGGTCGAGGCCAATAAGCGTTTATCCAGCCCCGGAAATAATATCGACCTTGCATTTTTGACCAAGATATTGACCGATAATACTACCGTACCGGTGATATGGACCGGAGAAGCTGGAACCGTTAAAGCAACACGAAATTTACCCAAAGCCATCGAAAATGACCCTGCGGCAATTCAAGCGGAAATCAAAAAAATGAAATCCTTATATGATCCCATTGAAATCAAATACTTGGGCAATCAGTTGGATTATTTGTATTATAAAGATTCGCGCTTATTTGAAGAGTTGAAACAAACCTTTTCCGACCTTCAAAAATCCTTTATCAGCGAAGTGGTTTCCAACAGTGCCAGTGTACCCGCGGTAATAACCAACGCTGAGAAAAATGAGCTTTTATTCATAGGAAACATTGACTCCAATGCGGTAAACTCTGAGGAAAAAGTGCGTGCATTGATTCTGAATATGCAAACTGCAAACCCACCCATAAAAATCATATTGCAAGATCAAGAAAGTTATGTGCTCTATCAGGATTCATGGATACTTACCCAGCTTCGGTACTATCCTTTTGTGCAATTTGGAGTCGTGGGGCTGTTTATTCTGATTGGGTATTATTTTTTTAGCACCTCTAGAAGAGCAGAACAAAACCGAGTGTGGGTAGGTATGGCGAAAGAAACGGCCCATCAATTGGGTACGCCATTGAGTTCCTTACTGGGGTGGGTAGAATACATAAAGTCCAAAGGTGAGGACATGACCTTGGCTACTGAACTGGAAAAAGACGTAAAACGGCTTGAAATTATTACCGACCGCTTTTCCAAAATTGGCTCTGTTCCCGAATTAAAACCACTAGACTTAAAAGAAGTATTGAAACGCGCCATAACTTACCATGAAGTGCGCAGCTCCAAAAAAGTAATCTTCTCAATTGAAGACCACAGTTCTGGGAATCGTTTGGTTAAAATGAACGAAGCCTTGTTTAATTGGGTAATGGAAAACCTTATCAGGAATGCGATAGATGCTATGAGTGGAAAAGGCAGCATTACCTTAAGCATCATGGAAGAAAATGAAAGCATACATTTAGATGTCAGCGATACGGGTAAAGGGATGTCGGCGCAGCACAAAAAAAATGTGTTTAACCCTGGAGTTACCTCAAAAAAACGCGGTTGGGGATTAGGCCTTACCCTATCCAAACGAATTATTGAGGAATACCACAGCGGTAAAATTTTGGTCAAATCCTCTAAGATAAATGAAGGAACTACCTTCCGTATTACGCTCCAAAGAGCCTAGCAAGATTTATGAGTCATGAATAGCTTATCGGTAGGGACTTATTATTCATTTAAATCATTTAGCCTTTAGCCATATGGCCGGTATTTATGTACACATTCCGTTTTGCAAACAAGCCTGCTCTTATTGCGATTTTTATTTTACTACGCACCTACTAGATAAAGCAGATTTTTTAAACGCTTTATTTCAGGAAATTGTAAGCCGCACTTCCTATTTGCAGGGCCAAGAAGTAGAGACCATATATTTTGGCGGTGGGACACCGAGTCAGCTAGAAGTTTATGAACTGGCTGCCATTATCTCGCGAATAAGAGCAAATTACTCGGTAACACCTTCCGCAGAAATTACAGTGGAAGCCAATCCAGATAATTTGACAACCTCCTATTTAACGCAGTTATTCCAAATTGGCGTGAATCGGCTAAGCATAGGTATTCAATCTTTTAAGGAAGAAGACTTGGTGTTAATGAACAGGGCGCACCAAGCACAACAAGCCGTTTTGTGCGTAGAATTGGCCCGAAAAGCTGGGTTTCAAAACATTAGTATCGACCTCATTTATGGGCTACCCAACGCAACAATAGATGACTGGCGTAACAACATTTCCAGTGCACTACAACTAAACCCCGAGCATATATCCGCCTACAACTTAACCATTGAAGCGGGCACTCCATTAGCGCATTTAGTGTCAAAAGGCAGAGTTATACTCCCTTCGGATGAGGAGGTTGTCGAACAACACCATTTACTCGTTGAACAACTTGGGCTAGCTGGATTTGAGCATTACGAAACTTCTAATTTTGCCCGATCGGGGTTTCGGTCAAAACACAACAGCAGTTATTGGAGCGGCGTGCACTATTTGGGTTTTGGACCTTCTGCACATTCCTTTGACGGAAATTCTAGACGATGGAACATAGCCAATACCAAAACGTATGTGAAACGCATCGAACAGGATGCCGACTATTTTGAAACGGAAACCCTCTCTAAAACCGACCGTATGAACGAGTTTATTATGACTGGCTTGCGAACGGTGGAGGGTATTAATCTCAACCACTTTGAAAGCAACTTTGGAAAAGAACCATACATGGAGCTTATCCGGCAGAGTTCAGCTGCTCAAAAAAAAGCATTGCTCCTTCAAACCGATAGCCGACTGATGGTATCTGCAAAAGGAAAAGTACTCTTGGATGGACTCACCGCAGAATTATTCTTTGAATAAACGAAACCTATTATGCTTCAATTTATTAGCTGGTAGAATTAGCTTAATTTAGCGCCCAAAATTTACGAACACTATGTCACCTTTTTTCATACGAATTGTACTGACCCTTTTTGTTACTTACACCGCTACAAACAGCCTTTTTGCTCAATGCAATGCTTTTGAGTCGAAATTAACTGAATTTGAAAAAAACTTAAATGCCATACAAGCGAACTTAAAAAAAGCAGATGCAAAAGCTTTTGAAGCGCGTAATCAAAGTGATTTTGCCTTAACCTCAACGGTTAATGACCTTGTAAAACAAAGCGAAAAACAACTTAAAGCAGCGCTAAGTAACATCCCTAAAATGCCCGCAGGATGCAGCTGCAAAAATTGGGATGCTAATACCGTTGAAAATCGATTGAAACAAACTCAAACCATTGCCAGTGAAACAGCGACTATGACCGTAGCGAGCATCGGAGGACTGGGTAAAATGAACTTGAATACCCAAACTATGGTTGGAAAAATGCGCGGAACAATTAAGCGGGTAAAATACGCCTGTAAAGATGAGCCGGAGCCGCCAAAAAAACTCTCCGCTGTTGAGGTGGTTTGGGCACAAGATAAAATCAAAGACAGCCTCAGAGCCGCTGGAATCAATCCAAATAATGTAGAAATTGACGTGCCTGAAACAGTGGCTGATAATAAAGAAACGGAGCAAGAAAACCCAACACCTGAACCTGTTGAAGAAGAAGTGGTGCAGGTTCAAAAACCAGTAGAACCATTAGCAGCAGTTAAAGATAGCGCCCAACCCGAAGAGATTGTAAAACCAGAACTAGTAGAGGAAATTGTAGAAGCGCCAGTGGAAACTCAAGTTGAAACGCCTGAGCCTGTTGTTGTGACAAATGAACCAACACCAGAACCAGAACCCACACCAGAACCTGAAGCGGCGCCAGACCCAACTCCAGCTCCTCAACCAAAACAGCCAGTAAAAAAAGCTGCCCCAAAAACAACAATTGCGACCAGTAATTCTGGAGGCACCTTTTTTACAGTGCAACTGCTCTCCTCTTCCAGTGCAAACCAACCCATTACTGTAAATGGATTGAGTGAACGTGTTTATGTTGCCAATGAATCTGGTGTATACAAACACCGTACGGGTAAGTTTCAAAGTGCAAGCAAGGCGTTAAGTGTACGCGAGCAAGCCGTTGCTGCTGGAATAAATGACGCTTTTGTTGTCGCCATTTCCAATGGAAATCGCGTTACAGTTGCCGAAGCAAAGTCCATCCTAAATGGAAATAGCCCAAGCACATCTGCTGGAAGCAGCTCATCTGAGCCTGCGCCCTCTTTTCCTAGCAGTTCTATGGAAATCTTTGTGTGTGCTCAGTTAAAAACCTTACCCAATGATGCTGCCTTGTCCAAAGCAATCGCTGAATTGGAAAATAGCTTAGGTGTTCCCGTAGAATACCTCAATCAAGGTTCAAATGCATTGTTGGTTGCCAGTAAAACGAAAGACATTGCCTCCTTTGAAGCTGCGTTCAGTAAAATTCAAAGGGAGTACCCTGAAGCCAAAAAGATTGGAATGGCTAATGGAAAAAAAGTCGCCTTTGAAGATGCCAAAGCGCACCTTACGAGGGAATAATAACAACAATACTCGCATTCCGGCAGCTGTTTTTACTAAACATTTTTCCCTTGTGCTTGTTTAAAGCACATAAAAATGAAAACATTTACCATCGATTACAGCGGGAAAAAAATCACCGCAAAAGCAGGCGAAGTATTGCGCGACACATTAATTGAGCACAACCTGAAGCCGCACAATGATAAATCCACTTATTTAAATTGCCGTGGAATGGGCACCTGCGGCACTTGTGCAGTTGAAATTGAAGGGTCTGTGCATTCAAAAACCAAAACCGAGCAAGTACGGCTCGACTTTGCTCCGCACGATAAAAATAATGGCCTCAGACTCGCCTGTCAGGTTAAAGTAAACGACAACTTAAAAGTTACCAAGCACAAAGGGTTTTGGGGGCAACTTAAGCCCAAAGACAAGAATTAGCTTACAATGTGCAACCCTTTCTTTCTGCGACGGTATTTTTACCATTCGTGGTTAACGAATAACATGATGGGGAAGGGCAACAGCAACCAAAGGTCTTTTAGAGGAGTCTGGAAAAATGCTTGCCATTATGGGAGGTATTAACCGAGTTTGGAAAACTTGAGCGAGTATAGGTTTAGGTTTGGATTAGTTCTGTGACTTTATTAAACTAGTTGATTTCGTAGTATTGCTCATCCCAAATTTTTTCACAAATTCTTTGAACTAAACTTTCGCGTTCAGCAATATCGTTCATTTTAAAATGTGGATGAGATGAAAACTTGAGATTAGAAATCCCCGCAGGTGCGCGAATCCCTTCGCGTTCGACCAAAACATAGAACTTGACTATAACTAAAACCTATTTAAACCAAAGAATATTAATTTAGTGGCCAATGAGCCGCGAGTACAAATTTCATAATCTAGATGGAATCTACTTTGTAAGTTTTGCAGTTGTAGAGTGGATAGACCTATTTACAAGAGCTGAATACAAGAATATCTTATTAGATAGTCTTAGTTTTTGTCAAAGGAAAAAGGGTATGGAAATAATGTCTTGGTGGTTAATTAATTAAGATAATCGAACGCGAAGGGATTCGCGCACGAGCGGGGGATTCGCGCACGAGCGGGGGTCTATGGCTAGTTCGCTGTACAACCTTAACAAACTTGCTAAGCAAGGCGGTGATGTAACACAGGCAGTTTCAAGTTTAATGGATCAATATGGGGGTGTAGAGAACTTTAAAAACGCATATGATTCATATATAAATGAAATTGAAAATGCGTATGAAGAGAATGTAAAAAGTGACAGTAAAAGTGTCGGTAGTGATAAAAAATAGAATCACCATAAACCGGGGTGCGATATTTTTCATAGGGGCGGCACCGATATTTATTGAAGGGATAATGGATTGTTATTTTTTTGGTTTTTCTTCAGGAGTAATTAAGCTTATGGTTTCCATTTCATTGGTTTTAATTGGGATGTTTAGGCTAAAACGGGTTTCAATTTTCGAAGAAGAAATCAAAATTAGAGGGGTCTTTGATAAGGTTAAAAAAACAAACCTTAATTGGAATGACATCAACAAATACAAAATTTTAAATAGCTCTATTACTACTCCAAATGAGTTAATCCTATGGTTTGAGAACGGAAGAGTTAGGATAAATCTATATAAAAATGAGCCACAAGAACTAAGAAGGGTTTTTAAAAAGTGGGAAATTCCGAATGAAAAACGTAGAGTTATCTTTTAAGGTGATACCTGAATATGGTAATGTTCCAATAGTGTTGATGGCTAAAATACAAGACAGTCGTAGAGAATGCAACTGTAGATAAAGAAGAATAGAATTAATATGGACTTGATTTGGCCGTGGCTAGCTTCATTGCTTGGTATAGGTATTGGTTTTTATCCCTCCACCTTGCCATATGCTGAATAAAGAGTAATGGCTCAAGTTGTCATATGATAGTTTTCTTGGCCTGTGCATAGCGGAGGGTTTAGAAAAACTTTATGGCAACTGTAAATGAAGGTTTACATTTGAGTATGAGATTTTTAGAGAAAGGTTTCAATTCAGAAATTAAAACCAGGGCTAGTGCGTTGCACTGCCACCCCCGCTCGTGCGCGAATCCCTTCGCGTTCGACCAAAACATAGGACTTGACGATAACCTAAACCTATTTAGACCTTAGAATATTAATTTAGTGGCCAATGAGCCGCAAGTACAAATTTCATAATCCAGATGGAATCTACTTTGTAAGTTTTGCAGTTGTAGAGTGGATAGACCTATTTACAAGAGATGAATACAAGAATATCTTATTAGATAGTCTTAGTTTTTGTCAAAGGAAAAAGGGTATGGAAATAATGTCTTGGTGGTTAATTAATTAAGATAATCGAACGCGAAGGGATTCGCGCACGAGCGGGGCAGAAAAATCCTCTTGTGTTACGCCAACATAGAATTTATCAATGCTACTACTATATATTATATAACAAGCAATCATATCAAAAAAGCCCCTCCAAAATGGAGAGGCTTATATTGTGTGGGCCCAGCAGGGCTCACCTCGACTCCTTTGTCACTCGGTATAAACTTCTCGCCCTAAAAGCTACTAAACAAAAAAAGCCCTTCTAAAAAAGAAGAGCTTTCCTACTAAGTGGGCCCAGCAGGGCTCGAACCTGCGACCCTCTGATTATGAGTCAGATGCTCTAACCAACTGAGCTATGGGCCCTGTTCTCGAAAAGAAAATAGTTGAGACCTCCCTCTCTTGAACCGAGGCTGCAAATTTATTTTTTCTTTACATACCACCAACACTCTCTACCTGCAATATTTCTTTATTTGCAGAATGGATGTAAACGGGATAAAAAACATAATTTTTGATTTAGGCGGAGTTATTCTGGATATTGATTACAACTTAACGGTAAAAGCTTTTGAGTCTTTAGGTATTCCCAACTTTAAAGAACAATATTCCAAGATGAGCCAGTCCAATCTCTTTGATAATATTGAAACCGGTAAGATATCTCCAGAAGAGTTTAGAGATATGATTCGATCAGTTGCACAAAAACCCCTTACCGATACGGAAATAGACACCGCTTGGAATGCGCTGATCTTGCACTTGCCGCAAGGTAGAATTGACTTACTCAAAAAGCTAAAAAATGAATATCGGTTGTTCTTATTATCCAACACCAACAAAATTCACTACGACGATTATACGCAAGTCATACAACGAGAAAATGGCATAGCAGGTCTAGAACCGCTGTTCGAAAAAACCTACCTTTCTCACGAAATGGGATTGCGTAAACCCAATCCAGAAATTTTTCAGGTAGTACTCAACGAGAATCAACTCGCTGCTGAGGAAACCTTATTTATCGACGATTCTCCGCAGCATATTGCTTCTGCTAAAACCCTTGGAATTCGAGCCTATCATTTAGAAGACGAGGACATTCGAGCGCTGTTTTGATTAGGTCCAGACTTTAGTACCTTCGGTGCAGTTGGTGCAAATGTCTATTTGCTCTCTACCCGTCAATACCGATTGTCTGAATGCGTTATAGCCCTCCGATTTCCAGAGTGAATTAAAATCGGATGCTTTCAAATCGCCCAATTGATGGGTAGCATCTTTATCGAAACAACAAGGCACCACTTTTCCATCCCAAGTAACTACACAACCTTGCCACATTCTCCAACAATGATTGAGCATCCTGTTCTTGAGCCTGTACTTGCCATCCTTTCCTTTTTTATACCTTGAATACTCCTCATTATCCGGCAATAAAGGGTTGCCGTACTCGTAATCGTATACTTGAGCGGTTTTAAAACGTACCTCGTCAACCCCAAGTGCATTCCCCAACTCAATTACCTCTTCAATCTGATGCTCATTAGGCTTTACAACCAAAAATTGAAAAATAACATGAGGCGTACTGCTATTCAGTTCTTTTTTAGCGGCTATTAAATTTTCAGTTCCTGCTATGACTTTAGAGAGTTTTCCCCGCTTTCTGTATTGTTCGTATACCTCTTGGGTAGTTCCATCAATTGAAATGATTATCCTTGATAGCCCGCTCTTTACAGTTTCTTCAGCCTTCTCTGGGGTAAGGTAATGTGCGTTGGTAGAGGTTGCGGTGTAGACTCCTTTATCACTAGCAGAATTTACCATCTTCAAGAAATCTCGATTTAAAAACGGTTCTCCTTGAAAATAAAAGGTCAGGTACCACAGCTTTTTGTAAACTTGATTCAACCAGTGATTATACTCATTGAATTGCGCATTTCCCGTAGCTCTAGAAAACTCTCGCAACCCACTTGGGCACTCTGGGCAACCCAAATTGCAAGTTGTGGTGGGCTCAAAAGACATGCTAAAGGGTGCGCCCAAATGCCATACGCTTCCAAGCATTCTACTCACTCGAAAGGATAGGTAGAGCAAAAAAAAGTTCCACACTTTACGTATGGAACCTTTTCTTAAAAATTCTATGTTATCGCTGAATTGGGTTTTCACAACCCCCAAATTTAAGCTGGATTATCAGACGCAGCACTTTGAACTTTGATATTTTCAACATCTCTGTCAAACAAGTACAAGCCTCCTTTATCGTTTCCAATCAAATTCAACTTATCCAAGATAGTTCTTGCAAGTGCTTCTTCCTCAATCTGTTCAGCTACATACCATTGCAAGAAGTTGTGCGTGGTATAATCTTTCAATTCCAAACAACGAAAAACCAATTCGTTGATACTATTTGTAATCTCTTCTTCGTGCCTCAACAAGTCATCAAATATGGCCTGCAACGATTCAAATTCTGTCGCTGGCTTTTTAAGTTCAGGAACAATTGCGGTGCCTCCCCTTTCGTTAATGTAGCGCAGAATTTTCATCATATGGGTGCGCTCCTCTTCACTGTGCGAATACAAAAACTCCGCTGTGCCACTGTATCCTTTACCTTCTGCCCAGGAGGCCATGGCTAAATAATATTGAGAGCTTTCAGCTTCCATTCTTAGCTGTTCATTTAAGTGCTGTTCTATTTCTTTTGATACCATAATGATTTCTATTTTAATTTGTTAGTGAAAAACTTAACGGCTTGCCAAATTATACTCAAAATTAAGTTTCCTTCGTTAGTAAGAAAGTTTAACCTGTGAAATGGTTTTAAAGTCAGTCAATTTAGAATAAATCTAAGCGCATTTGGGACGAAAAAGAAGAAATACAAGACAACAAAATAGAAAATCAAACGGTAACCCGAAATCGGTAAAAAAGCTGATTCTTGACGCTTTTTACGACAACCCTTCGAGGGTATACAATTACAAACAAGTTGCACGTCGCATTAGCCTCAACACCAATCGAGGAAAAGAACAGGTTAAAAACACCTTGTTTAAATTAGTTGAAGAGGGTGCTCTACTAGAAAATGAGCCCGGAAAATTTCAGTTGCACGCCATATCCAAAACAGCGGTAGGCACCATAGACATGACCCAAAAAGGTGCGGGCTATGTAATTGTAGAGGACTTGGAAACGGATATTTATATTGCTGCTTCAGACACCAATCAATCCATGAATGGTGATACCGTTGAAGTAAAGGTAATGCCGGGCAAAAAAGGAAAGCTGAAAGGCAGAGTAACCAAAGTTTTAGAACGCAAAAAAACAGAGTTTGTGGGGACCATTGAAATCAGCGAAAAGTTTGCATTTTTCACCGCTTCAGACTCAAAAACAAACCAAGATATTTTTATCCCAAAGAATAAACTGGGAGAGGCGAAAAATCGCCAAAAAGTTATTGTAAAGCTTACAAACTGGCCAGAAGGGGCTAAATCACCGTTTGGTGAAGTAATTAAAGTATTGGGCAACCCGGGTGAAAACGATGCTGAAATGGATAGCATCTTAGCAGACTATGGGTTTCCACTCAGCTTTCCCGAACATGTTGAGGCGGCGGCAGATAAAATAGACATTAGAATTTCGGAAGAGGAAATTGCAAAAAGGGAAGACTTTAGGGAGGTGACTACCTTTACCATCGACCCGCACGATGCAAAAGATTTTGACGATGCAATTTCATTCAAAACTTTAGAAAATGGCCAACTAGAAATAGGAGTGCACATTGCTGACGTAACGCATTACGTTGCACCTAATTCTATCATTGAAAAAGAGGCCGTTTCACGGGCTACTTCGGTTTATTTGGTCGACCGAGTTATTCCTATGCTACCCGAGGTGCTCTCAAATGGAGTTTGCAGTCTCAGACCAAATGAAGATAAGTTGTGTTACAGCTGTATTTTTACCTTAGATGCAAATCACAACATAATCGGCCACCGCATAAAACGCACGATTATTCATTCCGACAGGCGATTTACTTATGAAGAGGTTCAAGAAATCTTAGAGGGAAAAACGGGAGATTTTTCTGATGAGCTGCAACTACTGAATAAAATCGCCAAGGAAAAACGCAAAAAACGACTACAAGAGGGCTCTATAGCTTTTGATAAGGTAGAGGTGCGTTTCAACTTAGACGAAGAAAAAAAGCCTGTTGGGGTATTGCTGAAAGTTCAAAAGGATGCGCATAAATTGATTGAAGAGTTTATGCTTTTGGCAAACAAAACCGTTGCCAGTGCCATTGGAAATCCAAAAAATAAAAAGCAAAAACCACGACCCTTCGTTTATCGGGTGCACGATAATCCCGACCCCGATAAGCTGCAGACCTTTTCGCATTTCATTAAACGATTTGGTTATGACTATGCTTTTGGGCAGGGGAATATTGCAGACAACCTAAATAAATTATTAAAAGAAGTTCAGGGAAAGCGAGAAGAAAACACCATTGAAAACTTGGCGATTCGAACCATGGCAAAAGCCGTCTACACCGCTGAAAATATTGGTCATTATGGTCTTGGGTTTTCCTACTACAGCCATTTTACCTCGCCCATACGGCGATATCCAGATATGATGGTGCATCGGTTACTCACCCAATACTTGAATGGGAATAATCAGGTGGATCAAGATCGATTAGAAGACTTGTGCAAACATTCGAGCGAAATGGAGCAGCTGGCCACTAATGCAGAAAGAGAGTCTACCAAATATTTTCAAGTGCTGTACATGCAAGGAACAGAAGGAGAAGAGTTTAACGGCTTTGTATCTGGAATGAGTGAATGGGGATTGTATGTTGAGCTGGAGGAAAGTCACTGCGAGGGTATGATTCGACTCAGAGATATCAGCGGAGATTATTTCGTATTTGATGAGGATAACTACCAGGTAATAGGTCATAATACCCAACAAAAAATTAACCTGGGTGATAAGTTGGTTATAAAAGTTAAAGAAGCTGATCTTGTCCGTAAGCGTTTGGACTTTGAGCTTATTGAAGTCTTAGAAAACGATTAAATATCGCGCAATGTTCCAAAGCCTAACCCAAGGTTTTTAACGTGTTTAATGAGCCTTGGTAGCACGTACAATACATTTTCTTGAGCCTTTATGCTGTCGTGCATCAAAACAACGCTGCCGCTTTTCACATGATCGACACAGTTTTTTAAACATTGCGCTTTAGTGACCGATTTTGAATAATCCTTGCTCAAAACACTCCAGTAAGCCAAGTTATACCCCGCTTTTTTTAATGCTTTAACCTGTTTGGGTTTTAGTCTGCCGTATGGTGGCCGGAAACAATTGCTTTTGATAAGTGCGTTCGCCTGTTCCACGTTTTTGATGTAATCGCTTGTTTTAGTGTTCCAACCATCGAGATGATTGTAGGTGTGGTTTGCAACCTGGTGACCTTCTTCAAGAATTCGCTCATGAATGTTAGGATGGTTAAAAACATTCTCCCCTACCTCAAAAAAAGTAGCGACTACTTTTTCCTTTTTTAAAATGTCCAATATCGGAAGCGTTACTTCTGGAATCGGCCCATCATCAAAGGTTAAATAAACTTGTTGTTTTTTTGGATCTCCCGATATAATAATGCCTGGGAGTATTTTTTGAGCATATGACGGAACGGAAACAAGCATAATTAAAAAGCCCCATTTTTCTCAAAATGGGGCTTTTTTAGATTACGATTTAGCCGCAAATTGTTTTTCCAAACTTTGGAACATTTCCTTAGTTTGAGTATTCAATTCACCGTTTGGATTGTATCGATTGATAACATTATTTATCTGGTAAATGATACTTATGTTCTGCTGCGCGGTATTGCCGATTTTCTTATAGTTCTCTGATTTAAGAGAAAGGTAATAATCCATTTCTTCTTTGTAGCGATCCAGCATAACTTTTGCAATGGCCTCCGCTTTTTCTGAGTTGCCCAACTTGTAATACAACTCAATTAAAGGCAACATAAAGTAGTTAAAGGGCACTTGATGATCAGGCATCTCAAGAACCGCCTTATCCAACAGCTTCTCTGCACGCTCAATATCATTCTTTTGAAGCATAGCTTCTGCACAACGCGCAAAATTGTTCCGCAAGTTCATACACATTCTTAAAATGTTGTGATCCACATAAACCCCATCTTCTTTCACGTTACCGTAGCTGAATTTGTTCATAAGGTTGTCGTACATAATATCAGCATTCACATAGCCCGTTTGACCGTCAGGACTGGTTCCCTTAAACGGAACCAATCGATACGTAAGCCCTTCCAATTGAAAATGACCTTTAAGACCAATGTAGGCATCGTTACCAGTAGTAATGGCAAAATAAATAGGCCTGTCCCAATTAAAATTTGCCAATAAATCCAACATCAAAATATCCTTCTTCAAAAGATAATTTTTATTGATTTTCCACTGAATTTCTGGCAGAACTTCGTTTACTTTTTCTTTGGGTACCGTTCCATTAGCCACCACTTTTGCAGAATCTATACTTAAACTGTACAACTTAGTGGGCGAGTAATTCATTTTTCGGTTATTACCCATAGACGCTTGATTCTTGTCGTCTGAGAAGAAGTCTACAATCTTTTTAACGTCAATGTATTTACCATCTTTATTTCTGTCAATTACAGGTATGTAATCCCGTGTACCCTGACGGTATTGATGCGGTTTTAACGAAAATGGAGTAGGCTCACTATCGTAAGCTGCACGACTCATTTGATCTATATACCAGTCCGTGTTTAATAAGGATAAGTTTATAACGCGTACATCGGTGCGATACCCTTCTACCTCTTGAGCATACCATAAGGGGAAGGTATCGTTATCTCCGTTTGTGAACAGTACTGCGTTTTTATCACACGAATCCAAATACATTTTTGCAAAGTCAAGAGCAGTGTATCGGTTCGATCGATTGTGATCATCCCAACCCTCTTTTGCCATTAAACCGGGCACAGCAGTCAAACAGATTACCGTTGCCAAACCGCCGGCCACAACCTGATTCATTTTAACCTTTTGGGTCAAGGCATCGATAATACCCAGCACTCCTAGGCCAATCCATATGGTAAATGCATAAAACGAACCTGCATAAGCATAATCTCGTTCTCTAGGCTGAAAGGGGTATTGATTCAAATAAATAATAATCGCCAATCCTGTAAAGAAAAACAACATGGTGACTATTGCAAAGTCTCGCTTTGAGGCATTAAATTGAAAGAAAATACCAATTAACCCTAAAATCAGCGGCAAGAAAAAGAAGGTATTTCTCGCCTTGTGCTCACCAATACTTGGCGGCAAGTTAGACTGATCACCCAGGAATATACTGTCAATAAAATTGATGCCACTGAGCCAGTTCCCGTCAACAATTTCTCCATGTCCTTGAACATCGTTTTGTCGACCAGCAAAATTCCAAAGAAAATAACGCCAGTACATCCAATTTACTTGATGAGAGAAAAAGAAACGCATGTTTTCGGCGAAGGTCGGTTTGTAAATCGTCTCCATTTTTCCACCGTACACCTTGTAGCGCATCGGCTTTCCTTTAAAGTCGGACCAAGATTTGTACGCTTTGATATGTCGTGCCTCTTGGCTCCACATTCTTGGGAATACAGTCATAAATTCTGAAGCATAATTTGGTTGCGTATTTTTATGGTGACTTCCTTTTACATATTCACCTTTAGAAAATTCTTGGAAATACGTAGGGTTGCCATCCGTATATGGGTCCTTATTGTCTAACGGAGTGTTGAAGTATTGCCCATAAGCTATTGGTTGTGAACCATATTGCTCACGATTTAAATAGCTCAACAAGGAAAACATATTTTCTGGATTATTCTCATCCATTGGCGGGTTTGCATTGGAACGAACCAATATCATAGTGTAGGAAGAATAACCAATAAGAATAACCGATAGACACAATAAGCCCGTATTAATCACTCGGTCAGGTACATTTGGAACCAGCAAGAAAATTCCAATGATTACTCCAGCAGTAACAATCCCCAAGGTAGAGAAAGAAGCAACTAGTAAACTAATTAAAACCAATAGCCCCATAAACTTCCACTTGCGGTCGCCCGTTTGGTGCGTCAATAGTATAGCGTAAACTACTGCAGCAATAAGAATAATCACATGAATAAATGCACCGGTATGAAAGGGCAGTCCAAAACTGTTCACAAACAACAATTCAAATTTTCCCGACATACTTACGATACCTGGTATTACTCCCTTTTGTACAAAACCTAAGATGAGTACTGAAGCTGCAGCAGTTACTCCGATGCCTTTTAAGGTTGGTTTGAATTTTTTGAAATAAACTACAAATGCAATGGCAGGAATGGCCAATAAGTTCAATAAGTGAACCCCAATTGAGAGGCCCATCAAATAAGCAATAAAGACCAACCAACGGTCCGAGCCTGCTTGATCAGAAACGCGCTCCCATCTTAAAATGGCCCAAAAAACTATCGCTGTAAATAATGAAGACATGGCATAAACTTCTGCCTCAACCGCTGAAAACCAAAACGTATCGCTAAAAGTGTAAGCTAATGCTCCAACCATTGCACTTCCAACCACCGCAACTGTTTTACCGGTATTCCATTCCGAACCGTTTCGGTTCAATAGTTTTCTGCCTAAGGCGGAAATGGTCCAAAACAAGAATAAAATTGTAAATGAAGAAGATAGCGCCGATATCAAATTCACCATATATGCTGCCTGCTCAGGAGCCGTCCACATAGAGAAAAATCTACCTATCATTAAAAATAACGGCGCACCAGGAGGGTGACCCACTTGAAGTTTGTAAGCGCAGGCAATAAATTCACCACAGTCCCAAAAACTAACTGTAGGCTCCATTGTGGAAACGTAGGTAAATGTGGCAATTGCAAAGGCAATCCATCCGCCTATAATATCTAACTTTTTAAAGTTCATCTCATTCATAATTTGCTGCGAATTTAAATAAAGTGTAGTAGTAGAATTAAAATCTTTGTTTTACTTCAAATTTTTTTAGTTTTGCCGCGCTTAAAAGCTAAGCATTTGTTCTTGTCCCATGGTGTAACTGGCAACACGTCTGGTTTTGGTCCAGAAGAGTCTAGGTTCGAGCCCTAGTGGGACAACTTTTTTTTTAACCCTTGATTCATTCATTTGAGTTGAGGGTTTTTTTATGCATAAACCTTAACCTGAACAAAGTTCAATATGGAGCAAAAAAAAACCACCTCGATTGAGGTGGTTTTGTTATTTATATGCCATATACTATAAAGACAAAGTGTACTCCTGAGTACCTGTGTATTCCGCTTCGTTACCTGCAGCATCTGTAGCCATTATTTTTAATATGGCCTTATCTCCCACTTCATTTGAAGAATGCTTTAAGTTATAACTACCTTTTGACCAAGTAACATCACCAATACCTGTCTCAATCAAACTATCAATAGCCATATCGGTAGTTTTGTTCCACAAGTAAACTTTTACTGAAGCCAACTCCACATTATCATCAACTTTAAAATCCCATTTACCACCAGCACTATTAGAAGGACGAGTTCTCAGTTCGAAACCAGTAACCGGAAACTTCTTCACTGGGGCAGTAATCGTTGGCTTTTCTGTATCTTTAGATTGTACCGTTTCTATTTCAAAGGAAACCGTTGCTTCTGCACTGGTGTTTCCAGCAGCGTCTCCAGCCGTTATCACTACGCTGTAAGTTCCAGCAGCCCAATCCGATCCCGTGGTAACACTAGCACTTGCACTTTCGCTTGCTGTTCCGCCTAAACTTGCAGTTTCGGTAGCTTTTGAAGCTCCAGCAGCATCTTTCACGGTATACGTCCAAGTGGTTGCACCAACATTATCCGTTACGGTTGCCATTATATCCATAGCATCACCTGCGTTCAATTTTGCACTCGCAGTAGGTTTTGTAATTGCAACTTTGGGTGCTTCGGTATCTGCAGCAGGCTTAACCACTGGTAAAATACAAGAGCCGTCGTCCTCTTTTGCATCGGCATCATAATTAGTAGCCGCCTCATTGGTACAACCTTCTTTTTTACATCCAGTAAATACTAGCGAACCAGCCAGCATTAAAAACATTACTTTTTTCATAATTTCACTTTTATAGTTTAAAATCCACCTAATTATTAGGCCTTACATTCAAATTGAACTTACGAATATAAGGAAAGTTCGCATTGTTTCTTCCATCGGTTACTGGAATACTCATGTTTATTTAGACTGGTTCTGAATAGTGAATTATGACAAAGTCATGACATTACTCTACAAGCCCTACTGCAATTTTGTATTGCAACTATTTTTAAGAGCGAATTTTTTGGAATCTTTACACGCCATAGCGTTTACGCACAAAAACATAGGCATTGATCGGCTGGGAGACTTCCACATTGCTGAGGAAGCCCAGAAAGATCGCTTAGCACCTCTAATGAATTTAGGCGTTGAAGAACTCATCTTTTTAACGACCTGCAATCGTGTAGAGCTACTTATTCGCACGGGAAAAAATCTAACCCAAGAACGCTTGCGTAAAATTCTTGAAACGGTGTATCTGCGCTTTTCAGTAGAAACTATTGAGCTCGCAACAAGTCAAGCATATGTTTATTCGCATTTAGAAGCGGTTTATCATTGGTTTAAAGTGGCCAGTTCACTGGATTCATTGGTTATTGGTGAACGAGAAATCCTAGGGCAAATGCGTAACGCTTACCAATTGTGCAAATCCAATGGCTTGAATGGAGATTTTATGCGCATATTGATGCAAAAAACCGTTGCTACAGCCAAGCTTATATACACAGAAACTGAGATTACGAATAATCCAATATCTGTGGTAAACCTTGCGTACAAAAAATTAGAGGCGAGTGTAGATGTGTCCAGTGCCCGCGTACTCGTAGTTGGAGCGGGTAAAACAAATACGGCATTGGTGAAAAAAATGGCCAAACACGGCGCTAAAAATTTCATCATTTATAATCGAACGGAATCCAAGGCAATCCAACTGGCGCAATTGGTGAACGGAAAGGCGCTTCCATTGGAGCAGTTCGGCAGTGCACCCGTAGATTTTGATGTCTTATTAACTTGCACAGGCTCAGAAGACTCTATTATCACAACGAAAACGTACAACGGAATTAACCCCACTAACGACCCAAAAGTGATCGTGGACTTGGCGGTGCCCAACGATGTTTCCAAAGAAGTGCTCAATAAAGCACCGCTTGATTACATTTCCGTAGAAGGGTTAAGCGAGATTGCAGCAGAAAATCTGGAAAAAAGAAAACAACACCTTTCTCATTGTGAAGAAATTATCAAGGCTCAACTGAATGAGTTTACCCACGATTACAAAACAAGACAGGTAGAGTTAGCCATGCGCAAAGTTCCCGAGCAGATTAAAGAAATAAAACGCAAAGCGCTTGAGGAGGTTTTTGTTCATGAACTTGAGGGGCTGGACAATACGTCAAAAGAAGTATTGGATAAAGTGGTTGGATACCTCGAGAAAAAATACATGAGTACCCCTATGCTCCTAGCAAAAGAAATTCTGCTCAAAGAAGAAGTTCGATAATTCAAAACAATTTATGGCATTCATAAAAATTGGGTCTAGAGGAAGTGATTTAGCCTTATGGCAAGCAAATTTTGTTCAATCTGAATTGGAAAAGCTTGGCCATGAAGTCGAGATTAAAATTATCAAAACCAAAGGGGATAAAATACAGCATCTCAGTTTCGATAAAATTGAAGGCAAGGGGTTTTTTACCAAAGAAATTGAAGAGCAGCTCCTGTCAGAAAATGTTGACTTGGCAGTTCATTCGCACAAAGATTTAGAAACCACGCAACCCGCAGGGCTGCACATTGCAGCGGTAAGCCACAGAGCAAATCCAGCTGATATATTGTTAATTAGAAAAGACAAAACTGGTCCTGGAGCATTCAATCTAAAAGAAAATGCAATCGTCGGAACCAGCTCGGCCCGCAGAAAAGTACAACTCAAACAAGCCCGACCCGACATTGAACTAAAAGACATTCGTGGAAACGTTCCCACCCGAATCAATAAATTGCGTTCAGGCGATTTTGACGCCATTATTTTAGCACGAGCTGGCCTGGATCGGTTGAAGTTAGATGTATCGGATTTAGAAACATTTGAAATGAATATCAAGGAGTTTATTCCTGCTCCAGCCCAAGGCGTACTTGGACTTCAAGTAAGGGAAAGCGACAAAGAGTTGACTCAAATACTAAGCGAATTAAACGACGCCAATGTTGCCCAGTGTATCCAAATTGAACGGAGTATTCTCAAAGGATGTAACGGCGGCTGTCAATTACCACTTGGAGCGTACGCAGAAAAGGTCGGTGCTGAATACCAAGTATGGGTCTCTTTCGCAAAAACTGTTAACGATCATCCACAAAATCATCATTTTTCCGATTCTAATCCCGATAAATTGGTTCAAAAAGTTTTGAATAATTTAATTTAGCCGCCATGAAAAGTATTCTTATTACAAGAGAGCCTATAGAATGTGGCTGGTTAGTGCGTAGTTTATTAGCAGAAGGGTTTGATGTTGTCGCTTCTTCACAAATTATGTTGGAGTCGGTTGAACCGCTCCCCAGCTTACCAAAATCGGATTGGATATTTTTCAATTCACCCAAAAGTGCTAAGCTGTTCTTTCAGTCTTATAGTGATTTGAATCAAGACGATTACAAGTTTGCTGGATTGAGTACGGGCACATCTAAGGAAGTTAAAAAATGGACGAATCGCGTCGATTATACCGGTTCAAGTAGCTTAAAAACAGAAGAAATATCAGAAGATTTTTTATCCATCGTAAATGGAGAAACTGTATTAATCCCTTGCGGTAAACAAACTTTAGGTACTTTAAGCAAAAAAGCAAAGTCGGATAAAGTTGAAGAAGTGGTTTTCTACGATACGTTACCAAACAATTGGGTAGCTCCTACGGACTTCGATTTGATTTTATTTACAAGTCCCAGCAACGTAGATGCCTACGTTGAAAACCATGAAATTAGACCAGATACCATTTGTTTGGCTATTGGCGAAAAGACTGGAAAATCAATTGAGTCACACGGATTAGAAGCAACTATATCAGACGGCTACCTAGAGACTGATTTATTCAGAAAAATCATGAGTTTGGCTCGGTAGTTCACGTTCAATCACTTCTGTTTGTATGCGAATAGATTCGGAGTGAATGGCCTCAAAGAGTTTGTGTATAAAGGTTTTGCTTAGGCTTAGCTTTTCCCCTGTATCGGTTCTTGTAGCCACTATTTCTTTCCAGCGCTCCAACTGAAAAACGGTTACGTTGTTTTCCTTTTTGTAAGCGCCAATCTCTTCGGTTAATGCCAAGCGGGAAGCAACAGCACCAACAATATCCTCATCGATTTTGTCGATTTGAGCCCTTAGCTCCTCCAATGAATCAATAAAAACTTTGCTCCCTGTGCTGTTGGTTTTAAAAATTAAGGCATCAATTACTTCCTCCAACACTCTAGGTGTAATCTGTTGCTGCGCATCACTCAGCGCTTCATCTGGATTTGGGTGAGTCTCTACCATTAATCCCTGAATGCCTAGGTCAATAGATTTTTGAGCGATTTCTTCTATTAAATTCCGCTGTCCCGCGATGTGACTGACATCGCAAATCATAAATATATCTGGAAAACGACGCTTCAATTCAATTGGAATTTCCCACCTAGGTATGTTTCGATATTTCGAATTTTGAAAGGTAGAAAACCCTCTATGAATGGCTCCCGTTTGGTTTTCACAAACGGATTGAATACGCTCAATAGCCCCTGTCCAAAGGTCGATGTCTGGGTGAATGGGGTTTTTTACCAAAATAGAAGCGCCACTCCCTTCTAATGCATCTGCAATTTCCTGAACATAAAATGGGTTTACTGTGGTTCTGGCTCCAATCCAAAAGTTTGTAATGCCGTGCTTGAGCGCTTTTTCAACATGAACCGCATTCGCAACTTCTATGGTCACAGGCAGTGAGAATTCTTTTTGGATGTTTGCAAGCCATGGCAAAGCCTTCTCGCCTAACCCTTCAAAACTACCCGGACGGGTACGCGGTTTCCATACTCCAGCACGCAACATATCTACAAGTTGCAGCTCTTTTAATGCACCTGCTACCGTTAAGAGTTGTTCTTCGGACTCAGCACTGCATGGTCCTGTGATTAAATAAGGTCTCTTCTTTTTCAATTTCCCCATAATTCGCCTACAAACATAGACAGGAAAGTCCCGAAAGGGGTTTAATGGTGCGGGTTAATGTTTTACAATTTTTATGGTGCTGGACTTATCTGCACTGCTTACACGCAAGAAATACACTCCGTTGGAATACTCTTCTAAGGAATACAACTCATCCTCTTTGAGTGCTTTTTTCCATTGCTCCACTCCCCGTGCGTTATAAAGAATACCTATTGACGGTTGATCTTTTGAAAGCCCTTGAACAGAAAAGGTGTTATTTGTTGGGTTCGGAAACACTTGAATCGATTTGGTATCAACAGCACTTTCTTTTACTGAAATTGTGTCTTTTGGGTCTTCTTTTGGGGGTTGAACAATAATGTTCCCGCCGTCTTTTAATAAAACAGACAATCCACCCGTTCGGTGACCAAAAACAATGTCCATTTTTTCATCGCCTGTAAGGTCATTTCCTGTAATGGATACATTACGTGCATACACATAAAAGCTATCCAGTATAGCAGAAACGGTTCGGTTGGCGGCATCAATATCCGAAATTATATACAAATACCCGTTTCCTGTTCCGACAAATAAATATTCTTTTCCATTAATATCGTAGGCTCCATTCGTATCCAATCGAGCCATAAAAGGAGACAAATATCCGTTTCCTTGAAGGTCTTTAGATGCTATACCTCCAAAACCAACAGTTGAAGCGCTCAGAGAGAAGTTAGGGTTAGTTGTTGTTCCTGTATTTTCATAGTAAGTGAGTTCAGCAGTTTGGTCTCCACAAATTATGTCCAACTTACCATCACCGTTTACATCGTAAAGAAAAGGCCTCAAACTTTTTCCAAAAATAGTTGAGCTAAACCCAGTGTTAGTTAGAACAAATTCGCAGGAATCACCTGGAGCACTGGCTACATTTTCGTAATAATATAAGTTCCCACGTTCGGTTCCCATTATCAAATCTAAATCCCCATCATTATCCAAGTCGCCAGCAGTAGGATACAATCCGGTATCTGCGCCATTCGGCAGAGGGAGGAAATCTCTTGTTACCAATTGATAGGAAGGGTTAGTTGGCGTACCTACATTTTTATAATACACAATTCGACTTTCGTAAACACCAATAGTGGAAAAAACACCTCTGCTGCCTGCGATGATATCCTTTAAACTATCGCCGTCAATATCTATAATCAGTGGGTGGGCATCTGAGCCTAAATCAATCATATCTTCCACTAAAAAGTCATTGCCTTGAAAGTTTAGATTAGGTAAATTGTTTTGTCTGGTGTTTTTATATAAGTGTACCTGATTGATATTTGAAAATAATTCTACACCATTTGGTGCTGCTATGAAATCTTTTAAACTGTCGTTATCTACATCCAAATAAAAGGTAGCGGGAAAACTTTGTACATCAACAAACTTATCGTACCTCGGAAAAGCAGTGTCCTGTGCATTCATATTTGCATCAGCCTTAGAGCCGTTATTAAATGCTAGTAAAACCCTGTTGTAAGAAATATCACCCAGTACAATATCTTTTAACCCATTAGCATCAAAATCGTGAATCAGTATTGTGGATCCAGCATGTCTACTGCCCGTTGAAAAAGTAATTGGTCGCTCATGGGTAACGGATTTTCCACTATTCTTACAGCTACCAAAGTACAACTTGAACGAGAAGTTATCTTCAGCAAAATGCCCCCAACAACCCGTAATAAAGCGAAAGTCTAAACTATCTGGCACACCATAGGTTTCCTGAGAAATGTTCTTGTAGAACCCAACGCTATTGGAGTTGAGTCCAAAAGCTAAAATGTCCATATCTCCATCATCATCAATATCTACCAGACCAGGGTAATCGTCGTTTCCGTTAAATACATTGGTGTACAAAAAATTATTGGCACTTAAAAAAAGCTTATGTGACAGAAAGTCAACTTTTTGTGTGGAATCAAAAGGGCTTTTAAATCGTTTCAATTGGTAAGACGCATCAGCCGGTGTATTTCCTGATGATTTGTTGTCGTATACTTTAAAGTCACCATTGAAAGAGGTGAAAACATCCGATTTACCGTCTTTATTGTAATCGTACAAAATGGCATAATCCCACATTATAGGAAACGCTGTTTCATAACTTGGCTCATAGTTGTAGTCAATTTGACCTGGTGTTCCTCCGTTCAAAAAAGTACGCACCACCTCGCCATCTCTATCAAAAACAAACAAATCTTTGATACCATCACCGTTAAAGTCTCCTTCAGAAAATTGAGGGGTATTTAGACCGCCAGCCCAAGGAAAGCGGAACTCTTGGCCAAATGCAGAAACTTTGATTGAATCGTACCGTCCATAACTTTTTGTATTCAAGTATTGTGCATTTGAAACCAATGCACTGAATAAGAAAAGTAAAAAAATGGAATTACGCATAGCTGACAAAAAACAAGTGTTAGTCTTCAAATATACGGTCAAATGTTTAAAAGGTTTAGAAGGTCTGGCCACAACAACAATTTCAATTTTTTAAAGGGCCAACCCAATTGATAAAACTTACTTTTGCAACCGATTATGAGAATTAAACTACTATCAACAGTTTTATGCCTTCTTTTTGGTGTTGTATTGCACGCTCAGGAAGTAGATGAAAAAGAAGAAGAACAAGAGGAAAACGTAGCTTCCAAAGCGTTAAACCGTCCAATAAAAAAGGATAATGTGCTTATTGATATTAACTACACCAATGTGGTTAACGCCCCTCCGGGAGTAAACTTCAACTTTGGTTATGGAAACGACATTCAGTTGTTTTACGACTATCAGTTTAAAGCGAAAGTGCTTAGTGGAGCGGCAGGTATAGGATACTCTCATGCAAAATACTTCAACAATGGGTACACCATCAACACAGATACAGCAACGGGAGAGCAATATGCTACTTTTTTGCCCATAGCCTCTGACTCTTCCTACAAGCGTAATTCATACACCACCAATTATTTTGATATTCCTGTTGAAATTCGTTTTCGATCAAAGCCCAACGAAAAAGGACACAGCTGGAAAGCCTCTGTTGGTTTTAAGCTAGGATTTCGTTTAGGTGGCTATACTACTACCCGCACCGATCAAGGTAGGTTCAGTGATTTTATTCAACCACTGCTTACCGAACGACGCATGGGAATAACTACTCGCTTTGGATACGGAAGAGTAGGCATAGTTGGTTACTACAGTCTTACTAGATTATTTGAAACGGGAAAGGGGCATGAAATTCTACCCTACTCCATCGGCTTTACTATTTCTCCTTTTTAGGAGTGATTTATCTCGCCGTAAATGCGCTCAGGCAATGCCTGCTGAATAGACTGAATCAACTCCTTGTGATTCACTGGCTTTTGAAAATACGCATCAAAGCCCAATTCTTTGAAATAGCTTTCGTCTTCAGGCAAGCCAACACCTGTTAACAGCCAAACTTGCGCAGTATCATTTAATGAGTCTTTTCGAAGTTCTTCGAGTAATTCTACACCGTCAATACTGTGATTCAATTGGATTTCAGTGAGAATAATATCAAAGTTTTTACGATGTGCAAAATGAAGCGCCTCTACACCGTTTCTAGCAACAGTAAGGTGAAATTGCTTTCCGAGCGTTTTTTCCATTACGTAGATGTTCACTTCATCACTTTCTACCAGTAAAATACGAGCATTTGGGTGCTTTGCTGCCATAATTATTGAATTGTTTACACTCAAAGTTAACTATGGATTCCAGCCGTTTCAATGGACTGCAAGCCCTAATTATTCACCCGAAATTGTTAATTGGCGGCTAGATTCTGCCCATCTGGCTTTTCAGCATCTTAATTTGATCGTTAAGCAACTTGGCTTTATCGTGCTTTTTTGCTTGGGCAATGTAGTTTAACGCTTCGCGCTTTCTTCTTTTAGCCATTGCAATACCCGCTAAATTTAAGTTGGCCATTGCTATATCATGATTCATATTCAATCCAGTATTCAAGGCTTTTTTGAAGTGTTTTTCGGACTTTGTCATGGCGTTGCTTTGACTTTCCACTAATCCGTTCAAAAAATAATAATATGCCTGCTGTTTTTTAGGCATTTGCTCTGGTTTCTTAACCCACGCTAATATCTTTTTGGCGCTTTCAAATTTATTTCTGCGAATTTGTAAAAAAGCCAATAAGTTCACCTCGTGCTTAAACAGTAAAAGGACCACCACAGCATCCAACAAAAGGTACATAATACCATTGCCGATATTGACCTCATAAAACTCATAAACCATTGCTGCAGAAACCAATGCAATCAGAAGAAATTTTATAATTCGATTTAGCATAACCTTAATTTTTGTGGGCTGCAAAAGTAGCTTCATTCCAAGCAACTACCAATTGAATTCAACTATTTATAATTGGACAGTTCATTGGCAAACTTTCGGTCATTCGCCAAACGAGGAATCTTATTTTGCCCCCCAAGCTTACCTCTAGATTTCATTGCCCCTAAAAAGGCATCATTTTTCAGGGGTTGGACAACTAAAGGTCTTAAAACTTTTCCATCTATTAAATCTCTGTAGTAAGGATTTTGCTCTTGCAAGGCCCCGTCAACGCATGTGGCAAAAGCATCCAAGTCAGCAGGTAACTCGTCAAACTCTACAAGCCATTCGTGAAAAGGCAAACCCTCAAGTGGTTTAACTTGGGGCGCAACATGAAATTCTCTTACAGCCCCTCCATAGGTTTCCATGCCTTTCTTCAGTGCTTTTTCTACCTCTTCTCCAATTACATGTTCTCCAAAGGCCGAGGTAAAGTGTTTGATTCTTCCAGTTACTGCAATTCTGTAGGGTTTTTTGGAAACGAATTTTACGGTATCGCCGATAACATAGCCCCATAAGCCAGCATTTGTATTTAGAACGATAACATAGTTTACGCCCAGCTCTACTTCTTCTAAGGAAATTCTTTTTGGGTTTTCGTCGTGATACTCTTCAGTAGGTACAAATTCATAAAAAATACCATCATTAACCACCAGCAGTAAACCGCTATGAGGCTGTTCATCTTGAAAAGCGATAAACCCCTCAGATGCAGGATAAGTTTCAACCGAAGCCGTTTTTCTTCCAATTAACTTCTCAAAAACTGGGCGATATGGCTCGTAGTTTACACCGCCATATACAAACAAAGAAAAATTGGGGAACACACTTTTTATGTCGTCCTTTTTGGTGCGTGCAATGAGCCGCTCAAAATACATTTGCACCCACGAAGGAATTCCGCTAATTAATCGAAGATCCTGATCCTTTGTCTCTTCTACAATTTTATCCACTTTAGTTTCCCAATCTTCAATACAATTGGTTTTCATGCTTGGCAAGCGGTTCTTTTGCAAATAGCTCGGAACGTGATTAGCTACAATTCCACTTAAACGTCCCATTCTTATTTTGCCGGCAATATCTAAAGTTGGACTGCCTTGAAGAAAAATCATTTTACCACTGACAAAATCGCTGTTGCCTGAATTGTTGATATAATACAACAGCGCCAGCTTAGCGGAGTTTATGTGATTACTTATGGATTGCTTAGAAATGGGTATATACTTAGCACCTGAAGTGGTCCCAGAGGTCTTGCAGATATAAATTGGAAACCCTGGCCAAAGCACATCTTCCTCTTGTTGCATCATGGCATCAATGTAGGGTTTCAACCCCTCATATTCGCGTAGAGGTACATTGCGCTTTAAGTCTTGATAGTTATCAATTTTTTTAAAATTGTGATCCTTTCCAAATCGTGTTTTTCGACCGTTTTCAATTAAATCTTCAAAAACCTTTTGTTGGGAAAGGCCTGGATGCAAAACAGCCTTTCTGGATTTGTTCACCAGAAAGGCTGCATAATGTTTTGCTATAAACGATTTGATACCCATGCGGTATCAAAAGTATGCTTAAAAGTTCATATTCAAGCCAACACCCAATACCTCTTTAAATTGAGTTCTTGGTCCAACTGCATCATTTACACCGTCATTATCGGTATCTACAGCGATGTCAATATCGTGATCGTAAATAAGGTTGCAGATTAAACTCGCACTTAACCATTCATTAATCTTCATGTTTAACAACAAATCCCAATTGACATCAATATTTCCAGGCTCTTCAGCATAATTGGAAAATAAGTTCAGCTTGGTATCCAGCTCCACATTCTTTACGATTTCTTTTGTGAATTGTGCGCTTATGTTTCCCCCTATCTCAATTCGATAGTTCATCCCATCTTTTGTCCTCTCACCGGTAACTGGATCGAACTCTGCACCTTGAACTCCAAAAGCTCCAGCATTTGCTAAATCTGTGTTGGTAACAAACGTGAACTTTCCGGCTACAGGCGAAATATTGGCCGAAAAATATTCATTTGGTGTATAGTCCATACCAATACCAAAGGTTAAGTAACCTGGTGCCATCCAAGTGGATATCAAGGTTGAGTCGTTGGGCAATTGAAACCCGTCAACAAACTGCGTTCTGAAATTTAAAAATCCAGAATATGCCCAAACTTCAGTAGCCTTTCTAGTCACTTTTGAATTGAACTCAATTCTATCGTCCGTCTTTTGCCAAGCAATATCCCCTTGAGAAATTCCACCGTAACTTAGTGTGATTTCGTTATTCCACTTCCAGCTGTCCTTTTTATAATTGGCAGAGTACTTCAATAGTGCATTACCCGAGTAGGAATTTTGACCACCTGCAGCCCAATTAATTAAACTTGTTTGAGCTACGGATAGGTTAAAAAGACCTTTTCTGGTCCAAGGCCCTTTCTCTTCTTCGGCAGGTGCATCTTGGGCATACAAACCCAAACTAAAAGCCGCCATAGCAGCAGTAAAAACTATTTTATTCATTATTATTTATTTGGAATTGTGCACGTGAACATCCATTTGAGGAAACGGAATGTTTAATCCTTCTTTATCAAAGTTTTTATAAATCTTCTCATTCATTTCGAAGTAAACGCCCCAGTAATCGGCGGCTTCTACCCATACTCGAACCGCAAGATTTACCGAGCTATCCGCTAGTGTATGCAAGCCGATAAAATGCTCAGGATCTTTTAGAATTCTATCGTCTGCAGCGATGAATTTTTCCATGACGGCTTTGGCCTTATCGTAGTCGTCACCATAACCGATACCTACTGTAAAATCTACTCTTCTTCTCGCCTCTGTTGAGTAATTTACCATTGAGCCAGAAGACAACCCTCCATTTGGAATGATAATCGTTTTGTTATCTGGAGTGTTCATAATGGTATTAAAAATTCCAATTTCTTTAACTGTACCAGAGTAACCTTGAGCCTCCAAAAAGTCTCCTACCTTGAAAGGCTTGAAGATTAAAATCATAACCCCTCCAGCGAAATTGCTAAGTGTTCCGGATAAAGCCATACCGATAGCGAGACCCGCAGCACCTAGAATAGCGACAAAAGAGGTCATTTCAATGCCCAATACACTCAACGCGCTAATGACCACTAATACCTTTAGCAGCGTATTGATAATTCCTAGAAGAAAAGGCTTTAGCGAAGCATCCAAGTCCTTTTTCTCAAAGACTCTTTTAATCATGCTCATTATGCTACCAATCAACCAAAAACCTATTACTAGTACTGCAACACAAGCAATAATCTTCGTACCAAATTGAATGGCTAATTCATAAATGGTATCCGTATAATCTGTAATATTAAAATCCATAGTATCTCTTTAAAATTTTTGCAAAATTAATTCTAAAATTCACTTGAGGGCAAGTGACGAATTGCAATTCAACGAAGTGTCACGCATTCCATTTATTCAAAATATACTGCTCTATTACTGTTGAATAGTTTTCATGTTCGCTGCGCAACACCTTTTGGGCTATGTCCTCTGGGGTATCGCTAGGGGAAAGCATCACTTTTTCTTGAAACAGTATTTTACCATCGTCGTATTTTTCATTTACCAAATGAATCGTTGGTCCAGAATAACTTTCGTTGTTTGCTTTAACGGCTCTGTGAACACGCATTCCATACATACCCTTACCACCGTATTTGGGCAAAAGCGCCGGATGAATATTGACTATTTTACCTGAAAAAGATCGAACTAAGGAAATGTCAATTTTCTTGAGGTAACCCGAAAGCACAATAAAATCAATAGCATGCGAGTTAAGGAGCTCCAGCTGAGTTTTAGCATCCTGCAGGTCGGACTTTTTGAGTGTTACACTTGGAATTTTATATTGCTCAGCATATTTCAACACCCCAGCATGACCATTATCGGTAACAATTAATTCTACACGCGCAATTGCACTGTTTTTAAAATGCTCAATAATCTTGTGCGCATTACTGCCTCCTCCAGAAGCAAATATTGCCATCCTCTTCATATCTTTCGGCTTCATTAAATTCGTCGACAAAAATGCAACATTCCAATTCCTTCATTCCTTTGAATCACAAAGAATTGTCTTTAAAGGACTCAGAAAAAAACGCTAGCGATTTTTACCAAATATGTAATTCGAGAAGGTCTGTTCGTGAATTTTCGGACAAACCCGTGCCTAAAGAACTAATAGAAACCCTAATAAAAACAGCAGGAACGGCTCCTAGCGGGGCGCACAAGCAACCGTGGCATTTTTGTGCAGTCAATAACCCCACCATCAAATCAAAAATAAGAGTTGCAGCAGAGCAAGAAGAATACGAAAATTACCACGGAAGAATGAGTGAAGAATGGCTGGAAGACCTTAAAAAATTTGATACCAATCACATCAAACCATTTTTAGAAATTGCCCCATGGCTCATAATTGTATTCAAAGAGGTGTATGAAGAAACCAGCGTAGGAAAGGCCAATAATTACTACGTAAATGAATCTGTTGGGATTGCAGTAGGTATGCTGCTGAATGCAATAACCCAAGCTGGGTTGGTTTCTTTGACTCACACGCCAAGTCCTATGAATTTTTTATCAAAAATTTTGAACCGACCCTCAAATGAAAGGGCTTACCTTTTAATACCCGTAGGTTATCCCGCCAAAGGTGTTCAAGTACCAAACATTGAGCGTAAAGCGCTCCAAGAAATCATGACCGTGTACTAAAAGTGTAACATCAGTTACTGTTGCATCTTTCTTATAAATTGTAACATTGTAAAAACAAATACAAAACCCTATGAGAATTACACTTACCCTACTATTGAGCACTATTTTTTTCGTTGCGTGCGGAAACAGTTCTTCAACAAATGACGGTCAAAATCAAAATAGAATCAATGATGTTGAAGCTCAAGAAATGAAATCTTTAATCGAAAGTCAGCCTGGGATAATTTTGGATGTGAGAACCCCAGGAGAGGTATCGCAAGGATTTATTGAAGGCGCAAAAAATATTGACATCACGCAAGGCAACTTTATTGAAAAAGCCAGTGAAATGGATAAAAATACGCCGGTATATGTATACTGTAAACTGGGAGGGCGCAGTGCCAATGCCTCAGAACAGTTAGCAAAGGCTGGTTATACCAAAGTGTACAACATGATGGGTGGTTTCGAAGCTTGGAAAGCTGCGGGTTATCCAGTTGCTAAGTAAGTTATGCGTTTCCTACTATTCGCTTTAAGCCTGAGTCTATTGGCCTGTTCGAGCGACAAGAAGACGGTGGAAAACCCCTTGTCCAAAGCCGAAATAGAACAGGCTTCCGTCTATGGTAAAAAAATGGTTAAACAAGGTTTTGCTGCATTGTCAAGCGAATTAAAAACCCAAATCTCCACCAACGGACTCGACAGTGCTATTTACGCTTGTAAACTGAAGGCAAACCCCATCATTGATTCCGTTGCGAGAGCAGAAGGTATTAGCATTCAGCGCATTGCTAAGCGCAGAAGAAACAATGAAAACCAACCGAATAAGGAAGAAAAGCATCTGATTAAATTAATGGAGCGCGCTCAAAGCGCCAACGAAAAATTAAATCCATTTACTTTTTTAATCGATAGCACTACCATTGCCTATTATCACCCCATTTTGATTCAACCCTTGTGTTTAAGCTGTCACGGAGAACCTGGAGTAAGCATGCAAGAAAGTACCTACGAAACCATATTAGATGCCTACCCCATGGATAAAGCCATTGGGTACAAGTTGAATGATTTAAGAGGACTTTGGGCAATAAAATTCGACAAATCAAAAATTAATAACTAATGGCAAGCTTTTCAGATATTATCAATGGTGATGTTCCAGTATTAATTGATTTTCATGCGGAATGGTGTGGGCCGTGTAAAATGTTGAGTCCCATCATTCAAGAAGTAGCAAAGGAAATGAGCGGCAAGGTTCGCGTCATAAAAATTGATGTAGATAAAAACCCTGCCGTTTCCAATAAATTTCAAATAAGAGGAGTACCGACTATGATGTTGTTCAAAAATGGCAATTCTGTTTGGAGACAGTCAGGCGTGCTGCAAAAGGAGCAAATCATTAGCGAAATCCAAAACAAGCTATAACTAATAGCCCACACCGCAGTCCGGTTTCCTCGAATAAAAGTAAATAGCTGAACCTAAGTGTCTCCAGTTTGTATTTAATGCACAACGGATGGCGAATACGTATATTTGCCGATAAGAACACTCTCAGTTATGGAAAAGGAAATAAAACCAGGTCCAATGCTCAGTCAGATCAACTCACCTGACGACCTGAAAAAATTCAAGGAAGAGGACCTTCCTCAAATTGCATTCGAACTTCGCGATTACATTGTAGACTTAGTTTCGAAAAAGGGTGGACATTTTGGAGCCAGCCTGGGAGTTGTTGAACTTACGGTTGCTTTGCATTATGTATTCAATACACCAACCGACCAATTGGTTTGGGACGTAGGACACCAAGCCTATGGACACAAAATTCTAACCGGTCGAAGAGATACTTTTCACACCAATCGAATTTACAAAGGCTTAAGCGGGTTTCCGAAACGAAAAGAGAGTAAATACGATGCCATGGGCGTTGGACACTCCAGCACATCAATATCCGCTACTTTGGGTATGGCGGTTGCCAGTCGACATAAAGGCGAATTGGATAAACAACACATTGCAGTAATTGGTGATGGAGCCATGACCGCTGGTTTAGCGTTTGAAGGTTTAAATCACGGTGGAGTTGAAAACACCAATATGATTGTGGTGTTAAATGACAATTGCATGTCTATTGACCCGAATGTGGGTGCACTTAAAGAATATTTAACCGACATAAGCACTTCTCACACCTACAATAAAGTAAAAGATGAAGTGTGGAATTTACTGGGTAAGATTTCGAAATTTGGTCCAAATGCGCAAGAAATTGCCGCTCGGGTTGAAAATGCAATAAAACACTCTCTACTTAAAAACTCCAATTACTTTGAATCCTTGCAGTGGCGTTATTTTGGCCCCATTGATGGCCACGATACCATTCGGGTTAAAAAAGTTCTTGAAGATTTAAAAGACATTCCGGGACCAAAAATTTTGCATTGCCTAACCACAAAAGGAAAAGGCTATACTCCTGCAGAGCAAGGTAGCCCTACTACATGGCACGCACCGGGCTTGTTCAATAAAGAGACGGGAGAAATCGTGAAAGTGGTTCCTAAAAACCCACAACCGCCTAAATTTCAAGATGTTTTTGGTCATACGATTATCGAATTGGCCGAAAAAAACGACAAAATAATGGGTGTTACACCTGCTATGCCTTCGGGATCTTCTCTGAAGTTTATGATGGAGGCCATGCCAGATCGCGCATTTGACGTAGGAATTGCCGAACAGCATGCCGTTACTTTTTCTGCGGGTTTAGCCACCCAAGGTTTAATTCCTTTTTGCAACATTTACAGTTCTTTTATGCAGCGTGCATACGACTCTGTTGTTCACGATGTAGCTATTCAAGATTTACACGTAGTAATGTGTTTGGATAGAGCAGGAGTTGTTGGCGCTGATGGACCTACGCACCACGGAGCCTATGATATTCCATTCATGCGTTGCATACCAAATATGATTGTTTCTTCTCCAATGAACGAAGAAGAACTCCGAAACCTTATGTACACTGGGCAATTGGAAAAAAATGCTGCTCCTTGGGTTATTCGATATCCTAGAGGTGCTGGCGTTATGACCAATTGGAAAAAGCCATTGAAAGAAATTAAAGTAGGTAAAGGACGAAAGGTGAAATCAGGCGAAGATTTAGCGATTTTAACCTTTGGCCCAATAGGTAACCTAGCAGTTGATGCTTGCAAAACTTTGGAAGAGCATGGCGTTTCTGCCGCTCACTACGACATGCGTTTTGCAAAGCCTATAGATGAAGTAATGCTGCATGAGGTTTTTGGAAAATTCGATAAAATTATAACCGTTGAAGATGGTTGTTTGGATGGTGGAATTGGAAGTGCTATCGTGGAGTTTATGGCCGATAACGGTTACAGTTCAAAAATCAAGCGTTTGGGTATTCCAGATAGAATTGTTGAACATGGAAGTCAAGCGGAACTGTATAGAGAATGTGGGTACGATTCACAGGCTATGCTAGAAGCGGCGGAACAACTTTTATCGAAAAAAGCCCATACTTTAGCGGGCTAGGCTAGCGTTTATCGCAACAATTTCAATTTATACAGACGGTGCATCAAAAGGTAATCCCGGTAATGGGGGTTACGGTATTGTGCTAATAGCGGGAATTCACCGAAAAGAACTTTCGGGAGGGTTCCGGAAAACCACCAACAACCGAATGGAGCTTTTGGCGGTGATAATAGCATTAGAATCTTTGAAAGGAGAAGGCCACGAGGTTACCGTTTATTCAGACTCTAAATACGTAGTGAACGCCGTTGAAAAAAAATGGGTGTGGAATTGGCTTAAAAAAGGGTTCAAACAGAAGAAAAATGCAGATTTATGGAAGCGTTTTCTTCGAGTATACTCCAAACATCAAGTGAAGTTTCAATGGATAAAGGGTCACTCCAATATTCCGGAAAACGAACGCTGCGATAAACTAGCCGTAGCAGCGGCTACGAAAAAAAACTTACCTACAGACCTCGGCTATGAGACAGCATCGGCTCAGCTTTTTCAGAAATAATCTAGTTGCTATCCTCCTTTAGTACTAGTGTAAATGCTTGAGTATATCTTTTGCTTGATGCCACTCCAATCGCGGGCCAAACTGAGTAACCACTTTTGATGAAGCTAAGGAGGCCAATTTACCAGCGTCAGCAAAGCTCCTACCGTTGGTTATTCCATACATAAAAGCTCCTGCAAATAAATCTCCCGCTCCATTAGTATCTATGGCGCTTACCTTATACGGCTCAATATCAATAAATGTATCGCCATCAAAAATCATTGCACCGTTTTCACCTTGAGTGATAACAAAACGTTTTGCATCTCTTTTTAGCGCCTCTCTTGCTTCCTCCAAGTTGCTTTTTCCGGTGTATAACATTGCCTCTTCTTCATTGCAAAACAGTAAATCAACGCTTGCTCCAACCACGGACTGCATGGGCTCTTTAAAATATTTAACCATCGACGGGTCTGAAAAAGTCAACGCAGTTTTTACTCCATTTTGTTCAGCAAGTTGCTTGGCATATTTCATGGCCTCCAATCCATTCTCAGAAGTTACCAAGTACCCTTCAATGTACACGTATTCACTATCTTTTAGGGCTTCTACCGAAATTTCATTTTTCGAAAAAGTTGAAGTAATTCCCAAAAAGGTATTCATAGTTCTGGACGCATCATCAGAAGTCATAACTAAGCATTTGCCTGTTATTCCTCTTTGGAGTTCTTGTTGAGTCAAATTAGAATCAACCCCATTTTCGTTCAGGTCATTTTTATAAAACAAACCCAATTCATCATCGGCCACTTTGCAGGAATAATAGCTGCTGCCTCCAAACTGTGAAACTGCAATTATTGTATTTGCCGCAGAGCCTCCGCATTGCATGTTACTGGATTCCATATGTATGGCATCAGAAATTCGCTTTTGGTCGTCTTCATCAACTAGAGTCATTAAACCTTTTTCGATATTGTGCTCATTTAAAAAATCATCACTCACCTCCGTAACAATATCCACTAAGGCGTTACCGATTCCAAATACGTTATACTGTTTACTCATGCCATTTCTAATTTAGGAGTGCAAATATACCTTAGGAAAAAAGGCGGTTAAAAACATCTCGATTTTTTTTAAAAAAGATTTGCGGATATATAAAAACAATTACTTTTGCCGCTCGATTACTCCTCCTTACCTGCCTGTCGGCAGACAGGGCTCAGAACTGAGCTCAAGTAACTGACAGAAAGATTAAGGAGAGCTAACGCGGTCAGAGAAGACTTTAAAATCAAAGACATATTCCTCCTTAGCTCAGTTGGTTAGAGCATCTGACTGTTAATCAGAGGGTCCTTGGTTCGAGCCCAAGAGGAGGAGCAGAAAAAAGCCCAGTAAAATCTGGGCTTTTTTTATGCGACGACGATTGGGCGAGGGGCCTGTCCCGAACTTGATTCGAGAAGCCCTAGAGGTTTTTATTGTCTGGGGGACAAGAAAAATGTCTAAGCAGAAAAGCAGAAAGGGTTTCAACGAAAGTTGGGGTCCTTTTTTTATGCCCTCTCTTACCACTGGGGTACAAATGGGTGACAGTTTCATTTTTCTATCTGTTTAGTGGTCAAATGTTTACGATTTCATAGATAATTGAAATATTGTAATATACTCCGCCAATCTTTGGCGCTTCACTGTTCGTAATTCGCATCCATTAGTTTTTAACAACACCGAATCGCTAATTTTTATGGAAATATTTTTGAAGAAAATCATCAGTTATGGACAAAAGCCAGATACAAGAATTTAGTAATTATCTAAAATATAGCGCAGAAAAACTTAAGGCCGGACGGGCCATACCGGAGGTATTGGTTCAAGAGCTTCAAGATAAATTAACTGCTTATTCGGCCTCAAAAGCCCAATATCAAATTCAATCAATTTCGGATCTGGTAAATGAATCCATGGAAAGCAAAACAGGTGTAATCGGTAAAACCATAAAGACGGGATTTGACGCCTTGGATGAATCACTGGGTGACATACCCGTTTCACTTACCGTATTAGGCGCTCGCCCCGGCATGGGAAAGACCGCTTTTTTGCATTCCCTTGCTTTCAGGATGGCTCACTCTGGTTCAAAAGTGGGCTATGTAAGTCTCGAAATGGCAAAGCAACAAGTACTGAATCGCTTTTTAATTATGTATTCTTCTGAGCAGTCCAATCACATTAAGAAACCCGAAGGCCTTCAGAAGGCGCTAGCATCACTAGATGATCATTCAGATACTTTATCGCGCATTGATATTATAGAGCCACTCTCAACCGGTTGGATTGAAATTAAAACCCTTATTCAGGAGTATGCTGACTCCACAAATCCTGATATAATCCTTATTGATTATTTGCAACTCATTCATTTAAGTGGATATCGTCACCATCGTGAAAGAGAAGTTTCATACATCACGAAAGAATTAAAAGTGCTCAGTAGAAAATTAGAAGTACCCATTATAATTTCGAGCCAGCTTAGTCGGGCTGTTGAAACCAGAGGAGGGGAAAAACGACCCCAACTATCCGATTTAAGAGAAAGTGGTTCAATTGAGCAAGATGCTGATATGGTTTGGTTTTTATATCGGCCAGTATATTACGGCATTTCGGAGGATGAAGACGGTTATCCGACGGAGGAATTAGCCGAACTAATTGTAGCAAAAAATAAATATGGTGTTACAGACACCATAAAGCTCAAGTTTGAAGCTCTAAAAGCTCGATTTAGTACCAGAGACTATGCACCTGAAAGAGGGTTTAATGAATTTGATTCGTTTCGAGAAATGTACGAAGCAAGATTGCGAGTTATCGAGTTAAAGAAACTCGATAAAGATGCCGAACAACCATTTTGAAAAAAGGAATAAAGTTGAGAAGAAGTAACCCAAAGACATGCGAGGATTTAAGGCTGTGCAACTGCAGTCAATACATTAATGTGATGTATTCCGCTTACGCGTTTGTCATTTTATCTGAAAATGAAAACGAAATTTAGATGTACGGTTCTTCTTCTCTTCTTTTTCACTCCGATGACTCGTTGATATGGGGCGGAAAACGAAAGTTTGATGTGTCAAGGGTTAGTTTTTTATTGAATACCAGCGAATTTAATTTGAAGCGAACCCTAATTCGAAATACCTATTCCACTTTTAGCATACCAAAAAAGCGGGGCGGATTGAGAAAGATTTCGGTACCGTGCCCAAGACTTGCGCGCATCCAGAAGATATTCGCTGATCAGTTACTGATTGACTATAGGTCGTGGATGGAAGATAAAAAAGAGGATACATTTTTTCAACTGGCATCCTTTTCTTTAAACGAAAGAGGAGGTTATTCGCCCATTATGAGCAATGCCAATCCGCATATTGGTAAACCATATTTATTGAAATTAGACATTAAAGATTTTTACGCTAGTATAAAAGGGAATCACTTGATTCCTTTATTCAAGAACCACTTGAATGTAAATGATGAGGTGGCTTATCTACTCACTTTACTTTGCACAAAAAATAATAACCTGCCCACTGGAGCACCTACATCATCTGTTGTTGCAGAATTATTTATGCATGAATTTGACCGTAGAGTTTTGGCAAGAATTGATCAATTTAAATGCACGTACACGCGCTATGCAGATGATATAAGTATCAGCTCCGAAACAAAAATGCACCACAAGGCGGTGGCCAATTTTATTCAGGGTGAACTGGATGCATTTGATTTAAAATTAAACCAAGAAAAGACTTTATTTCTCGGCCCTAATCAAGCAAAATATGTAACAGGAATTAAGGTCAATGAAAAGTTTAATATCGACCGAAAGTACATTCGCAACCTACGGGCTATTTTACACAATTGGGAGCGTGAGGGTTGTCATGCGGCTTCAATTAGATACTTTAGTAAAAACCAAAACTTGCGGCTCCGCCTTAATCAATCCACAAAGCAGACCTTCAAGAACTCTTTGAAAGGAAAGATTGACTGGGTAGGTCAGGTAAGAGGTTGGAAAGATGAGGTGTACTTAAAGTTAAGGATAAAGTTTAACGAACTGAATACAATGAAACATGACTAAAATGGGTATTAGATAATAAAAATGATTCTGAAAGAAGATGCTATTTCAGCACCGATCAGTAAAATTATAACGGATTAAGATGAGTAAAAAGGTTATTCTAAGTAGAAAGGGATTTGATAGCGCCTATGGTGGTGGCGCCAGTCCAATTATGCCAAATGGAGAGCTGATTTCGCTTCCCATCCCAGAGATAAAAAACAAAGGGATCAAATACACTAGTTTGATGTACGACAATAAAGCCAACTATCAATCACTTATTGATGCTCTCTATTCTAAATCAATTCCTCAAAAATGTCATTTAGACCCAGACATCAGAACAAATATCTTAAAGAAAAGACAGGCAAACTGGAAGGGTGCATTTGGGCAAAATTCGGCAGCCCAAAAACACTTAGTTAATAATGATGTGGGCGGGGATGATATTTTTTTGTTCTTTGGAAGTTTTAGAAGAACTACAAGTATTAATGGAACTATTAGGTTCGAGCGGGACTATGAAAGACATATCATTTATGGATTCCTAAAATCGGACAAACCAATTCTCGGTCGAGAAATCTTGAATCACCCCGAATTCGAAGGGCATCCACATTTCGAAAACGCCAAACTTGACGGACCAAAACAAGACTATAGATTTAATGCGATTTATCCCGCAAAGAATAAAAGTTCCTATGGAACGTTTTATTATCACGATGATTTAGTATTAACTAGAAGAGGATTTCCGAAAAGTCTTTGGTCGCTTCCTGATTGCTTTGAAAATGCAAAAATCTCACGCATGCCCAAATACGAAGAAAAGCGTATGTTTTATAATGATGAAAAAGGCCGAAAAAGAATATTCGTTCAATCAACTGGAATAGGGCAAGACTTTGTTATCGATAGTTCAGATGTATATAAATGGGCCGAGGAATTAATTTTAAACCATAAAATGAAGTCTTAAGAATATCGAAACCTTCAAATTTTCTTTAATCTATAACAACCCTTCAACCCTCGAATCCAACTTATGATAAAACACACGACCTTGATATTGGTAAAAAGGTCCTTGGTGGGTAAATAGCTTTTGTAACAATTGGCTCATGGCAGTTTCGATTTCTCTTCTTGCACTATCCCTGAATTTTGCGGCCTCTTCAAATTTACCTTGCTGGGTAGCATGAAACTTCTGGAGTAGCAAGTTCCAATACTTGCGAAAACTTTCGACGTAAGCATCATCTTTTACCACCAGCCCAAAGGCAATTTCAATAGGCTGAGGTGGGTGTATGTATTTGAAGGATTCGAGTACTATTTTAATCTCCTCCAACAGTTCCAAGTCCGTATTTGGTGACCTCTTGAGTTGACCGTGTAAATTATTTAATTGCTCCAAAGCGTCTGCTGTTTCTGATATCGATGTTGTATTCACAGAAACAAAAGAAAAGTTATGCTCCGCCATGGATTGGCGGGAAGGTTGAAATAAAAATGTTATCCTACTATCAACCCGTCCAGCACTTTGGTTATTTTTTTTCTGGAGGCGTTGGTCACTTCTGCTTCCTCTGCAAAATGGGTCCAATTACAAGCTGCAGTTTTCACTTCTTCAATAATCTCTTTAGCGTTTCGGATATCAAAGGTTTTTACGAGTTCCAACAGGTGCTTGGCATTTGGATTTAGCCCCTCTCCAGCATAAGTTGTGCTGTGATGCCCGTGCGATGAACTCGAAAAGGTAAGGTCATAGGCAGGGGCAAAACTCCATTCGCCTGTTTCGTCCATTAAAAATGAAAAATTCTTGCTGTGGTCGTCTCGGTTGTGCGTATATAGATTAAATGCAGCCAGGCGTAGAATTTCTTCATGCGTTTTTACTCTGTGTGTCAAATTAAAACCCGCATCTAATATATGGCCATAGTCTAGCTGTGAATAACGGTAATCGTCATGGAGCAATCCCGCTACAGAATGCACATGAAGGTGTTTGCCTTGTTGCCTATCGAAACGTTTGGTTCCAAAATACTTTTTCCCAGATTTACCTGTAAATAGCTCACTAGTTGAAATGGATACACCCGCTGCTTTAGCCATTAAGTAATAGGCGTATTCGATGTGCGCAATGTCCGGCTCATCAAATCGAGAAGGAAATTTAATGATCCAATTTTCAAAACCTTCTGCAACACCATGAGACTTCAGTTCTTTAATTGCCGGGTTAACCAATAGTTCAATTTTTGGTCGTGCTCCGCCTGACGAACCACCTAAATGAAAAAGTGCTTCAATAACCTCCGAATCCGACCCCGATATGATTTCATTGCTTTCATGGGCAAATACGTCAAGATCAATATTGAGTTTAGGCTTTTCGCTGCTGTGCTCTGGAAGAAATTGCAAAGCTCCTGGACCGTTTTTACCCACCAATGCCAAACGATCTAAGGCAGTTATGCTTGATGTATTTGTACCTTTTGCACTTATGGCTCGGTCTGTGATTAATCTACCCCAAGTATCGGGTAAGGCATCGTAGAACAATCCGGGCAACCCTTCAAAAAGTCGAGGATCACCGGTATAAATCTCGGTCGATTTTGGCATTTTAAAAGGCGATAATTCATAAGGACTTTGCAAATAGGCATCCGAACACTTAAAATGAATCAAGCGATCACTAACCACCAATTCTCCGATTTCTATCGCGGGATGTTCGGTACCAAAATTTAAGAATACGTTTATCCGTTCTGTTCGCATATCAAGAAGAGAATAACTGGTTTAAATCACCTTGCGCGGTTGGTTGAAACAGGTCATTAAATTCCTCTAATCGACCCAAAGTATGCGCTAGTTTTAGGAGCGATATTAGCGATATTTCGCCTTGTGTTTCAAAGCGTTTTAAACTACCGAGGGATACTCCAGACCGATCTGCGAGTGCTGCCTGACTCCATTTTTTGGCTTTGCGAATCGTCCGTATTTTGGAAGCTAATTCCAACATCACTTCACGCGGTTGTTTAGAAAGAGAATAACTAGGCATATAGATAATATATTATCCAAATATATAAAAAATTAACACATATAGATAATATATTATCCCACTATGGTATTGATTTAGTTGGCTTTGAGTCTGTTTTTCACATACCAATAAATCTCAACCATCGCCCAAGTATCCAACTTACAGTAGTCCAGTAGTTGCCTGCGTGTTTCTTCAATATCTCCGGTAAAAGTTCCTTCGCACATTGCCTGGAAAGTTGCGCTGGCTGTTCCGCCTTCTTTGATTTCCAAATCGTTGTATGACAGATTAGGTACCAAGGCAGGTAAAACGTACTTTATGGAAGCCGAACCCTTCATTTTCGGAGTGTACAACCAATGTTTGCGAAACGGAATAATGAGGTCAACGACTCGCTCATTAATGTCCAACAGTGAGTCCTTATATTCAGGAAAGTTTTCAGCCATAGCCGTTATTTTTCCTTTTTCAAACCCCATATTGTAGGTTACAATACTTCCTTTGGTCCCGAGGTCACGTAGCATTTGATTGATCAAACCAGGTCGAGGGTCTGTTTTTCCATCACCCAAGTACTCGAAGTGTTCTACCTCCCCAGACGCTTGCAATACGTGAAGTGAGTATTGAAAAGGATATTGGGAATAAGGTCGAGTGTCATCGTATAGCGGAACGGCAGGACCTATGGTTTCAAAGTCAAAAAAATAAAGCGGGAATTCCCATTCATTCAGAAAAGTCTCGATTTCATCTTTTAGAAATACTTCTTTACCCGTTTTAACCCCTTCAACCTGATGGCGTTGTTTTTCGCTCAAAGGATAATCATCAGGTACTTTATTTATCTCGTAAATACCTTTGTGGTATAAATCCCAGCTCTTTCCTCCTATTCGAGTAATATTAAACACGGAATAGTCGGGCACATGTTTCCAGCAGTGACTAATAAAATCACAAGGAAATGGATCGGAACATTGATCGCCTATAGGCACTTGCGGTTCTGCTTTTTGTTTAAGTACATCAAAACAATCGGTTAAATAAGGTTGAACCTCGTGTTGTCTGGCCAGCACATCAGCCGTAATATCTTCTAAAGTAAAAAGCTGTTCGATGTCTAGCTCACCTTCCCGCACATATTGGTTTTTGATGTGCATCAAAAAGAACTTATCGGGTTTAATGCCAGCTAAACTCATTACCCAATATTGCAGGCTGCCATCTATTCGGTGATAGTCCTTTACAGACGTAGAGCTTTTTACCTCAATGGCATGCCATTCTCCATCGCGTTTCACCAAGATATCGAGGGCCGCCATTACATTTCCATAATTAAATGCCGCCTCATAGATGACCTCCTGACCTTCTTCAATCCATTGCTTCGTTTTTTCGAAGGAAGGTTTCCAATGGTAATAATCTTCAGGAGTAGCATCTTTTCCGCCCGGAAAAAGTTGTTGCGACAATTCACCGACCGAAGTTCCTTGAGCAAACAAGGCTTCTTGTTGCGCTGAAATATCGTCTTTTAACTCCGGTTTCTTTTTATGCAGCCAAAGGCTTTTTAAACATTGGTGGCCTCTTACGTATGTAGATTTTGATAGCATAATTCTCTTTAAATTACAAGGTTAAAACAACAGTTCGCTACAAGTTGGCGGGATAAAAATTACTTCAACCCCTCCGGCTCCAACACCTCCACCTCTTTCCCCAACATCCAGATCTTTTGCTTGAGTTCATAATTGATAATCAATCGAAACTCAAAATCAACAAAGCCCTTAGGCGTGGTTGGTTCTGTTTCCAATTCCTTTTGGCTCCAATGCCAGGGTAAGGCGCGTTGGTATTTGGCTTGGTATTCCGTAAACCGGATGACAATACGTTCGATCTTTTCATTCGACCAGTTTAGCCCGATGCAATGGTCGAGGTTTTCGAGCTTTTTGAAGAGGGGTTTTTTACGGAATTTATCTTTTCGAACGACCAATTCGCGTATACGGTCCACCGCAAAGGTGCGGGTATCTTTTTGGTCTTCGCAATAGCCGATTATGTACCAACGCCCTTGATATTCTTTCAATAAATAGGGATATAAGACGTGCTCGTGCACTTCCTCCGAATCGAACTTATAATAGCTCAACGCACATACCTGCTGTTTTCGGGTGGCATGAAATAAAGGCGATAGAAAGTGAACGCCTTTCAACAACCCTTTTTCTTCAAAGTCCAGATATTTCAGCCCTTCTTTTCCGGTATTCAGAATGTCTTGCATGAGGTTGGCCTTGCCACTAAACTCCATGAATTTAAAGAATTGCTCTACCCCAATATCATCTTCCGCTACCAGTTCGTATCCTTTTCTGGATCGATTGTATTTGATGTTGATGCCAAACTCCTCGTTCAATTCGAATAAATAGCGCTCCAAGGTCCGAGCAGAAATTGGACTTTCTTCAAACAAGTCGAGTAAATTTTTTTTGCTGGGGTAATCCCCAACTTGTGCCCGATTTACCAATTTAAAGTAAGACCGTAATATTCCAAAGTGTGAAGCCATAGGTTTGATTTTAAACCTGCAAGATAACCAGGAAAAATTCTTCCGCCAACTAATGGCGATTGAAAGCTCCTAGGTTTTGCCAAAAAACCCCTCCGCGGAAAACGGTCTGTCAATAAACAATATAGTAGTGTAGGCCCATTTTAGGTTTTGCCAAAAAAGGGTCCATTTCATCGGGGTCATTTTATAATTTCTATATGAAAGAAGTTGTCTGTCAGTTCGAGTGCCCTGAGCAAAACGAAGGGTGTATCGAGAACGACAGCATTACGCACTTTACCCTGCCAAACTATGGCGGAATGAATACCTAATTTTCGAATAGAAACAAAAACTAAAGACTATGATTTTAGAAGAACACTACTATTTTACCTCGGAGGATTACGACAAAAACGGAAGCTACCTTCCCCAAACGAATGAAGAAACCATGAGCACTTTCATCGAGCGGTGTTTGCGGAAATTCTACGCTAAACACGACAAGCATTTTCACCCAACATCCATCACTACTTCTGCTTTAACCATGAAAAAACTGGAACGGGCACATGAAATGGAGGAGGAGTACTACTTCGGTACCGTTACTTTAGAAGGTAAAGTATGCGAAGAGTACAACCAAGCGATTGCCCGTTTTGAGGATAGGGGAAACATTGTTGCCATAAGTTCAAACATTAAGGAACACGAGGACGAACCGGTGGATTTGTATATCGATGAGGCCCTCGATAACAGCACCGTTGTTGTCAAGTATGCACCCGATGATGACGATAATGACGACGATAAAAACTACATACCCGACCCAGTAGACGGACTAGACTATTGGTCTTATGAATTCGACTACGAGCAATACAAGAAAGTGATAGCCGAAAAAGTCAATAATAAATTGAAACAGGGGTAACGAAAACCTAAATAATAAAAACAATGAAGAAAACACTGTACATAGACATGGACAATGTCTTGGTTGATTTCCAATCGGGAATTGACCAATTGGACGAAAAAACCAAAAAAGAATACGAAGGCCGCCTGGACGAAGTACCGGGTATTTTTGGCCTAATGAAACCCATGAAGGGCGCCATTGAAGCCTTTGAAAAGCTAGCCACCCAATACGATACCTACATTCTTTCAACCGCGCCATGGGAAAACCCAAGTGCTTGGTCGGATAAGGTAATTTGGGTAAAAAAGTACCTAGGCAATAAAGCCTGGAAACGATTGATACTCTCCCACCACAAAAACCTCAATAAGGGCGATTATCTTATTGATGACCGCCCAAATAACGGTGCGGAATACTTTGAAGGGGAATGGATACAGTTTGGTGGTGGGAGTTTTCGGAATTGGGAACCGGTTAAGCAGTATTTATTATCCAATTTAGAGTCATGATCGATTGCTATTCTTTTTGTTCGCAACATAATTTAAATTTGAACCATGCTTGAAGCTCCAATTACTTATAGAGTGCACTTCCACTTGCCCATTTTTCATTCGAAAGATGATGTTGAAATTCAATCATTTTCAAGATCTTTTGAAGTAGAAGATCCATTTGTAAATAGAGAAAATGCTTTTGAGTTTTTTTATAACTGTATCGAGGGACTTAAAGATAATAATCGAGTAAAATTGAACGAGGAGACTAATGAATATGAATTCATTGATGTTAAGTTGGGGCCATTCATTTCAATAACTCTCGTATTGAGTGATGAAGCGTTGGCTACAATAAATAATGCAAAGGAAGAACTCTTTCACGCGGAAAAGGAAAATGTGGTATATGGCATTGGAAATGTAGGAATTTTATCGCAAAGTGTAAACCCCGATGACATGTTTGACTTTGTAATTAGAGAGTACCACATCTACCAAGATTTGAACATTGATACTAGCCATAGTGAGATGACAATTGAGTATTATGGGGAGGATTATGTCTCGTCGGGTTATGTAGATTCTGTCAACCAAATTTTAAAAGTTAACTATAAATGGGATTCTGAGAATTATAATAAGGAAGATGCTCAAATAGAAAAGGAAAACGCATGGAAGCGAAAAGTAGAGCTTGCAGATAACCGCGCTTACTTTAACGAATTGACCGAAAATGGCGAAGGACGTCAACTGGAGTTTAAACCATTTTTAGTTTTCAACCCCAAGACTGGTAAACCTGGGATTACTGCCAAATACCATTGCGCCAAGACGCTCGCCTCATTTTTGAATACTAAAGGCGGAGTATTGATCATAGGGCTATCTGATGACAAGCAAGTACATGGTATTGAGGAGTTTGATATCAAACTATGCTGTGGTGGTAAATTGGACAATTTTAAATTGGAGTTTGATTCGATGGTCACCCAGTTTTTACCCAAATGGGTGCTCGGAGTAATAAACACAGTCACACTCGAAGTTTCTGAAGGTACGCATGTTTTCATGGCTGTGGTAGAAGAAGCAAATACACCAATCTACTTGGAAAATAGAAGGTATGGTGAAATAGATATGGAATTTTTTATTAGAGGACAGGCATCTTCCCAAAAATTGAACGAAGTTGAAATAGAAGAATATTTACTAAATCATTACGATAAAGAATGAAAGGAAATAAAATGCAATGGCAATTGGAGAAGTAGGTACATCAAATTAAACTCAAATGTTAAGTAACAAACTATTCAGGCTTTATGCTAAGTATTACCAAGATTTTCCCTTCCCCGAAACTCAAAAATTAAACAAATTAATGTATCCTGGATTCGGGTTCTTTCCAATTTGTTCGGGTGTTTCTGACCCAGAAAAACCATTTCCAAAAAAACCCATACTTATTTTAGGGCAAGATTTTGGGCATGAATCATACCTAGAAAAAATCAAAGAAATAGGACACGAAGAGGACAAAAACCCAACTTGGGTCAACCTCAATAAATTGTTAATTGAAGCTGGCGTGAAGCCAGAAACCTGTTTTTATTCGAACTGCTTTCCTGGGGTTAGAGTTTCTGAAAAAATCACCGGCCCATTGGAAGCTCGCAAAGACAAAGCATTTGTCCAGCATTGTCAACAATTTATGATTGAGCAAATTAAAGTGCTTCAGCCACGCGGTGTCTTATTGTTGGGTTTGGAAGTAGTAAAGTTTGTTCGCCCAGTTTTTCCAGAGTTAACAAGTGCTTGGAAGGGCTTTTCTAAAACAAGTCAATTCAACACAATAGAAAAAAGTAGTATTGAAGTGGATTTAAAGGGCGACTTAATTCCATTTGGATTTTTAATTCATCCTAGTTTTCGGGGGCCAAATCTTTGGCGTAGAGCCGGTAATTCGAAGGATTCCCAGAGCCTAGAAATTGATATAATAAGGACCATGTTATGAGTAAAAAGAAAACTTATCCAATCATTTTTTTACGAGTTGCCTCGATGAGAAATTATAAGGGCATTACAAAAGATGACTATCCTGTTGGTGCTGGAAGTTATGTTAATGAGCATAGTGATGGCGGAGAGGTCTATAATTTCTTGCCTCATAATGGAAAATACCTTGCGTATTCTCGAATGCAACAAGGACATAATATTCGGATTGAGAGATTAGGGGCCACAGTTGTCGACGACAGAATAAAAGATGTCACAGTGGTGCTTTTTGCTACTGAACCGAGTACAGGTGGACAATATGTTGTTGGGAAATATGAAAATGCAACGTTATACAGGTCCCTCCAATCATTAAGAAAAGGAGCTAGGAAGGATCACACCCTCTACAATATAGAATGCCTTGTAAAAAATGGAACATTGATTCCACTTGAAGACAGGGTTTTTGAAATGCCCGACAGAATGAAAAAAGGCCCGGGCCAAGCAAATGCCTGGTATGTAGACAATTATCCGAAACGAAAGAAGTTTTTGACCGACTTGGATAACTTTTTTAAAGATCCAAAGTTTTGGATAGAACGAAATCCGAAAAAAGGAAAAATTGGACGACCGAGACAGCCTGATCCAGAAGTTAGAAAAAAGGTAGAATATGCTGCCATGGATTTAGTCGAAGAATATTACACGAATCGAGGTTATAGAATAGACTATGTCCACAAGGAAAATGTTGGTTGGGATATGGAGGCAAAAAATGGAAAGCAAACATTATTGTTAGAAGCAAAAGGATTAAGTGGTCCATTTTTATCTATTGAATTGACTCCAAATGAATATGCCAATAGTCAAAAAGTGGCTAATAGAAAGCACTTTAGAATTTGTGTTGTTTCGAATGCTTTGGACTCCAAAAAAAGGAAGCTGGAAATTTTCTACTTTCGGAATCGCATTTGGCAATCGAATCAAGGAAAACAACTTTCTAAAAGAACAATTACGGGCGCCATTTTTAGCCCAAAATAGTATGGAAAAAATTACCCTCTCCCAGCTAGAACAATATTTATCAAAAGCAGCCTGGATTCTTAAAGGCCCTGTAGATGCTTCTGACTTCAAAGTGTACATTTTTCCTTTATTGTTTTTCAAAAGGATATCGGATGTGTACGATGAAGAATACCGAAATGCATTGGAGGAATCTGATGGGGACGAAGATTATGCGAACCTACCCGAGTTTCATCGATTCGAAATACCAGAAGGCTGCCATTGGAAAGATGTGCGTGAGACAACAACCAATGTAGGATTAGCCATTGAAAAAGCGTTAAGAGGAATTGAACAGGCCAATCAAGAGTTTTTGTACGGCATATTTGGCGACGCTCAATGGAGTAATAAAAACAAACTCTCCGATCGACTGCTGATTGATCTAATTGAGCATTTCTCGCAGTACGATTTATGTAATAGCAATGTAGATTCAGACTTACTTGGAAACTCGTACGAATATTTGATCAAACACTTTGCTGATCTTACCAATAAAAAAGCAGGCGAATTCTATACACCACGGTCTGTTGTTCATTTGCTTGGGTTGATACTTGATCCGCATGAGGGTGAATCCATTTACGATCCTGCATGTGGAACGGGCGGAATGTTGCTTGAATCTGTAAATCATCTCAAAGAGAACAACGAAGACTACAGAACGCTCAAACTCTATGGACAAGAGAAGAACCTGACTTCTAGTTCAATAGCCAGAATGAACATGTTTTTACATGGCATTGAAGACTTTCAAATATATAGAGGTGATACCCTTAGAAACCCTGCATTTTTTGAAGCTGACGGATTAAAAACTTTTGATTGTGTCATTGCCAATCCTCCATTTTCGCTTAAAGAATGGGGTGCAGAAAATTGGGCCAATGATCCCTACGGAAGAAACATTGCAGGAGTACCACCAAAAGGAAACGGTGACATGGCTTGGGTGCAGCACATGATTAAGTCCATGAATGACGATGGGCGAATGACCGTGGTCTTACCACACGGCGCGCTGTTTCGGAAAGGAGCTGAAGGAAAAATTCGACAAGCATTATTAGAGCAAGATATGCTTGAAGCAGTTATAGGATTAGGAGCCAATATTTTTTACGGAACACAGCTGGCCGCTTGTGTTATGGTTTTCAAAAAGAAAAAGGAAGCCGCGAAAAAAGGTAAAGTGCTATTCATTGATGCTTCTGACCAAGTAAGAGTAGGTAGAGCACAAAATTACTTGGAACCAGAACATGTGAATCAAATATTTGAATGGACGCAGGCTTATGAAGATGTGGAGAATTACGTAAAAGTAGCTTCTAAGGAAGACCTGATAGAAAACGATTACAATTTGAATATTCCATTGTATGTTGAGAAGATCATCGAAGACAATCTGCCTTCTGTTGAAGAAGCGTTAGCTGATTTAAAAACGACTTGGAATGAAAGTTTGAAGGCAGAAGAAAAGTTTAAAACCATCTTATCTAAATTCGTTAAATGAGCCTAGAACAATTGGAACAAGAGGTGTTACTTCTTGAAAATGAACAGCTACCCCAGGCAAATTCTTTACGAGATGATTTGTTCTCTATTTCTGGACATCCGCATCGAGAAACCGTATTGAGTAATTGGTTCGCCTATTTTCTTGAATCGGATAATACGCATGGCTTGTCAGTCATTTTTGGCGATGCTTTATTCTCGCTAATTACACTAAAAGCGAAAGAAAAGGGCATTGATGTAGACCTTAGTTGGTTGACTGGAGAAATTCACGTTATCCAAGAAAAACAAACTGACAAAAAAGGATTTATTGACTTGTTGCTATACGATCAGCTTACCTCTGATGAACTGGAAAAAGAAACCTACGATAATGCATTGGTAGTTGAACACAAAGTATTTGCTGAGTTGTATAATAACCTCACCGATTATTATAAATCAACCAAAGCTGCCAGTAAAGTAGGGGTTGTGTTATCCGCTAAACCAATGGTTGTGAAGAACCGACAATTTGTAAATATTACCTACCAAGAGTTAATTGATGAAATAAAAAAAGAACTTGGTAAAAATCTAATAGACAATCAGATTGATCACCTTCCATATTTATTTGACTTTATCAATAATCTAAAACGAATGAGTTCAGAAAAGCACACAGAAAGCCTCGATTTTTGCTTCAAACACGGAAAGACAATTAATGAACTTACCCAATTAAAAAAGAAAGCGGAATCAGAATTAGCTGCTGAAGCTTCGGAGTTATTGAATGCCGTTCCAGGTTATACCTACTATAGGAAAAACCCATATAGTTTGAGTCTTAAATATGCCGACCCACATATTTCAATAGTGGTCGAATTTGAGCGTGTTTTTTCTGAAAAAAAATGCGATTACCAATACTGGTTGTACGGTGAATCTCTAAAAAAGTGGAAAGAAGGAGGTAGTGCAGAGGATCTTAAAAAGCGGTGTTCTCATTTGGACCTCCACGTGCTTGACAGTAAGCCTGGAAAGGAATGGTTATACTTAATGAAGGGAACAATTGACTTTACAAACGTTGACAAATTGGGACAAAATTTTGCAAAAGAACTAATGACATTTTTAGATGAAGATTTGCGTCCGGTAAATGATCAATTGTTACAGCAGATAGGTCTAATGTCTAGCAACAATTCATACTTAAAAACAACGGATGACTAAAGAAGAGTTTTTCAGAAAGCTTGAAACACACCGTTCTACAGCTGATCGTCTAATTGAAGGAGATGGGGGTTACAAAATACAGAGAGGTATGGCACATGGCATTTCTGGATATGTAGAAGATCTATTTGCCTTGTTTATAGCTAAAAACATTAAATCTATAGACCTAGATTATTATGTCGATAAAGTAACGTCAATTCGATTCAACCAGAATGAAAAAGCCAAATCTTTTAAACCAGACTTATCAATTATTGATGATAATGTTTTAACGCATTATTTTGATTTGAAGACGAACATGGGTTGGAATAGGAATTTTGCCGAATACCTTAGAGATAAAAATAATTTTATTGAAAAAATAAAGGGAAAAAAAGCTTGGATTAAATGGCCGAATTGGCAGCAAGATATTATTGTTTCTGCTGACCTAAAGTACCAAATGGTAATCGTTTACGGTTGGAATATTAATCAGGATTTATTGAAAGAAAACATCAAAAAAGCGGGAGACTATCCGAACATAGAAGTACATGTTTTATATGAGAAAAAAGATGACGGCTATAATTTAAATAAAACTGCATTCGACGAAATTTTAAAAGCTGTAAAACGATGACCCAACAACAACTGGAAATACATCTCTCTTTAAAAAGCACATAACATGGCTAGAGTAACAGAAGAAAACTTATTTATTGCCGATAGACTAGGAGTTAATTTCGAATCGAACGAATTACAATTAGGAAGATGGGGTAATGTTGACTTCTTCAGTAAACAGGAGAACTTACTTGTATTACTTGAAGTAGAAAAAGGACAAAAACACCCCAACACAAATGTTATTAAAATTTGGCCATACCTAGAAGAAAACCCAGAACTTAAAGTAGTGTTAATTCAAATAATCAGACCGGAAAACAAAGCACCAAAGAATAGAATAGCTTTATGTAAATACACAGGAAAGAAAATTGAATCTGAGTTTCCCGATAGATTCAGGTTTGTATTTAGAAATTGGCACAATGACTTGGCCATGGAAATTAAGGAACAGGTTCAAGAAAAAATTAAAGAGTTATCATGACCCAACAACAACTCGAAAAATACCTCTGGGGTGCTGCTACCCAATTGCGTGGAACCATAGATGCAGGAGATTACAAACAGTACATCTTTCCATTGATGTTCTTCAAACGCATTTGTGATGTGTATGATGAAGAATTTGAAAAAGCGTTGGAAGAGAGTGATGGCGATATGGAATACGCCGCCTTTGCGGAACATCACCATTTTTTGGTGCCCAAAGGAGCTCATTGGAATGATGTAAGAGAAACCACTGTTAATGTTGGTATTGCCTTGCAAGATGCCATGCGCGAAATTGAAAAGGCTAATCCCGACACCTTATACGGCATCTTTGGTGATTCTTCTTGGACCAACAAAAACCGATTGAGCGACGAAACCTTAACCAACCTCATAGAGCATTACTCGCAGCACAAACTCAGTTTAAGCAACATTCCTGATGACAAACTGGGAAATGCTTACGAGTACCTCATAAAAGAATTTGCCGACGACAGCGGCCATACCGCTGCGGAGTTTTATACCAACCGAACGGTGGTTAAACTCATGACCATGATTATGGACCCACAGCCGGGTGAATCGGTTTACGATCCTACTTGTGGTTCCGGTGGCTTGTTGCTCAATTGCGCCTTGCACCTCAAAGAAGAAGGCAAGGAATATCGAACACTTAAGTTGTACGGACAAGAAATTAACCTGATTACTTCTGCCATTGCCCGCATGAACATGTTTATGCACGGAATAGAGGAGTTTAGCATTGTAAGAGGCGATACGCTTGCAAATCCTGCATTTTTGGAAAACGACGAACTCAAAAAGTTTAACGTGATTTTGGCCAACCCTCCTTACTCCATAAAAGCGTGGGACCAAAAAGGATTTACCAACGACCCATATGGACGAAACCTTTGGGGTGTACCTCCACAAGGATGTGCAGATTATGCTTTTGAACAGCATATTGATAAAAGTATGGATCGTAACAATGGCCGATGTGTACAGCTTTGGCCTCATGGTATTCTTTTCAGAGACAATGAAAAGAAAATGCGCAAGAAAATGGTTGAAACTGATACTGTAGATTGTGTAATTGCTTTGGGTAAAAACCTGTTCTACAATTCTTCGATGGAGTCAGCCTTGCTTATTAGAAGAACCAATAAGGAGCAAAAAAAGAAAGGGAAAATTCTTTTTATTAATGCATATGAGGAAGTAAAGGATGAGAAAACTATTTCGTATTTGCTAGACCATCACATTGATAAGATATTCAAAGCCTACGAAGATTATAAGGACATTAAGGATTTCGCCAAGCTTGTTGATATAGATGACGTTATTAAAAATAACGCCTCATTATTGGTTACTAACTATGTGAAGTCTTCAAGGATAAAAGATAAGAATAAGGTTCCTTTTGGGGAGGTGTTCAACAATTGGGAAGAGTCTTCAAGTGACTTAAAATCAAGCATGAATCAGTTATTTAAAACCTTGGGCTAATGAAGTTGAAAATTGATAAGAGTAACTGGGCAAAGGTTAAAATAAATGATGTATTCACTAAACGAGAAGAAAACGACAAGGAGAACGCGAAAAATAGGTTCGATCTATTTTTAAAGGTAAACCACATGGATGCCGAGTGCTTGCACATCAAAAGATGGTCGAGTCAAGAAAATGGTGATGAATTGAATCCCTATTTCTATAAGATTTTCAGAAAAGGTCAAATTTTGTTTCCAACCAGAAATCCACATTTGAAAAGAACGGCCTTAGCATCATTTGATGGAATTACAGGAGAAAAAACTTTGACACTTGAGCCAAATGTAGATTTTGTACTCCCTGAATTCATACCATTTCTTTTTCACAGTGAATCCTTCTATGCTCATACGACAGGAGCTATAATTGGCTCCACAAACCCTCATTGTAGATGGAGAGATGTTGCCAACTACGAATTCCTCCTCCCACCCAAAGACCAACAAGCCCAACTGGCCGAGTTGCTTTGGGCTATGGATGAGGTGATTGAGATGGAGAAGGAAGTTTTAGAGAAATTAGGAAAAGACGACTTGTCCTATCTGAAGCACTTTTTTTATGACGATAAAGTCTCGGAAAGGGTGAGATTAAAAGAAATAATTTCAATAAAGAAAGGGAAGAAACCTTCAGTATTATTAGAGGAGGGTGAAGGCCTTCCATATTGTACCGCCAAGTATTTACGTACTGGGGAAATTGAATCTATAGTACCAGAAGAAGCTGGAAAAAAAGCCGTAAAAATTGATGAAACGGATATTTTAGTTTTATGGGATGGTTCTAATGCTGGAGAGATGCTTTTTGGAAAAAAAGGTTTTCTGGCAAGTACTATGTGTAAACTTGAAATGACTAATAATGAATTTTTAAAAGAATTTGTATTCCAATTTTTAAGATTTAAAACAAATGACATAAAAAGAGCAACTGTTGGGTCAGCTATTCCACACGTCGATCCTGGTATAATTGAGAATATTCAAATTCCTAAATTGGGGAAAGAAAGACAATCTTCAATTATTGATTTATTTAATTCATTAAAAGTAAATATTGAGCTGGTTAAATCTAAAATCATAAGTTCTAAATCCCTTCAAAAGGGTTTAATTAATAAGGTGTTTTAGGTATGGCAGTACCAGATAACATATGGTTGTATCGCATGGTACATTGGGAAAATGTAGAGCATATTCTCAATCATGGTATGTGTTGTCGCGAACACGAAAATGCGGATCCAAATTATGTAAATATTGGGCACAAGCAATTAATTTCAGATAGACATGAACATCCTATACCGTTACGAGGAGCTGGTAATTTGGGAGAGTATGTTCCTTTTTATTTTGCTGGTCATTCTCCTATGCTTTTTCTAATTAAAGATGGTCTTGGAGGAGTGGAAAAAACGCCTCAAAACGATATTGTTTTCATTGCCTCCAAATTCGAAATTATTGAACAAGAAGGGTTAGAATATTGTTTTACCGATATGAATGCCAAACTGACTATTGCAGACTTTTTTAACTTAAAGTCAGATTTTGATAAACTCAAGTGGAACTACATTAAAAGTAAAAGGTGGAATACGACGACGGAACATCTGCACCGCAAGGATTACAAACAAGCAGAGTTTTTAATTCGGAATCATGTACCAGTCAATTGCATTCATGGAATAGCTGTTTTTTCGAAAGAACGCAGAACTTATTTTCAATCGCTGGTTGATAATTTAGAGTTGCCCATTAAAGTTATTGCAGATACTAAGCGTAATTTGTACTATTGAATGATGATTAGCTTTAAGAAAGGTGATTTATTAAGTGCTGACGTAGAAGCACTTGTCAATACCGTAAACACCGTTGGTGTTATGGGTAAGGGAATTGCGCTTCAATTCAAGAATCGTTTTCCAAATAATACCAAGATTTATCAAAAAGCTTGTAAGGCTAAAACATTTGATGTTGGTGAGGTATTGGTTGTTCGCGAAGGAGATCTCTTAAACTCAAAAATCATTATCAATTTCCCAACCAAAAAGCACTGGAGAGGAGATTCAAAATACGAATACATTTCCTCTGGTTTAATTGCACTCAAAGAAGCTATTCTTTCGAATGGTATCAAAAGCATTGCAATTCCACCTTTAGGATGCGGCAATGGAGGCTTAGAATGGGAAAGGGTAAAAACCTTGATGGAAAGTGAGCTTTCGGATCTTAATTGTGAGATTCAAATTTTTCAGCCGAATGCGTTGATAAAGCAGATTTTAAAAAAAGAAGAATCACCCTCACAAAAGAAATTGACTCCAGCTCGGGCTATGCTGCTTTATTTAATGTTTCATTATGAATCCTTGGGTGAACAAAGCAGTTTATTCGCGGCCAACAAATTGGCCTATTTTCTTCAGCGCAGCGGAGAAAAACTTAGGCTTAATTTTGAACCCTATCACTATGGTCCTTATGCTGTTCAGCTCAATCACGTTTTACTCTATTTGAATGGGAAATACATTAAAGGAATGGAGCAAAATGAGGCAAAACCATTTGAGCCTTTAGAATTAAACTATAAACGGTTTGAAGAAGTAAAAAACTATGTAGACACAATGCTTTCTCATGAGCAGAAAGACCGTTTGCAAAGTGTTTTGAAGCTAGTATCTGGCTTTGAATCTTCATTTGCCTTGGAGTTACTTGCAACGGTTGATTTTGTTTCTAACAAACACCAAAACCCAACACCAGAGGAAATTAAATCTAGCATTGGTGAATGGAGTGAGCGAAAGAAGGATTTATTTGAGTACAAGCACATTCAATTGGCCTCATCACGATTAACCAGTCATGCTGAATCTGGATTTGCATAATTGTAAACCCAACAAAAAGTGGAAGACATGGAACCACACCATTATTCTTTAAGTATTAGAGGTTCGGAAAAGACACGCCGCCTTTTGCACAAGAAGAAAAATGGCAAAGTGGTAAATTTCAGAAAACCCCTTACCAATACACAACATCCTAAAATCTATGTCATCACCAAAAATAGTGAGATCCTTTATGTAGGGTATTCCAGCCAATCCATTACCTCTAGAATTACACACGGTCTGAGATCAGAGGGCAAACGTGGTTACCATGGATATGGGTGGAAACAACACGATGATGTAGAGTTGTTTGTTTTTGTTTTAGAACCCTTTTCGGGAATTGAGAAACAAGATAAAAAAGCAAAGCACTTTGCGGAAGCCATTGAAGCAGAATTGGTGTTTCTAGTTCGTACCAAAACGGATAAATGGCCAGCGTGTCAAAATGAGATTCATTTTAATAATGATAGTCCTACTAAAGCAAGGGCCTTAGCAGCGCAGATGTTTGAATATACATTATCGCATATCGCGATACACGATACAGTAGCGCAATAGTTTGATTATTAGAATGAAATAGACTAATATTGCATATCGCGATACGCGATATAAAAAAGAGCAATGAAATTACAGCAGCCCATAATGAAGCCACAGGATGTCGTTCTGTTGCTTAAAATAATAAGCCTGAACAACGCGGCTTGGAATCAAAAACCCCTAGCAGACGCGGTGGGTATGAGCCAATCAGAGGTTAGTGAGTCCGTAGCTCGGTCCAAGTATGCAGGATTACTCGATCCTACAGGCAAAAAAGTAATGAAAATGGCCCTATTGGAATTTCTTCAGTTTGGATTGCGCTATGCTTTTCCTCAAAAGCCAGGTGCTGTTGTACGTGGTGTCCCCACTGCACATTCTGCCCATCCTTTGAAGGAACAAATTGTAAGTACAGAACATTATGTTTGGCCCTACGGCAAAGGAAAGCTTAGAGGGCACAGTATAGTTCCTTTGTATCCTTCCGTGCCAGAAGCAGCACTTAAAGATGAGCAGTTCCATGAATTACTTGCTTTGGCCGATGCGCTTCGGGTGGGCAGAACTAGAGAACGAGAAATTGCTATTCAAGAATTAAAAAGCAGATTGGGTTTTGGAAAATAAAATCATAAATCTAACAGTAGTGGCAGAAGTTGCAGCGGCTTTACACGACATTCTCGATCAAGTCGTGTTTGTTGGTGGTGCCGTAGTTAGTTTATATACCGATGATCCGGCAGCAGATGAAATTCGACCAACTGCCGATATTGACCTTACTTTTCATGCTGTTGGAATAGTGGAATGGAGCAAAACCCAAAAAAAGCTTGCTGAGCTTGGATTTCATCCCGATCCTTTTGGACACTCCATTTGCAGTTATAAATACAAAGACATTCCAGTTGATTTTATGTCCGCCCAGGATGGGCCAATGGGTCCCGCGAATAAATGGTATTCCATTGGGTTCAACGATATACACAATGTTGAAGTCGAAGGCCAAAACATTCAAATATTCTCCGCTCCTTGTTACTTAGCCACCAAGCTAGAGGCATTTAAGGACAGAGGAAACGATTGGAGAACAAGCCACGACATTGAAGACGTAATTTATGTGCTCGACAACAGAACAACTATAGTGGACGAAATTCTTAATGCAGAAGATTCCATAAAAGCCTTTTTAATCGAAATGTTAGTCAACGTAAAAAATGAAGGAATGATGGACGAAGTGCTGCTGTCGCACATTCACCCATTGATGGTAGATGAGCGAATGCCCATTGTACAAGAGAAAATTGATCGAATCATTAATAGCCAAAAGAAATGACATTTAACGAACTCAATAGCGTAGAACATTTTATTATTCATCAGCTTAGTGGCTCCAACTTAAATAACAATCGAGTTCAAGAGCCTAATCCCACTTATGGTATCGACTGGGTGTATAAATCATCCAATGAAATCCAACGAGGTGTTAATGAGGTGCTTGTAGAACAAGAATTAAAGGAAGCTCTAATTCGTTTAAATCCTGAAATTGAAGCGAATCATAATCTTGCCGATGAAGTTATTTATAAGCTTCGGACAATCTTAATAGCTGTAAACCAAGTGGGGTTGGTAAAAGCCAACGAAGAGTTTTTTAAATGGATGACAGGTGAACATACCATGCCTTTTGGAGAAAACAACCGTCATGTTCCGGTCCGGCTCATCGATTTTGATAACCTAGCCAACAATTCATACGTGGTTACCAATCAATACCGAATTCACCACAGAGAAACTAAAATTCCCGATGTTGTTTTGCTAATAAATGGCATTCCTGTGGTGATTGGTGAAGCAAAAACTCCCATACGCCCTTCGGTTAGTTGGTTAGACGGAGCACACGAGGTGCACGATATTTACGAAAACAGTGTTCCTCAATTATTCGTACCCAACATTCTTTCCTTCGCTACTGAAGGCAAAGAGCTGTATTACGGTTCAATTCGAAGTCCGTTGGAATACTGGGCGCCTTGGAGAATGGAGAATGACGATGATAAAATTGCCAAACAATTAGGATTAACCGAAATCGGGAAAGAGCTGTCCGATTTATTGAGCCCAGCAAGATTGTTAGATATTCTGCTAAATTTTTCCTTGTTTTCTACCGACAAAAAGAAACGAAGAATCAAGATTATTCCTCGTTTTCAGCAATACGAAGGAGCCAATAAAATTGTAGAAAGAGTAATAGCAGGTAAAGTTAAAAAAGGATTGATTTGGCACTTTCAGGGTTCGGGTAAATCCTTTTTAATGGTGTTTGCTGCTCAAAAATTGAGACGCACTGCAACCTTAAAAAGTCCAACAGTAGTTGTGTTGGTGGACCGAACCGATTTAGATACCCAAATCAGTGGAATTTTTGATGCTGCGGATGTTTCCAATGTAGAAAGCACGGATAGTATTCAAGAGCTACAAACCTTGCTACAGCGTGATACGCGTAAGATTATCATTTCTATGATTCATAAGTTTAGAGATGCTAAGCCTAATATGAATACGCGGGATAATATCATTGTATTGGTAGATGAAGCTCATAGAACCCAAGAGGGTGATTTGGGGCGTCAAATGCGGGCGGCATTACCCAATGCATTTTTATTTGGACTTACAGGAACTCCAGTAAACAAAGCAGATAAGAATACCTTTTGGGCATTTGGCTCAGTAGACGATGAAGGAGGCTACCTATCTCGATATACCTTTCACGATTCCATTCGAGACGATGCAACGTTGCCTTTGCACTTTGAGCCGAGGTTGGTCGATATTCATTTGGATAAAGAAAAGATAGACAAGGCAATGGCCGATTTTAAGGAAAGTGCTGCCTTGTCTGATGAAGATGCCGATGCACTCAATCAGAAATCCGCTAAAATGGCGGCTTTTCTAAAATCTCCAGAGCGTGTTTCAAAAATTGTGGAAGACATCGCTGATCATTTTAAAGAAAAAGTTCAACCACACGGTTTCAAAGCTATGATAGTAACTCCAGACAGGCTTGCATGCGTGCTTTACAAGGAGGAGTTAGATAATTACTTTCCAACGGAAGAAAGTGCAGTGGTTATATCCACATCGGCAAACGACGACTTGGAGTTCAAGCAGAAATGGGGTATAGACAAAAGTCAGCAAGAAAAGATTGTAGAATCATTTTGTGACGCTAATTCCAACCTCAAGTTTATTATCGTCACAGCCAAATTGTTAACGGGTTTTGATGCACCTGTTCTTCAAACTATGTACTTAGATAAGTCGTTAAAAGATCATACTTTGTTGCAAGCCATTTGCAGAACCAATAGATTGTATCCAGGTAAATCCTATGGTAGGATTGTAGATTACTTCGGAGTGTTTGATGACGCAGCGAAGGCTTTGCAATTCGATGAAGAAAGCGTAAAACAAGTCATTTCCAATCTTTCAGAGTTGAGAGATAAATTGCCAAAAGCCGTTGCGGGAGCGTTGAGCCATTTCAAAGAAATAGATAGAACAGTTGAAGGTTTTGAGGGCTTAGAACTAGCTCAAAACGCCATTAACAGCGACGAAAAGAAAGATGCCTTCGCTAAGGACTATAAATACTTGTCTCGTTTGTGGGAATCCTTATCTCCAGACAATTCATTGGATCTTTACAATCAGGATTACAAATGGCTTTCACAAGTTTTTGAATCCGTTAGGCCAGCTTCCGATACCATTGGAAAACTGCTCTGGTATACACATGGCCCAATGACCTTAAAAATAATGCATGAAAACACGCATGTAGGTGAGGTTCATGATTTACAAGAGTTCGTATTGGATGCTGATGTTATTGAAGACATCTTCAATAATCCAGATCCGAAAAAGGCAAAAGAACTGGAAAAGACTCTTGTAAAGCGCTTCAAAAAGCATGAGGGAAATCCAAAATTCAAGAAACTCAGTGAGCGCCTCGAAGACTTGAGAAATAAAGCAGAGCAAGGGTTAATTACCTCCATTGAATTTGTCAAGGAATTGTGTAAGATCGCACAAGAAACTGTTCAAGCCGAAAAAGACTTGGTATTAGAAATTCAAGAAAAGTCACCTCAAACCGCATTAACCGAATTGTTTTATGAACTAAAAACCGATCAAACGCCCGCAGTTGTTGAGCGTATTGTCAATGACATTGACGCCATAGTCCGTATAGTTAGCTTTCCTGGCTGGCAGCAGAGCAACCAAGGAGAACGTCAAATTCAAAGTGAACTCAGAAAAATACTATGGGCAAAGTACAAGTTGAAAGATCAAGTATTGTTCAGTAGAGCTTATGCATATATTAAGGAGTATTATTAACACGCTCTTTGATACATGGGAAGTGGTATTCAAAGCCCAAACCTAACCCTATGCTCGCTCAAGTTTTCCAAACTTGGATAATACTTGCCATTCTCAGGTAACTTGATTTCTTGTCCTTCAAATTGGTGAAGTGAATGAGCAGAATAGTTTTCTAACACCCCCTTTAAATTAAATATTGACACTAGTTTCAATTGCACAAACCTTAATCATTCCAACTTTGTATACCTTTCTAACATGCCCAACAAAAAACTAAATACCGAATTACTCCTCTGCGAGTATCAATTCACCACTGCTCGCAGCAGTGGGCCAGGCGGTCAGCATGCAAACAAGGTGGAAACTAAAGTGCAGGTCCGATTTAATGTGCTTACATCTGAATTTTTGACTGATGAAGAAAAACAAACCTTACAAAAGAAGTACGAAAAGCAATTAACGAGCGAAGGTGAATTGCTCGTTTCGTGTGAGGAAAAACGCTCACAACACCGCAATAAAGAACTCGCAATTAAAAAACTGAATAAACTGCTTGAAAAAGCTTTTGAAAAACCCAAAAAAAGAAAACCAACAAAACCCTCAAAAGCTGCAAAGCTTAAGCGATTGAAAGGAAAGAAAATAAACGCTGAAAAGAAAAATCTGAGAGGAAAAGTGCGTGGCGACGAGTAGGCACTCCGAGTAGGTTTTGAGGCAAAACATCCCAATCGGGCTTGAACTAAACGGGTTTCTTTTTGTTAAGTTTATGATATGAAAAAAGAACACTTTAATAACGATTTCAGCAGAATTGAAACAATAGGTAACGCCTGCATAGTTACCGCCACCAACAATTACATACCCATAGAAGACTTTAAAAAAATCTTTTTGACAGTTGAACAACTTACCGAAGAGCTTAAAATCACCAAGCTAATTTTCGATAAAAGGGAATTGAAGGTGTTTCACCAACCTTCGATGGAGTGGTATTTTGTTGAATGGAAAGAACGTATGTTCGATAAAGGTTTGTGCGTACACAGAAAAATTCTACCTAAAGATGCTGTTTTTAGAGAATGCGTAAAACTAGGTCGTGAAAAAATCTACAAAAGCCATCCAAACGCCAAGTTCAATCTTATGGACATCAATTACGCTAACTCTGTTGAGGAGGCTTTGAATGAAAAGGTAAGTCAATGCACACAGTAGTTCCAATACCCTCATCACTAGTGATGTCAATTTTACCTTCAGATTCCTGAACGATAGAATTCACAATATATAGTCCCATCCCAGGCCCAGAACCTGAGTTATTAGCCCTATAAAACATATCAAAAATATGAGGCAACAAACTCCTTTCTATACCCATTCCGTTGTCACGAACCTCAACCCTTAAGTGTCCCTTTTTAGACTTGAGGGTAACGGAGCAATAGTCGTTTGGTTTATCTACATCGCGATATTGCACGCTATTTGAAACCAGATTTTTAATTAACACATACAAGCGGTTTAAATCGTAGAATACAGGTTCGGTTATTTCAGAAATGTCAATGTCCACGTTGGTCTTTTCGTAGCCATTGAATGAAGTGAAAGAGTGAAATAACTCATTTGAGAGTTCATCAAAATCAATGCACTCTGCTTTAAAATCGTCTTGAATAACTTTGGTGTAGTCGGTTAAGGAAATCCCAAAATTATCCAAGCGCATAATCATGGAATGCGCTTGTTTAAGCAGATTATCGACCGATTCATTCTGAGTTTCTAGTTTTACCAATTCCAATAAACCACTAAGATTCACCATTGGTTCTTTCATATCGTGAAAGGTTCGATAGGCTATCTTTTCCAATTCCTGATTTCGCTTGTTCAGCAAGTCTAATGTTTGGTTGAGTGTGGTGTTTTTTAAAACCAGCTCCTCTATGGCACTAGCCAACATTCCGCGCTGTGAGTCCAATTGCTCTTGGTAAAATTCATCCTTATCCATTACGCTAAACGAACAAGTGCCAAAACAAAATGTTTAGTAAAGAGTGCTAGTGTTACTTAAACGCTCAGAGGAAGCAGGCTCGCTAATTTTTAAACTTTATGCTTATCATTAAACAAAGCGTTCGTCGGTTTCCATTACTGTGCCACAATTATCACAAGTGCGCATTTCTTCTGAGGCGTAAAACTCTCGGAATCGTGGTAGAAAATCTTTTTCGATATTGGTGAGCGGAAAATAGGTCTCGTGCAGCTTGTTGTTGCAGTTATCGCAAAACCAAAGCAAGCCATCTTGCATATCGGTACCCTTGCGAACGCGTTCAATAACCAAGCCTACAGAATTGGCCGATCGCATAGGTGAATGTGGCACTTTTCCGGGGAGTAAAAACATCTCACCTTCTTTTATTGATACATCAACAGCTTTTCCGTTTTCTTGCACGCGAACATTAATATCGCCCTCCAGTTGATAGAATAACTCCTCCGTTTCGTTATAGTGATAATCCTTTCTAGCATTCGGACCACCGACTATCATTACAATGTAGTCGCCCGCTTCTTTGTATAAGTTCTTGTTTCCAACTGGAGGTTTTAAAATATCTCTGTTGTCTTCAATCCACTGTTTTAAATTAAACGGTGCTCTCATAGTTTTGCATTTTAAGCTAATAAAAGTAAATAATTTGACATTTATTGATAGTACAACAAACCGTTTTGCACTTCAAAATGTTATGTTAATGAAAGTAGTACTTTTGCCGCTTCAAATATCACACAAAAAATATGAAATATACACAGTTCATTATAGCGCTTATTATCGGATCATTGCCCTTTTCTAACGTCTTTGCGCAGCATCACGATCACGAATTTAGTGAGCCCGACTTTATGTTGAATGAAAACTTGAAGAAAGCCTACCCTGAGTTTGCTGAAGACATTACAAAGGCAGAAAATCATCTAGAAAAATTTACAGCCGAGTTTATCAAGCACGAAAAAAATAATGCTTCTCGTGCAGCGGATTACGATTACATTATACCAGTAGTATTTCATATTTTGCACGAAGACGGTGACGAAAACATCACCAACAAGGAAGTATTCGACGCCATGAGAATCCTGAACGAGGATTTTAAACTAGAAAATGAAGATCAGAGTAGTACCGTTCCTGCCTTTCAAAACTTAATGGGCGATTCTAGAATCGAATTTAGATTAGCTCGAAAAGACCCGAATGGAAATGCGACTAACGGAATTGACAGAATAAGAACCTCCTTGACGAACAATGCGGGTGAAGGGTCAAAATTAAACCCATGGCCCAGAGACACCTACATGAATATTTGGATTGTAAAATCGATAGGAAGTGGCGCTGCTGGTTATACCTTCCTTCCTTCTGGAGCGCACAGAATGCCTAACCGAGATGGCATTATATTGCTTTATACCTATTTCTCCAGTGTAAGAACCGGAAATGCAAGAAGAAGTAGAGCACTCACTCACGAAGTAGGTCATTGGCTCAACTTACCTCACCCCTGGGGTGGCACAAATAATCCGGGATTGGCTTCAAATTGCAGTGATGACGACGGGGTTTTTGATACGCCAAATACAGTGGGTTGGAGAAGTTGTAATATAAATGGTTCATCTTGTGGTTCTTTAGACAACGTTCAAAATTTTATGGATTATTCGTATTGCTCAACTATGTTTACCAAAGGACAAGTGTCTAGAATGAGAGCAGCGGTGAATACTTGGGTAGCGGACAGAAACGACTTGGTATCAAAAGCCAACAACGATAAAGCTGGGGTGTCCGATTTATCTTTTGCCGACTTTAGGAGCAATAAACGCGTCATTTGTGCGGGTTCTAGTGTTGAATTTTCTGATGCATCTATTTATGGTGCAGAGTCATGGTCTTGGGAATTTGAAGGAGGTACTCCAAAAACATCATCAGCTAAAAACCCTGTAGTGAATTACAGCTTTCCAGGTACATACGGTGTTAAGTTAACCGTGTCTAACGGGGTAAGTTCAAAAAGTAAAACATTTGCCAACTATGTTCAGGTGAATCGAACAGTTGGTAGTTTCTTGCCAATTGAAGAAGATTTTGAAAGCAGCGCGGAAAGCAAACCAAATCTATGGATACCAGAAAATGAGGACAACGACAACGTTTTCTGGAAAATTGAACAGGGTGGAGTTGCCGCTTCGGGTTCACACTACTTGGGTTTAAGGAACTACAACAACCTAAAAGGAATGGTGGAAGGAGTTGTGAGTCCAGCTATCGATATGAGCAATATTGAAAACCCAGTATTGTCATTTGAAGTAGCTACTGCGGAGCGTGACCCAAATGGACCTGACGGTTTGTTTAAAGTGTACGTAAGTACTGACTGTGGCGAAACATGGGTAACAAAACTAGCCACCAATTTAGAGATCTTATCTAATGGAAAGTCATCTACTAGTAGTTATCTGCCGAATAGTAAAGGCGATTGGTTCGTTCAAAATATCAGCAATTTTAGTGCAAAAGATAAAGTAGAAAACCTATTGGTAAAATTTGAAGTAGAAAACGATAATGGGAATAACGTATACATCGACAACCTCAATATTTTCGGTACTTTTCTGCAAGAGCCCGTGTTAGAATTCCCAAGAAATGGAATGGACAGTGTTTCTACGGATATTTACTTGGATTGGAAATCGGTACCATACGTGGACAATTACGAGGTTCAATTGAGTACAGACGCAAACTTTAGTAACATCGTAAAATCAACCATTAACCTATATATCGATATAGATCCTAACGGTAACGATACGCGTTCGAAAGCAGAAACTTTAGCGCAAAACACAACTTACTATTGGAGGGTACGAACAAAGTTTGGTTCAACCCAAAGTGATTGGAGCGATACCTGGTCTTTTACAACGAGCGCTTCGGGAGTTGGACATGAGTTTTTAGATGGTGCAGAGTTCATTAACAGCGTGGAGTCGGCCACACAAGAGGAAGTACAAGTAATTATGTTTCCTAATCCAACTGACGAGTTAATCAATATCCACATTTCCAACGTACAGACCACTGCTAAAATAAGCATTGTAAACCTTGTTGGAGTTGAGGTACTGAATAAGGAAGTAGAGCATACTGCAGGTATTCATTCGGTTGATGTAAGCAGCCTGCCTGCAGGATTTTATATGGTTTCTGTATTTGCCAATGGCACCTCAGCTACGCAAAAGATTTTAATACAATAAATATGAATTTAGACCTTACCGGAAAGTCGGCTCTTGTTTGCGGAAGCACACAGGGTATTGGTTTGGCTACAGCGCAAGAACTATCTGCGCTAGGTGCTAGAGTAACCTTAATTGCAAGAAACGAAGAAAAACTGAAAGAAGCAGTTAAAACCCTCTCAACCAACGAAAGTCAATCGCACGATTACTTGGTGGCTGACTTTAATTTTCCAGATAAACTGAAAGCGGTTATTGACGCCTACCTTGAAAAAGGAAATGCATTCAATATTCTGGTAAATAATTCTGGAGGACCCGCTGGTGGCCAGGCCATTTCTGCGGATATTGACGAGTTTCGAATTGCTTTTAATCAGCATCTAATTTGCAACCAAGTATTGGCACAAGCGCTAACTCCAGGCATGAAAACCTTGGGCTATGGACGTATTGTCAATGTAATTTCTACTTCGGTAAAAATTCCCTTAAACGGACTGGGTGTTTCTAATACGGTGCGTGGGGCTGTGGCCAATTGGTCAAAGACCTTGGCAAATGAACTGGGACAATTCAATATTACAGTAAATAATGTTTTACCAGGCGCTACGAATACCGTTCGGCTATCGTCTATTATTGAAAATAAAGCCAAGAAAACGGGTAACTCTGAAAGTCAAGTGCTTGAAACTATGAAAAACCAAGTACCAATGAAACGCGTTGCGGAGCCAGAAGAAGTTGCCAATGCCATTGCTTTTCTATCCAGTCCTGCAGCATCCTATATCAATGGAATTAACGTTCCTGTAGACGGAGGAAGAACGGGGTCTTTATAGCGCTTTACTAATGTTCTATTATTAGAGTAGCAGAAAACTGTTGCTCGCCAGTTTGCACATTTAATAAATAAAGTCCAGCTGGAAGTGCATCAATAGCAACTTCTACCGTTTGTTGTGATGATTCAAAATCAGATTGAAGAAGCACTTCTTGTCCTGAATTATTATACAACCTCAGTGCCTCAATTCTATCTCCTGCTAGCATTTGAAGTTTAAAAGTTTTGTCGGCTGGGTTTGGATACAAAATTACCCCATCACCCAATTGAAGACGCTCCCCAATGCTTAATGCATTGATATCAATTTCCATTTCGGCAGTATCGGTACAGCCAAAGGCATTCGTCTGAATCAAAACTATTTTACCCGAATTACCAGTACCCCATTGCACTGCTGCAACATTATTTACGTTAGACAACATGTTGCCACCAGTAATTATCCAAGTATATCCCGCTCCATTTACGGGGTTCACTTGATAGTTGTATTTCCCATTTTTTACAACATTGGTAAGCCCTTTAATGGAACCAATTACACTAGCTGGAACTACTTCTATTTCACGCTTCTCAGTAGCTAAGCACCCAGAGGCAGTAACGCTATACTCTAGTTCATAAAAACCAACTCCAGCAGCACTTGGGTCAAAGGTTGTGCCACTGACACCTGTGCCTTTGTAAAAGCCTCCAGAAGGGTTCGACACCAAAGTCAATGGCGCTTCGTTTTCGCAAATAGAACTCGGAAGGTTCCAAACAACGTTTGGAGATTGTAACACCTCAATGCTGGCTGTATCACTACCCAAACATTTACCTGGCTCATTGGCAGTATACGTAATAATAAAAGTACCTAAACCGGAAATACTCGGGTCAAAGTTTCCGCCCGTTACACCAATTCCAGAATAGGTTCCACCTGCTGGTGTACCACCGGTTAGTATAATCGGCGAAGAGCTTACACACAATGCTGAGATTGGCGCTTGATTTACTACGGATTTCGGTTTAACCGAAACTTTCACACTATCCAGCCCTTGACAGCCATTTGTATCTGATCCTACAACGATATAAGTAGCATTATTAGAAAGTGATCCTTTAGGATTAGAGATACTATCATTTGTTAAGCCTATAGCCGGCACCCAAACATAATTTAGTGCGCCATTCGCCGTTAATTGAAAGGTATCCCCGATACAAACTTCCAAATCACTATTCGCAACAACTACAGGCCTTGGAAAGGCGGTTACTTCAATGGTATCCTTACTTGTGCAACCTGAACCGTTTGAGCCTGTAAGAATGTAAGTAGTATTGGTTGTAATGGATAGTAAAGGGTTTGAAATAGAAGGATTACTTAAGCCTGTTGTCGGAAACCAAGAATAACCCGTTGCACCACTTGCGTTAAATTGAAAGGATCTTCCCGTACAGTTTTTCACGTCCTTCGTTACCTTAACGTTTGGCACAGAATCTACCCGAATAGATTGCGTTGCACTGCTCGTACCGCAGCTGGATCTGGCGGTGTAAATAATGGTGTGCGTACCTGCGCCCGCAGAACTTGCATCAAAAAACCCAGCCGTAACACCAGGACCTGAGTAGCTCCCACCTGCAGGTAAACCACCTGTCAACTGAAAAGTCGTTGTGTCTGAACAAACACTGCCAAATGGTGCAAGCGTAGCCACCGCACCACTATCCACGCGAATAGCCGTTGTAGCCGAGTCGGTGCAATTATTTGAATTTGTAAAAAGGTATTTTACTGTATGCAGTCCAATACCCGCTGTGGACGGATCAAATGATCCTGAAGTAACACCCGGCCCAGAATAAACGCCACCGCTTGGAGTACCGTTGTTTAATGTAACGGGTATTCCACCAGTGCAAAACGGGCCCGTGCTGGCTAATGAGACTGTTGGTTTAGCATGAACGATTACATTAAATTGTACACTATCCGAACAAGAGTTTGTTGCTGTAAACTTATACTGTAATGCACTTATTCCCGAACCTGCAACCGAAGGATCGAAAGTACCTGCGCTAACTCCGTTACCAGAATAAACACCTCCAGTTGGTGAGCCATTAGACAAGGTTATGGCAGGACTATTTTCACATACCGCAGCAATACTGCTGGTAGAAACATTTGGCGTTGCATTTATTACCAGCGTTTGGTTTGCGCTGTCCGCACAAGAGCCATTTGAGACCCTGTACTTAATAGTGTAAGATCCTGCTCCTAAAGAGCTTGGGTTCACAATTGAAGCTAAGGCATTGTTTATGAAATAATTTCCTCCTGCTGGACTCCCTCCTCTCAAAGTGTCAATTGGTGAATTAGAGCAAAGTGCACCGAATGGACTTAAGGTGGCATTTGGCGCTGCAGTTACTTGAATAAAAGCAGTTTTTGTCAAACTATCCGACCCATTTGCATTGGTAGCACGCAGTTTTACACTATAACTACCAGCTGTGTTAAAGGTTACTACAGGGCTTGAAGCGTTTGATGATAAAGGTGAGCCGCCTTGAAATGTCCAAACCAATGCAGTGGGCGAATTAGTAGAAGAATCCGTAAACGTAACAGACTCACCAGCACAAATGGTAGTTTTATCTGCTCCAAATTTAGCCACTGGTCTCAATGTAGGCGGTGCCGAAGGCGTTTGGAAACGTCCCGTAAATACGCCTCGCCCATGAGTTGAGGCCATTATTAATGAATCGGCGGAACGATATTGAAGCATAGTGGTACGTGTAATGGCTAAACCATTGTTAGAAGCAGACCATACAACAGGACTCGCCGTTATATCTGTAGTTGCATAAACCCCCAATTCGGTTGCTAGTATGACTTCTTTTCTGTTTTTTGGGTTGAATAGTGCCCAACGAACCGGCATATTGGGTAGGTTTCCTTCTACGCTTGTCCAAGAGGTTCCGCCATTTGTAGAGCGCCAAACCGAATTGGTATTGTAATTCGAGAAAGTAACCAACAATTCATTTTCACTAGCACCAATTTCTATACATGAAATGGTTCCGGCAGGAAAAGTTGTAGGGGTTATTTTAGTTGACGAAGGGGAATTTCCATCAGCATTGGTCACTTTAAAGACATCGCCGCCAGAACCTACAAATAGCGTACTAGTGGCAGTAGTATATGGACTTACTCTAATGTGTGTGGCCATAGACGACATGCCGGATATTGTTATGTTTCCTGTGGTTACTGTCGCACTCGTCACGTTGCTAATTCTATTGAGCTGCGTAGTACTACTGGCTGAATACAATATGTTTTTGTTGTCATCATAATCCGCTGGGTTTATGAAACTACCTGTGTTTTGCGAGTTCTGGATTCGCGGAAAACTGGCGCCGGAATTTCTGGATCTATACCATGTGTTTCTGGTGTAAGATGTGAGTTGGTATGTCGGGTCATCTTGGTCAATAAAACAATACCCACCATCACCTCCGGTAACTTCTGTTGCTGATCCTATTCCCGTTGAATTCAAATTTTGTGTGCCATTATCTTGTGCTCCGGCTAACATATAATTTGAACCCACCGAGGGGTGAAGCGCTGCTGAATAAAATTGAGTTACGTTATATCCGGAAACTGCATTTGAAAACGTAGGACTGCTGTTGGATTTATCTCCAGCATTTGAGGAGTAATACACTCCGCCGTCATTTGTGACTACAATAGCATTATTGCTACCTGGCCGTGAAATTATATTGTGTTGATCGGCGTGCACATTTGGCTTTGAAAAACCCGACCAGATACTGATATTTGACCAAGTACTTCCACCATTAGTACTTCGGTGAACATCAATTCCTCCGGCCAGCACAACATCCTTGTCCGTTGGATGTACCCATAAAATTAAATCGTACCAAGCTTGACCTCTTGTGAAGTGCTGAGAAGAATTAAAGGGGTACGCAGGTATTGTAATGTTTGACCAAGTAGTTCCACCATTGGTGCTTTTTTTAAACCACTCTACATCAGAAGAGCCTGCTGTGCTTGGGTTGGCTGAAGCTACGGCGTAAATGGTATTTGAGTCGCTTGGCGCACAAGCCAATTCAATCCTTTGTGGCGAGCCACCTGATGGAGTAATATCCGTCCATGAGTTGCCATCATTCGTCGATTTATAAATTTTACCCGAACGATAAATTTTACCTTCAGATGCATACAAGTCCCCATTAGCAGCCTGTTCAATATCTGCGTGAAACCCACTTCTTCTGCGCGTAAAAGACTGACCGTCATTATCGGAAGTATATATGCCACCATTGGTTACAGCTATTATTCGACCAGTAGTTGATACAAGTACTTTTTGAACTTGACGAAAATTACTATTATTGGTTGAAGCCAATTGCGCCCAACTTTGACCCGAATTACTAGACTTCCAGATTCCTGCGCCCCTCTGCGCATCAACATTACTCCAACCCTCACCAGTACCGCAATAAAAATTTGTATCTGCAGTTGGATCATAGGCTATTGAGCTAATCGCAATGTTGGTCCAAAAATCATTAACCGAAACCCATTGTGAGGTACTGCTTGTTATGTCGTTGTTGTACCAAAGGCCTCCACCAACACCACCAGCCCACACTTTTTTATTTGTAGCATCATGCGGGTCAAACATAATTGCTCTTGTACGGCCACCAACATTATTTGGGCCTCGTTCTGTCCAGCTATTCGTAGCTGAACCGCCAGGTGCCAAGGTCTGAACTGTATATTTAGTGTTGTGTAGTTTATTTAACTCCGGTATTAAAACGTGCCTTGGAACTTTTCCCGTTTTAGGGTCATGCGTTATCAGCCATTCGTACTCAAAGGCCAGGTCTGGTCGGTCATACTTTGGAATTGATTTAAGTGCTTTTTTATCTTTAAACACCCTGTTATTATAAGGGTGTTGATTCCAAAAGTGGTTGTACTTTTCTTTATTTACCTCCCACTTGTCTCCCACTTTTTCTAGGTATTCTAAATTTTGAGCAGCTAGATGTAAGGTCCAATTGGTGAAGATTAGAAATAATAAGCTAACGGTTAGTGTTTTTTTCAGCATACTTTTGTCTTGCATTGCATTTTTACTATTGTTTGCAACCCAAATTTAGTCAAAAGGAACGCCATTTTTATATATTTTAAGTAATTCATAATCAGTATGTTAATCTTTTTAAAGAAAGTTTTTATCCTCTCGATATTCTTGTTTTTAATTTCTTCCCTACTAACAGCGCAAGAGAATTACGCACTGTATACTGCAAAGGGTAAAGAAATGTCGTTCAAAGAGTTGGTGCAGCAGGTATCGGGCAAGGATATTGTACTGTTCGGTGAATTACACAACGACAAAACCTTACACGAATTGCAACTTAAATTAACTCAGCATCTGGCAAAAGATCAGCGGTTAATGTTGGGCGCAGAAATGTTGGAGCGTCACGATCAAAAAGTTATTGATGAATACCTTCAAGGTATCATTGATACCAGCCAGCTTTTTAATGAAGCCACCTTATGGCCTAATTTTAAAAGTGACTACCTACCCTTGCTAGCATTTGCAAAGCGTGAAAGCATTCCGTTTATTGCTACCAACATACCCAGGCCGTTAGCTAAGGTTGCTGCCTTTAAAAACATTGCCTATTTAGATTCCATCTGCACAGACAGTATGCGTAATCTCATGGTGCCTTTTCCGTTTATTCTGCCCGAAAAAGCGGTGCCTTACAAGGAGTTAATAAAAAGTGATTTTGGTGCTTCGCACAATATGGATACCAAAAAAATTGTAGCGGCACAGGCATTAAAAGATGCAACTATGGCCCATTCCATTCTGAAAAATAGAGAAGCTGGCTATTTATTTGTACACTATCATGGTGACTTTCATTCTAAGGACTTTGGGGGCATTACACACTGGTTAAAAACCGCGGATAAAAAGCTCAACGTAAGCGTTATTAGCTCGGTTGAGGCTGATGACCTCAGTTTCCAAAAAGATTGGAAAAAACAGGGCGATGTAATTATTGTCGTAAAAAAGTCAGGGCCAAAATCTTACTAGGACTAACGCTTGACACGTTCTGCATTAAGAATGATAACATCTTTGAACGGTCGGTCATTGGCATTCATGCGCAGCGCACAAATTGAATCTATGACATCTAAGCCTTCTACCACTTCACCAAATACGGTATACCCTCCATCAAGATGCGGTGCACCTCCTACCGTAGTATAGGCTTTAATTTGCTGATCGGAATACTCAACGAGTGTATCGGCTCCTAATCTATTTTTAAGCACGGGGTCTAAACTTCTTAGGATACTATCGTACTCGACCACCATTCTAGCCCCTTGACAGTATTGAAGTCTTTTGAGTATTTTTTCGTTTTCAGGTTCGTACAAAAACTTCTGCAACTCTTGAATTTTTGCTTGCTGAAACTTGTTTTCTGCAACTCTACGCATATCTCCTTCAGAAAAAACACGCCCTTGAACAATATAAAATTGACTGCCCGAACTGCGCTTGTCCGGGTTTACCTTATCACCCAAACGTGCCGCCGCCAATGCACCCCTTTTGTGAATTAATGAATCTACTATTTCAGCTTTTAGTGTGTATCCCGGCCCGCCATTACCAAGTTTATCTGTCGGTTTAGCGGTTCTCGAGTCTGGGTCCCCCCCTTGAATCATAAATTTTTTGATTACCCGGTGAAAAAGTAAGCCATCATAAAACCCACTATCCACTAGGCTTAAGAAGTTCTTTTTATGTATAGGTGTTTGGTTGTAAAGCAACACCTTCATTTCACCCATGTTTGTTTTCAGTAAAACCAGATCTTGCTTTTCTGCACCTTTTTGTTTTCTCGCAAGAAAACAAGAGCTCACAATCAGAGCGAAAACAAACCAATAAATGCTTTTCATAATTTTAATTAATTGTGCAGCAAATGCAATGAATATTTAAGAATTGATAATTCCTATATTTGCGAATGTAAAATTAGAATTCTATGACAGAATTTTTTAAAAAATTCGCTTCAAACCTAGTATTAGTTCTAGCACTAGGTTTAATTGTTTCTATTATTTCTCACTCATGTAGAGGAAAAGAAACTCCGCCAAAGGCAGAAATAACGATACTGGACACTACGGGAACTGCTGTAGCCGATGCTCAAGTTATCTTGTATTGTGTGCAGCGGCCAGATGTTCCAACAGAATGTAATGTGGCCGATACCCAAACTACCGACGGAGTTGGAAAAGTTGAGTTCGAGTTTGAAAATCCCTCGGTGTTAAGGGTTTCAGTCGAAAAATACAACACTATCGAACGAGATACAGGGATAGCTCCCAACTTTGGCACTGTAATCATTGGCGACACGCTATGTGCAGAGGGTTTTATCACCCTAGAAACAAATGAGGTTACGGAAGAAACCTACGTGGTTAGTCGTTGCCAGAACTAGCTTTAAACTTTTTCTAGATAATTTATGATCGCCTCTTTGAGGAGCGTTTGTTGGTCATTGGAAGAGAGGTGTGGTAATTTTTTAGTCCGTTTGTAGTGGGGCCATTTATCTACGTCGTACCCTTCAAATTCGTAAAAACCATAATCACTTAACAACCTACAAACGGCCACATGCAACACTTCCAGCTTTTGACGCTTATTGATGCGATGTTTTACAAAGCCAAGCTCTTGTAACCCTATAATAAACAAGACCGCCTGTAAGTCTAAGCCCTCACCAAAATCCTTGGCTAACTTCTTAAGTGCCGACTCCCATTTAACATTCAAATCATTCACCCTGCAAAGCTAATTTGTTTTTAACCCTTTAGCCTTAAAAAGATAATTGTAAAGCACTTCCAACCAAATTCCTTGCGTCTACCTTTGAAGCAGTGAATACACTAGATATTATACTCGCCGTACCCCTGCTGTATGGCATCTACAAAGGTTTTACTAGAGGGTTAATAATAGAAATCGCCAGCCTAGTAGGACTTATTTTAGGTGTTTATGGCGGAGTAAAGTTTTCTCACAAAACAGCTTCAATTATGGGCGAGCATGTCAACCTTACTGGAAACGCGATGCAGCTTTTTTCCTTTATCGTAACCTTCTTTATAATTCTTGGAGGCGTTTATTTTTTGGCAAAGCTGCTAGAGAAAGTGGTCAATCTGGTTGCTATGAAACCCTTAAATAAAATTGGAGGCGCCGCTTTTGGCTTGCTAAAAACAGGGTTGATTTTAAGTATTGTTTTAATTGTTGTTGAGGCGCTAGATAGTCGATGGTCTTTTATTCCGAAAGAACTAAAAGAAAGCTCTCAAATTTACCAGCCGACCGCCACAATAGCACCAATGGTGCTTCCTGTTTTCAAGGACTCACAATGGTTTAGTGCAATCGAAGACTCTGCAGATAGCCTGCAACAAGCAAACCCAATTCCAGATTTAGCGAACTAAAAACTAATTCCCTTCAATTGCTACAACGCCTGGCAATTCTTTACCTTCAATCAGCTCTAATAGAGCGCCGCCACCAGTAGATACATAGGAAACGTGATCTTTTAAGTCGTATTTATTGATCGCAGCAACCGAGTCGCCACCTCCTACTAGTGAGTAAGCGCCCCTTTCTGTAGCGGCCACAACTGAAAAAGCAATTTTTTTTGTCCCTTCCTGAAAATTATCCATTTCAAAAACGCCCATAGGTCCATTCCATAAAATCGTCTTTGACTCTTCAATGCAAGTGGAATAATGCTCAATAGCTTTTGGCCCAATATCCAATCCCATCCAACCGTTATCAATTTTACCCGAGTCAATAACTTTCTTGTTTGCCTCATTATCAAAAGCATCTGCAACTACAGAATCTTCCGGAATAAACACTCGAACTCCTTTCTCATCAGCTTTTTTAAGGATAGCTTTTGCCTCCTCAAGGTAATCGTTCTCTACTAGCGAATCACCAACACTTCCTTCCTGTGCCTTTATGAACGTATAGGACATACCGCCTCCAATTATCAGGTTTTCTATTTTATCTAGTAAATTCTGAATAATTGATATTTTACTCGACACTTTTGCCCCACCAACAATGGCTGTAAAAGGTTTTTTAGGAGTCAGCATAACCCCTCTGACACTGTCCAATTCTTTTTGCATCAAAATTCCAAAACAAACCGATGCACCAAAAAAGTTAGAAATTACAGCTGTACTTGCGTGCGCCCTATGAGCCGTTCCAAAAGCATCATTTATATATATATCGCCGTGCTTCGCTAGCTTTTCAGCAAAGCTTCGATCGCCTTTTTTCTCTTCGCCATAAAACCTTAGGTTGTCCAACAAAACAACATCTCCGTTATTCATAGAAGAAGTTACATTGAATGCCTCTTCTCCAATACAATCTCCCACAAAAGTGACTTGGTCGCCAAGCTGAGATTCAATGGTGGCAACCAGATGCTTCATAGAAAAATCCTCTTCGTAACCCCCTTTAGGGCGACCCAAATGCGACATTAGTACTACGGAACCACCATGATCTAATACGTAACGAATAGTTGGAATAGCTGCCATTATTCTGGTAGCGTCCGTTACTTCCTTGTCCTTGTTTAGGGGTACGTTAAAATCAACTCGAATTAACGCTCTTTTGTTCTCGAATGAAAAATCCTTTAATGTCTTCATGATGGAGTTTTTTATGAATGGGAGACAAAGATAATTTGGCAATTTAAAATTGAGGTAATTGATTCTTTAAAAATGGCTTTCCTTATTTTTGAAGTCGATGAATTTAGCAGACGTTTACGGAAATGAAACAGTAAAAACCCACCTTTTGGATGCGCTAAAAGCTGGCAGAATTCCGCACGCACAGCTTTTCGTTGGACCAGAGGGTAGCGGCACGCTGCCTATGGCATTGGCTTATATAAACACCATTATTGCGCACATTAAGGATGGGAATTGGCAGGAGGAGGCTGATGAAAAAAGCAACTTGAAGTTAGAAAAGCTCACGCATCCAGATGTTCACTTTGCTTTTCCGGTAAATAATACGGATTCCATCAAAGGCACTAAACTCGTTAGTGACGACTTCATCCACTTATGGCGATCGGCAGTGCTCCAGATGCCCTACATGAGTTTAAATTCATGGAATAAGCACATTGGCCTGCTGAATACTAAGGGTAATATTTCGGTAAATGAAAGTTCGGCAATACTGAAAAAACTCAGCTTAAAACCTTATGAAAGCGAGTACAAATTCATGGTGATTTGGAACCTCGAAAGTATTCATCCATCGGCAGCTAATAAGCTTTTAAAGTTAATTGAGGAGCCGCCCGAAAAAACAGTGTTTATTCTTATTGCTGAAAGTACAGAAAAAATTCTTCCTACAATATTATCGCGTTGTCAACTCGTTAAGTTTTCGCCCATTGATAAAAGCGCAATACTTCAAGCAATTAGTCAAGAGACAACACTTTCAGATGAGCAAATGCAAAGTATTGTTCATTTGAGTGAAGGCAACCTCAACAAAGCATATGAGCTTATTCTAAACGATGAGCAACTGAGTTTTAACCATGAAAATTTTGCCGCTTGGATGCGCATGTGCTTCAAGAAAGATATGGCTGGTATTTTCAAATGGATAGATAAAATTAGTAGAGTAAATCGGGAGGGGTTAACCTTGTTTTTGAAATATGGGTTACATGTTTTTAGAGAAAGTCTGATTATGAATTTTGGTGGGCCTGAATTGCAAGGACTTGAGCAAAGTGAAAATGGTTTTTTGACCAAGTTTTCAAAATACGTTACTTCCAGCAATTGTATGGAATTTGTGAAGGCGTTTGAAGATGCAAGCTTTGATGTCTCTAGAAATTGCAACCCAAAAATTGTATTTATGGATGTTTCGCTTATAATACTCACCAATATTCACCCAAAAAAAAATTGAACCAATTCCATCGACGAATTATAATAACTTTGTAAGAATTGTAGAACCCAAGTTGCTTTTTTGTATAAAAAAAGCACTCAATATATACTAATCATGGCATGTGGAAGTTGCTCTAGCGGAGGTTGCGGCAGTTCAAGCGGTATCCCTGCTGGCTGTGGAAATAATGGAAGTTGTAGTTCTGGTGGTTGTGGAAAACTAGATGTTTTTGATTGGCTGGCGGGTATGGAATCCTCAGCGATTAACGCGCAACCCTTAGTTGAAGTTCGTTTCAAAAACACTAGAAAAGAATACTATCGATGCGGAACAAGTATCACTCCAGCTGTTGGGGATGCTCTAGTAGTTGAAGCATCGCACGGTAGCGATATCGGAATGGTAACACTAACTGGAGAGCTCGTGCGTATTCAACTAGAAAAAAAGAGTCCTAAAACGAATACAAATACCTTAAGTCGCGTCATTCGGCAAGCAACTCAAGAAGACATTGACTTATGGCAAAGTGTTCAGAAAAAAGAAGAGGAAACAATGATAAAGGCTAGAAAAGCCGCTTCTGAATTAAAGCTGAACATGAAAATCTCGGATGTAGAGTATCAAGGAGATGGTACTAAGGCTATTTTTTATTACACCTCTGAAGGTAGAGTTGACTTTCGTGAATTGATCAAAAAATTCGCTGGAACCTTCAAGGTCCGTGTAGAGATGAAACAAATTGGAGCACGCCAAGAAGCTGGACGTGTGGGCGGAATAGGAAGCTGCGGCCGTGAACTGTGCTGCTCTACTTGGCTTACTGATTTTAGATCGGTTTCTACGTCAGCTGCTCGTTACCAACAATTAGCAATTAACCCTATAAAACTAGCCGGGCAATGCGGAAAATTAAAGTGTTGCCTAAACTATGAGCTAGATACCTATCTCGATGCGTTAAAAGAGTTTCCAGAAGGTGACATTAAATTGAAGCTTAGAAATGATATTGCTTTTCTTCAGAAAACCGATATCTTCAAAAAAACACTTTGGTTTAATACAAAGGAAGATCCAGCCATTTTTCACCCCTTAAAACTTGAGACGGTGAAAAAAATCATGGAAATGAACAAAAACAAAAAATTTCCAGATAGCTTAAAGCAGTTTACTTTTACTGAAACCCCAATAGAGGATGCTCCCGATTATGAAAATGTTGTTGGGCAAGATGATTTAAATCGATTCAATAAAGACAAACGGAAGAACAATAAAAACCGAAAACGCAACAAAAGAAAAGGTGGCGGCCCTCAAAAAAATAACGCCCAAGGGCAACAGAAAAAACAAAACGTTTCTGCAAATAAAAACTCAAAACAAAACAACGGGAATAGGGGCCGCAAAAACAAAAACAGGAAAAAACCACAAGCAAACAACAAATCATAGAGGATAAAATGCAAAGAGCGTTGATTATAGGTTGCTTGTCACTACTTTTTACAAGCTGTGATTACTCAAGGGTTTTTGAAAAGAACAGAGACCTTAAAAACAGCAATTGGCCATCTGATAGTGCAGTAACATTTGATGTGGAAATGAACGATAATTCCTTTCCGCTTAACCTATATTTTAACTTAAGAAACAAGCAATCTTACAAATACAGCAACTTGTATGTGCTGTCGGAGTTGCAGTTGCCCAGCGGGAGTATTGAAAAAGACACCTTAGAGTTTATTCTAGCCGATCAATCTGGAAGATGGCTCGGAAATAGCTCCGGTGCTATTGTAACACACCAAATTTTGTTTCAACGAAAAGTTTTGTTTCCAGATACAGGAACGTATTCCTTTAAGTTTTCTCAATTAATGCGCGACAAACAGCTAGACGGCGTAACTGAGGTTGGACTTCGGTTAGAAAAAGCTGAACTATAAACGCACTAACGTCTCATTCATACTTCTGTTCGCATTTACCACTTGGTACACGCCAAAATCAAGATCAGTAATGTCCACCTTGTTTTTTCCTGGTGAAGCTTCAATTTTTTTAACCACTTTACCGCTCAAGTTAATAATAGAAAGTGTTTCTGAATGCTCCAGATCTATCCAAACATTGCTCTGGGCAGGATTTGGGTAAATAGAAATACCTGACTTTTTCTTTTCTATGATTGCAGTTGTAGATGTATCGGCACCAATTTCATTAACTACTGCTTTTGCCACGTAAATGTTATCTCCAGTAGCGTTGGACATGTTATCGGAAGCATTTCCAGCTGCATAAAAACTTACGTCGCCTGTGCCTGAACTCGGAGCAGTCCATTTAAAAGTCCATGCCTTCTGATCTGAACCTGAAGTAGAACTCGGTTTGTGACTCATATATTTTGAACTTACAATATTTGTTTCTGTGCCGGCAGTTAGAGAGCCGAGTTGCGTGCCATCGTCTTTCTGGGCGCTAAACGAAAATCCAAATTTACTAACCCCTGCTTGAGCAACAGTAACCGTTACGGTATACTCATTACCTGGTGTGTATCCCTCACTTGGAATATCAGTACTTATCATTCCATTGTCGGTAGTGGTTCCACCCCCATGACAACCTCCATTAGTACCACATGTTTTTCCATCGGCAGGTGAGCCCGTATATCCTGCGGGCGCAGAGCTATTTGAATTGGACCCTAGGCCGATTAAAAATAGTCCGCTGATAGCTGCTATACCAAAAAGTCTGAATGTTCTCCAAGTAAAATTCATCGCAATGTTTTAGGTGTTGTTTAGTATAGACGTACAAAACTACCAAAAGGTTGACAGAATTTAACGTTCTCTGTAAATTAACTCTAAAACCACCTCTCCAACTATGCCAAGGGTAGTGCTATCAATACCCTCTAGATTATCGTCGTGCTTGTGATGAAAAGCTCCAAAGTCCCCTTTGTATGGGTCATAGTGTATAATGTCAATACTTGGAATTTCTGCAATTCGATTTACGTATAAATGATCATCCGTAATACCTCCTTTGGCCTCCTGCTGAATAAAATACTGACCATAACCTAATTTACCCGCTAAGTACCAAACTTTATTTACCAATGTCGGATTGTATTGCATGGAAACGCCTTCTTTAGGAAAGATGGCATCTTTTGCTCCTACCATATCCAACAACACACCATACTTCGGTTTTATATAATCTTCAGAAAGGTTATTTGCCCAATATTGCGAACCTAAACACCACGTATCACCGTTCTGACCACCCATCAAAGAAGAGGGCTGGCCGTAATCCTCAGCATCAAACAAAATAATATCAACCCCTACCTTAGGCTTTACTGTATAACTGTCAATCACACGAGCAATTTCCATTAACACACCTACACCGGATGCGCCGTCATTTGCTCCATCAATTGCTTCTTTTTTCCGTTCATTATCTCTATCGGCAAATGGCCGGGAGTCCCAATGCGCCATCAGAAGTATTCGATTAGGGTTACTCGTATCCGTTCTTGCAATAACGTTTTTTATTGGGATATTTTTACCGTTAAAGGTTGTTGCCTTGCCTTGCTGAACTTCGGTGGCCCAGTTCCAAGAGTTAAACTTAGACTCAAAGTAAGTGGCAGCTTTACTGTGTGCAGTTGAACCCGGTACTCTTGGGCCAAAGTCTACTTGGTCTTTCACAAATTGGAAGGCGCTGTCGCTATTAAACAAAGGCTTATCAGCAGGCTTGAAGGTCTGTACCTTATTCGATTGGGTTTTTGATTTTCTTCGTTCGGGTTCTTCCGCACAACCCCAGAATATAACAATCAAAGCAATAAATACCGCGCACCTAATGCCCATATTATACCTTATTCTTTAAATTCTCCAGCATATTGATAACAAGTTCGCTCAGGTTATATTTTTCTTTCCAACCCCAATCTGCTCTTGCCGCTGAATCATCAATAGACCTAGGCCATGTAGCAGCAATTTCTTGCCTAAAATCAGGGTTATAGATAATGTTAAATTCGGGTATTTTTTCTGAAATAGCTTCGCTAATTTTTGCTGGTGTAAAGTTCATTGCAGCAATGTTGTAGCAGGTTCTTAACTTTATCTGCTCTGTTGGCGCTTCCATTATTTCTCTTGTAGCTCGGATGGCATCTTCCATGTGCATCATGGGGAGCTCGGTGTCTGCTTTTAGAAAGCAGTCAAATGTTTCACCCTTTAATGCGCTGTAGAAAATATCGACGGCGTAATCTGTTGTTCCTCCTCCAGGCAAACTCTTCCAACCAATTAACCCTGGGTAACGCACACCGCGAACATCAACTCCGTATTTTTCAAAATAATACTTGTTCCACATTTCTCCCGCAAGTTTACCTATACCATAAACTGTATTCGGCTCAATAATGGTTTGCTGGGGGGTGTTATCTTTTGGTGTAGTTGGTCCAAAAACAGCAATTGAACTCGGCCAAAATATCTTTTTTATATGTCCTTCCTTGGCTAAGTTAAGCACATTGAATTGCCCTTCAATAGTTAAGTCCCAGCCAAATCGTGGGTTTTTCTCGGCCGTAGCAGATAATAGCGCCGCTAGGTTGTAAACCTGTGTGACTTTATTCTTTTTTACGATCTCAAACAAGGCATTTTTGTCCAGAACATCAAGCTGCTCATATCTTCCTTCCACATTTACGTTGTCTTTAACGTCCGTTGCAATTACGTTTGATTCCCCATAGGAGGATTTCAAACTTTCGAATAACTCTTGACCGACCTGACCAAGAGAGCCTATTATGAGAATGTTTTCTGCCATTATTGTATCTGAAAACAGCAAAAATATTATTTAAATCCAGCCTTTAGCCGGGAACAGCAGATAACTATATGTGCTCAGCAATTTCAGTTGGAGGAGTAGCGACCCCAGGGGGTAATGTACCTTTTGTGGCTTCAAGAAAGCGAACAATACTTTGCACTTCGTCTTTTGCTAAGTCTTTACCCAACTGGGTTTTTCCCATAATCCAAACGGCACGCTCTAGTTCGTCTACTGAGCCATCATGAAAATAAGGGTGTGTTTCGCTAATATTGCGCAAACTTGGAACCTTAAAGAAGTTTTTGTCCGCAGGGTTTTTGGTAGAGTTGAATCTGCCCTCGTCAATATGAGTACTTTGGGTATATTTCGTATAGTCTTCCAACAAGCCAAATTTTTGATACGCGTTTCCACCTAATAGCTTTCCATTATGGCAACTCGTACAACCCGTTTTAACAAATAATACGAGTCCTTGTTTTTCAACATTTGACAATGCTTCTTCTTCGCCGAGTAAAAATGCATCGAATCGAGAAGGCGTATTCAGCGTTTTTTCAAAAAGCCCTATTGAATTCTGAATATTTTCATAGGTAATGGGTTGATTTGACATTGGAAATGCCTTCGCAAATAAATCTTGATAGACACTTATTTGCGACAACCTATCCACTAAGAACTTTTTGGAAGGTATATTCATTTCAACTGGATTTAAGATCGGCATTCCCGCCTGTTCTTCGATTGTTTTGGCTCTACCATCCCAAAATTGAGCTATGTGCTCATGTGCATTAAATACCGTTGGAGAATTTCTATCTCCATTTTCCTGCTTATCTCCAGGTGAGGTAGGTAAATTATCAACTCCGAAGGTTTCTAAATTATGGCAAGAATTACATGATATGTTTCCGTCTTTTGACAATCGCTTATCAAAATATAACGCTTTACCAAGCTTCACTTTATTATGGTCTAACTCCAGCTCTTTATTCCCCGAAATTGGAGCAAAGTTTTGTTTAGCTGTTTTTAATGCGTACTTTGTGAGGTTGGCATTTTTAGTTTCATTCAAGCTCATAAGCTTTACTTCGTTATCCTTTTCCACTTGATAAGAACAAGACAATACGACTGTAGATAAACTAAAAAGCAGGAGATATTTCATGATAAATTTTTTATTAAAACAATTTAGAATACTATAAGTTCATACGTATTTTCTGTCGACAAAGTTAGCTGACAATTATCATTTTAACCGTACATCTACGGCCTTACTTTTGAATAAAATTGAGTATATGCCTTTCTATCACAAGCTGGGAAAAATTCCACCAAAGAGACACACCGTTTTCAAAAAAGAAAATGGTGATTTATATTATGAAGAATTGTTCGGCACAATAGGTTTTGATGGAATGTCATCATTGATGTACCATACCCAACGGTCTACAATGGTTAAGCATATAGGCTACTCGATAGACGTATCGCCAAAAGCAGCCAAAGCCAAAAACATTCAATCTTATCGTTTTAGAGGGTTTCAAGTAGACCCAGTTGCTGATCAGTTAACATCAAGAAACCCTGTACTTTTTAATTCAGACTGTACTATTCATTTAGCTGCGCCTACAAACCGCTCTGAGGACTATTTCTACAAGAACGGTGATGCTGATGAGGTTATCTTCATTCACAAAGGCAGTGGTAAGTTGCGAACTATGCTCGGTAACATTGACTTCTCTTACGGTGATTATCTAGTAGTTCCAAGGGGAATGATTTACAAAATGGATTTTGATTCAACAGACAATCGATTGTTTATTGTGGAGTCCAACCGTCCCATATATACGCCCAAGCGTTATAGGAATTGGTTTGGCCAACATTTAGAACACTCACCATTTTGTGAACGAGATTTAAGGGCACCAAAAGATTTGGAAACGCACGATGAGTTAGGAGACTTCACGGTTAAGGTTAAAAAAGAAGGTGTTCTGTATGACTTTACCTACGCAGCTCATCCGTTTAGCGTAGTAGGTTGGGATGGTTACAATTTCCCTTATGCGTTTTCGATTCACGACTTTGAACCCATCACTGGACGAGTACATTTACCGCCTCCAATTCATCAGACATTTGAAACCGACGCATTTGTAATTTGCTCGTTTGTTCCCAGACTTTACGATTATCACCCAGACTCTATTCCGGCTCCTTATCACCATAGTAATATAGACTCAGATGAAGTGTTGTATTACGTCGATGGTGATTTTATGAGTAGAAATGATATTGAAGCTGGTCATATCAGTTTGCACCCTGCAGGAATTCCTCATGGCCCACATCCTGGTGCTGTAGAAAGAAGCATTGGTAAAAAGGAGACGGAGGAACTAGCGGTAATGGTTGATACCTTTAAACCCCTTCAAATTACTGAGCAGGCAATGAAAATTGCAGACGAAGATTATTTTAAATCTTGGCTATAGCCAATTATAGAATTGAAAATTGAATAAATTATGAGCAAAGAAGTAAAGTCCGTTGATTACGGTTTAGAAAAAATATTTGCAGGAGCGCAAGATTTTTTGCCACTCTTGGGAACAGATTATGTGGAGTTTTATGTGGGAAATGCCAAGCAATCCGCACATTTTTACAAAACCGCTTTTGGGTTTCAATCCTTAGCTTACAGAGGGTTGGAAACGGGCTCTAAAGATTCCGTGAGCTACGTTCTTGTTCAGGATAAAATTAGACTGGTACTCACCACTCCATTAAACAGTAAATCACCAATTAACGATCACATCGTGAAGCACGGTGATGGAGTTAAAGTAGTAGCTCTATGGGTTGGGGATGCCAGAAAAGCATACGAAGAAACCACTTCAAGAGGAGCGAAGTCATACTTAGAGCCAACGGTTGAAACCGACGAAAATGGCGAAGTAGTGAAAGCGGGAATTTACACCTATGGGGAAACCGTGCACATGTTTGTGGAGCGAAAAAACTACAAAGGCACATTTATGCCGGGCTTCAAAGAGTGGAAGTCGGATTACAACCCTACTCCTGTTGGACTAAAATTCATTGACCACATGGTAGGAAACGTAGGCTGGAACCAAATGAATACTTGGGTAAAGTGGTACGAGGATGTTATGGGTTTTGAAAACTTTTTATCCTTTGACGACAAACAAATTCACACAGAATACTCAGCATTAATGAGTAAGGTAATGTCCAATGGAAATGGTAGAATTAAGTTTCCTATAAACGAGCCTGCAAAAGCAGCTAAGAAATCACAAATTGAAGAGTACCTAGATTTCTATGAAGGCTCAGGCGTTCAGCACATTGCCGTTGCTACTAATGACATCATTGAAACCGTTGCTCAACTAAAAGCGCGAGGTGTTGAGTTTTTACCGCCACCGCCTCAAGCCTATTACGATGCTATTCCAGCGCGATTGGGCCAGCATCGCGATATGATGAAAGAAGATATTAATGAATTGCAAAAGCTTTCAATATTGGTTGATGCAGATGAGGAGGGGTATCTTTTACAAATATTCACCAAACCCGTTGAAGATAGACCAACTCTTTTCTTTGAAATTATTCAACGAATGGGAGCAAGAGGCTTTGGAGCGGGTAACTTTAAAGCGTTATTTGAATCTATCGAGAGAGAGCAAGAAAACAGAGGAACCCTATAATCCATTCTGTAAAAATTAATTTGGAGTCCCCATTCTGGTTTTCAGTTTGGGGATTTTTTGTAAAAACATAATAGAAAGAAAAAAATCGTGGAAAGTGGAAACATGTCGGTGCTGTTTGGGCTGAAATTAACTTTAAGTATCCTTAAGTCAAATACCCCATACAGACCAACCCCTTTCATTACATTTGCGATTCAAAATTTTTGAGGAATGAGAAAAATATTTACAGCAACAGAAACAGCTAATTCGGGAGAAAATCAAATACTTATTTGCAAAAGCGCAGATGAGTTATCCAGTTTGACTGCCGAAGAAATAACATTTGTAAAAAATCAGTTAGAGAGCGACAATAACTCTGTTTACCTGAATCGATTAAACAGTCACGTATTTGTTTATCGTATAGAAGAAAACGATGATTCCTACAAAACATTAGAAAAAGCAAGGTTAGCAGCGCATGGTATCAATAAAAAAATCAATGCCTTAAAAGAGACTTCTGTTAGCATTATCGGAAACGGTCAAACAGACATACTTTATGCCTTTGCAGAAGGCTTTGGCTTAAGTAATTACCAGTTTCTAAAATATTTTTCAGACGCGGAAAAACGGAAAAACACCATCGAAAACATCCAAATTGTAGGGCTTTCCGACCAAGAAATCACAAACCTTAATGCAGGCGTAAGTTCAACATGCATTGCTAGAGACTTTGTAAACGAACCGTTGTCTTATCTAACCGCAGAACAGTACGCTCATGACATAATGGATTTGGGAGAAAACCTTGGCTTTAAAGTAGAAGTATTCAATAAATCTAAAATACAATCGCTAAAAATGGGCGGTTTACTCGCCGTAAATTTAGGTTCACCTAACCCTCCTACTTTCTCAATACTTGAGTGGAATCCAGAAAACGCAAAAAACGAAAAGCCATACGTTTTGGTTGGAAAGGGAGTCGTTTACGATACAGGTGGGGTTAGTCTTAAGCCCACCGCAATGTCCATGGATTATATGAAGTGTGATATGGGTGGATCTGCCTCCGTGGTTGGAACCATAGCCGCCATAGCACAAGCAAAGCTTCCTATTAAAGTAATTGGCTTAATTCCCGCTACAGATAATAGACCTGGAGGAAATGCCTACGTACCAGGCGATGTAATCAATATGCACAATGGCATGAAAGTGGAGGTTTTAAATACAGATGCTGAAGGCCGAATGATTTTAGCTGATGCACTATCTTATGCTAGAAATTACGACCCAGAATTGGTGTTGGACTTAGCGACTTTAACAGGAGCAGCTGCAAGGGCAATAGGAGACCAAGCAATGATTTCTATGGGTAATGCTTCACAAGAAATCCACGATGTTTTAATAGAATCTGGGTTCAAGACTTACGAACGTTTTGCTCAATTTCCTTTTTGGGATGAGTATAAAGACCAACTAAAATCTCGAGTTGCTGATATTAAAAACTTAGGGGGAGCCGAAGCAGGTATGATTACAGCTGGTAAATTCTTGGAATACTTCACTCAAGACACCGAAACAAAAGAAGGGTACCCTTATATACATATTGATATCGCTGGGCCTGCATTTAATCACTCTGAAAAAAACTACAGAGGAATTGAAGGTACTGGCGTAGGCGTACGTTCGCTATTTGAGTTCTTTAAAACCCTTTCAGCGTAACGAAATGCAATCCAAAAAACACTCAAAATCTAAGCGTAAAATACGCGTCGGAGTTTCTATTGGTGACTATAACGGTATTGGTTTAGAGGTTATAATCAAAACCTTCTCTGATGCGCGCATGACTGACATTTGCACGCCAATTGTTTACGGGAATTTAGACTTAGTCAAAACCTACAAAAAGTCTCTAAATGTTAGTGACTTTAGTTTTTTCCATATCACTGATGCAGCCAAAGCGAACCCAAAGCGAGCCAATTTAGTAGAAGTTTGGAGTGATGTGCAAGCTATAGAGTTTGGAGAGTCTACAGTTGATGCCGGTAAAAAATCTTTTTTATCACTTGAAGCAGCAACAAAAGACCTTGCCGAAAATAAAATTGACGTACTGGTAACTGCACCCATAAATAAAAACAACATTCAATCTGAAGATTTTAGTTTTCCCGGTCACACTGAGTATTTAGCAAACTACGCCAACGAAGACTATCCGCTAATGATTTTAACTCATGGCAACTTAAGGGTGGCTACCTTAACTGGCCATGTGGCCTTAAAAGATGTAGCCGCACAAATTACAGAGGAACTGATTGTAAAAAAAATTGAAGTGTTGCATAAGACCTTGCAACAGGACTTTAGTATTACTCAACCTAAAATCGCTGTTTTGGGATTAAACCCGCACTCTGGCGACAATGGCACCATAGGAACTGAGGAGAAGAAAGTAATCATCCCAGCCCTAAAGTCGGTAGAAAAAAAAGGTATACGAGTTTTTGGCCCATTCCCCGCTGATGGCTTTTTTGGCTCACCGGGATACAAAAACTTTGACGGTATATTAGCCATGTACCACGACCAAGGATTGACTCCTTTCAAAACAATATCTTTTGACGAGGGTGTCAATTTTACAGGGGGACTGCCCATAGTGCGTACATCACCCGATCACGGCACTGCCTACGACATTGCTGGAGAAGGCGTAGCATCTGCAAGTTCTTTCCGAAATGCCGTATTTGCAGCGGTTGATATCTATAAAAATCGCAAACGAAATAAGACCTTGCAAGAGCATGCACTTTCAAAGGATTAAAAAGCTGATTTAGAAATCATTTAAAGCACATTTGCTATCGCATATTTTATTACATTTGCCGGCTCGTTTTTGAATAGTGCGCTATGAAAGATTTTGAATTAAAATTTTCAGGTTTAGCAGTAGGAAAGCACAAGTTTGAATACGAGGCAAAAAAAACGTTCTTTGATTTTTTTCAAGACATTGGGTCAGAAGTTGACCAAATAAAAGATGGTAATGTCCATTTTGAAGTTGATTTAGATAAAAAAGAAAACTTGCTTGTTTTTGACATCGAGTTCAAGGGCTCTGTAATTGTTGATTGCGATATTTGTTTGGATCAACTTAAATTAGCCCTTTCCGGTAATTCTAGAGTATTGGGTAAATTTGGAGAGGAAGATGAGTGGCAAGAAGAAGATGTATTGGTGATTCCTTCAAAAGATCATAAAGTAGATTTATCCAATATATTTTATGAACTCATTCACCTTTCGTTACCAGCTAAAAAAGTTCATGAATCGGGTAATTGTGACCCTGAAATGTTGAGAAAATTAGAAGAGTATAATAACGTTGGAACAGAAAAGTTAGATGACGAAACTGATCCCCGTTGGAGTAAATTAAAAGACTTGTTTAAAGACAAAAAATAATAATAATGGCGCATCCTAAACGTAAGCAGAGTAAGACAAGAAGAGACAAAAGACGTACTCACTATAAAACAACTGCACCTACAGTAGCGACTTGTCCAACAACTGGACAACCACATTTATACCATAGAGCACATTGGTTCGAAGGTAAATTGTATTACAAGGGGAAAGTCGTATTAGAGAAAGAAGAAGCCGCGGTTTAAGTAATTAGTTCTAATTTAGCGCGAAAGCTAAATTCCTAAATGCGCCTAGGCCTAGACACTTTCGGTGGTGATTTTGCACCCGAATCTACCATTCTTGGAGCAATAGAAGCTCGACAAGAATTGCCAAAAAACATTGAACTTGTTTTAATTGGCGATGAAAAAGAGTGCAAAAAGCAACTCCTTGCTAAAGGAGAAAACCCAAATGATTTTGAATACGTTCATACTACAGAACGTATTGAAATGGGAGAACACCCTGCAAAAGCTTTCAAGAGTAAGCCCAAGTCTTCTATAAGTCTTGGGTTTCATTATTTAAAATCGGGTGAAATTGACTCCTTTGCTAGCGCCGGAAATTCTGGAGCTATGATGGTAGGTTCTATGTTCACCATTCAAGCTGTTCCGGGTGTAATTCGCCCTTCGGTAACATCTGCAATTCCCTGCCCTGATGGAAGCATGAATATCCTGTTGGATGTAGGAATAAACGCAGACTGTAAGCCCGATGTGTTGTATCAATTTGGCGTATTAGGTTCAATTTACGCTCAAGAAGTTTTTAAAATACAAAGCCCGAAAGTAGGGTTGCTAAGTATTGGTGAAGAGGAAGAGAAGGGAACCATGCAGGTTCAAGCTGCTCACCAACTTATGAAGGATTCAAGAGACTTCGACTTTTATGGAAATGTAGAAGGTCGTGACTTATTCAGTGGAGAAATTGATGTAATAGTGACTGATGGGTTTACAGGAAACGTAATGCTCAAAGAGGCTGAAGCATTTTACAGTATGATAAAAAAGCGCGGAATAGATGATGAGTTCTTCAACAGACTGAACTATGAAATTTATGGCGGAACACCTGTGCTTGGTGTTAATGGAAATGTTATTATTGGGCACGGAATTTCTAGTGCTCGCGCTATTAAAAATATGATGGTTCATTCTTTAGATGTTTCTAAAGCTCAACTTTCAGAAAAAATTAAAAACGCATTTAAATAATGTCTGATATTAAAGCAGCAATTACAGCGGTCTCGGGCTATGTGCCAGAAACACGAATGACCAATAAAGACTTAGAAAAAATCGTCGATACCAATGACGAGTGGATTTTAACTCGAACTGGAATTAAAGAAAGGCGTATACTCAAAGAACCAAATACTGGAGCATCAGACCTTGCTGCGCCAGCTGTGCTGGATTTGTGTAAAAAACGAGGCATTTCACCAGAAGAGATTGACTTAATTATTGTGGGTACAGTAACGGCCGATTATAACTTTCCTAGCTGTGCTAATGTGGTAGCCGACAAAGTTGGTGCAGTAAATGCCTGGAGTTTTGATGTTAACGCAGCTTGTTCTGGATTTATCTACGCATTAAGTACTGGTGCTCAGTTCATAGAAACTGGCAAGTACAAAAAAGTGGTAGTGGTTGGAGTAGATAAAATGTCTTCCATACTAAACTATGAAGATAGAACTACTTGTATCATATTTGGAGATGGTGGCGGCGCTGCACTGTTAGAGCCAAATACTGATGGCTTTGGGGTTATTGATTTTCAATTACACGCGGATGGTTCTGGAAGAAAATATTTGCACCAACCCGCGGGTGGCTCAGTAAAGCCGGCCTCTGCAGAAACTGTAGCTAACAACGAACACGCTGTATATCAAGAGGGAAAGCAAGTATTTAAATTTGCAGTTACTAACATGGCGGATGTTTCCGAGGAAGTGATGTTACGTAACGGATTAACAGGAGAAACGCTGGATTGGCTGGTGCCGCATCAGGCCAACCTGAGAATTATTGATGCAACAGCCAATAGATTGAATTTAGCACCTGAAAAGGTGATGATTAATATTGAAAAATACGGTAATACAACTGCTGGAACCATTCCATTGTGTTTATGGGAGTGGGAAAACAAACTCAAAAAAGGAGATAATATCATTCTCTCTGCATTTGGTGGTGGATTCACATGGGGAGCAGTTTACCTCAAATGGGCGTACAATAGCTGATAAATTTATCTTTGTAGAACAAGAAAAATCTAGATATGAAAATTGAAGAAATTCAAGGACTAATAAAATTTGTAGCAAAATCCGGAGTTAACGAAGTTGAACTCGAAATGGATGATGTGAAGTTAGTTATCAAAACAGAAGGAAAACAAAAAGGTGGAACGGCAGCACCACAAGTCATTCAAGCAGCCGTGCCTGCTGCTCCTGCAGCTCCGGTGCCTCAAGTTGCGGCAGCTCCGGCCCCTGCGCCCGCTGCTGAAGCTGCTCCAGTTAAGGCTTCAGAAGACTCAAAATACGTTGAAATAAAATCGCCAATGATTGGTACTTTTTATCGTTCGTCTGCTCCTGATAAACCCGTGTTTAAAAACGTTGGTGACACTATCAATCCCGGTGAGGTTCTTTGCATAATTGAAGCAATGAAACTTTTCAATGAAATTGAAGCTGAAATTTCAGGAAAAGTGGTGAAAGTGTTAGTTGATGATGCTACACCTGTAGAGTACGATCAACCATTATTCTTGATTGACCCTAGTTAGTTTTAACGCATAATCCATAATTATATGGCAAGGAAAATAAAAGCACAACTTTTCAAAAAAATTCTCATTGCCAATCGAGGTGAGATTGCGCTGCGCATTATTCGCACGTGCAAAGAAATGGGTATAAAAACTGTTGCGGTGTATTCACTTGCAGATAAAGACAGTCTTCCCGTTCGTTTTGCAGATGAAGCAGTTTGCATAGGACCTGCAGTTAGTACAGAGTCCTATTTAAAAATACCAAACATTATTGCTGCGGCGGAAATTACCAATGCAGATGCGATTCACCCAGGCTACGGTTTTTTATCCGAAAACGCGAAGTTCTCCAAGATTTGTGAGGAACACGGAATAAAGTTCATTGGAGCTGGCCCTGACATGATTGAAGGTATGGGAGATAAGGCAAATGCAAAAAGCACAATGCTTGCCGCAGGCGTTCCTTGTGTACCTGGATCAGAAGGCTTATTAAAAGATGGTAAACATGCTGTTAAGATGGCTAAAGAAGTTGGCCTTCCAGTAATGATGAAAGCTACTGCTGGTGGCGGTGGTAAAGGCATGCGAGTGGTTTGGAAAGAAGAAGATGTAGAAGATGCATTATCTGCTATACAAAGAGAAGCTGCTGCGGCATTTGGAAATGACGGTGTGTACATGGAGAAGTTCATTGAAGAACCTCGTCATATCGAAATACAAATTGCGGGCGATCAACATGGCAATGCTTGTCACATGAGTGAACGCGATTGTTCTATTCAGAGACGGCACCAAAAACTAGTTGAAGAAACTCCCTCTCCTTTCATGACGCCGGCGCTCAGAAAAAAAATGGGTGAAGCTGCTATAAATGCTGCAAAAGCTGTGAATTACGAAGGCGTTGGGACTGTAGAATTTTTGGTTGATAAGCACCGTAACTTCTACTTTATGGAAATGAATACCCGTATTCAAGTAGAGCATACCATAACAGAAGAAGTAATCGGTTGGGATTTAATTAAAGAACAAATACTAATTGCTGCTGGAGAGCCTATTTCCGGGAAAAATTACATCCCAAAGATGCACGCAATTCAATGCCGAATTAATGCTGAAGACCCGAGTAAAAACTGGATGCCTTCACCTGGAAAAATAACGGAATACCATGAACCTGGAGGAATTGGAATTCGGATAGATACGCACGTGTATGCTGGATATACCATTCCACCAAATTACGATAGCATGGTGTCCAAACTTATTACTGTGGCTCAATCTAGAGAAGAGGCAATTCAAAAAATGCAAAGAGCATTAGACGAATATATTGTGGAAGGCGTTAAAACGACTATCCCGTTTCATCAGAAACTTATGCGTAACGAACAATTTCAGAAAGGTGAGTTTACCACCAAGTTTTTAGAAGAATGGGACTACAATAAATAATTTTGTTCTATCAATATTTTAAAGCCGCTTTGTAGATACAAAGCGGCTTTTTCTTGCTTTATTTTCAAATAACTTTTTTAATACTCTAGCAAAAAGTACGCGGCCATTATCTTGGTACAATTAAGCGTAACATATACTCACTTCCTGTGGTTTTTTTCTTAGCCAAGGGTTTTACCCGTTTATACTAACATCTGTAGCTTAGGATCCCAAACCTTTTTATACCACGCCCAAATGATTAAAATAAAATGTAATCGCTTGGGTTAATTGGTTTTCCTTTATGCCACAACTCTAAATGCAGATGTGGGCCAGTACTTAACTCACCACTATTACCTACAATTGCTACAGCCTCTCCAGCCTTAACCTGTTCACCAACCTTTTTTAGTAGCATAGAGTTGTGCTTGTACACCGAAACCAAGTTGTATTTATGTTGAATAAAAAGCACATGTCCTTCATCGGAGGTCCAGGTTGCTAAAGTAACTGTGCCCTCCAAAACAGATTTTACTGGTGCATCATTGTCCCCGGCAACTATGTCAACTCCATAATGCCGTATTGCAGGGTCAAATTCAGAGGACAATACCCCTTCAAGCGGCGTGAAAAATAAAATATTCCTTAGACCTTCATCTTGGCTTTTGTCCGACTGGAAACTTAAGTTAAACCGTTCCTCCTCTTCCACCCTAGCCCTTAAGATACTATCTTCATAACTGTTTTCAGCTATTATCTGATTAGATACCGGCACTTGACTGATAGTTTTTACCGAATCATCTTCTACAACGCCGCCCGATAATATCACCTTCAAATTATCAAGGTAACGCAGGTTATTGCTCAGGGCGTTCTCTAAACTATCCACCCTTTGGGCTGTTGCAGTTGCAATGCGCTTTGTTTTTATATCTGCATAGCCAGGAATAAATTCACGTAAAGGTGTAAAAGCAACTGTCACGATAATAAATATCGTAAAGAGTATGATTATTAACCCACCCCAAGCAAACACATTCAGCGGAGAGAGAATTATAGAAAGCTGTTCTTCAAAAGTGTCATCATTCATAATCACAAGCCGCGACTTGTGTTTCATTTTTGAAATCACTTTTTTAGACTTGCCGTCTTTCTTAGAACTAGGTGACTTTTCTTTTTTCATTTCTCAAAAGCAAAACTATCTGAATTCTGCCCATTTATATTTGATACGAGTATTCAATATTAGGTATTAAAATGAAATATTTTTGTGTATTCTAAGTTCTACATATCTCAAAGCACCATCAGGCTTGAAAAATCGATTACTTATTTCCATATTTTCTTTAGTACTCCTAGTAGGTGCGCAGAGTTGTTCTCAAAAAAAGAACAACTTCTTAAATCGGTTTTTCCATAATACCAATGCCCGATGGAACGGCTATTTCAATGCCAAAGAGGCTTACAAGGCGGGTAAAGAAAAAATTAAATCAGGACATAAGGAAAATTATCGTGCTCTGCTCCCACTATATATCTATGGAGATGAACAAATGGCAGGTACTGTTCAGAGCGACATGGATGTGGTAATTAAAAAATGCTCACGTGTTATTGAATATCACAGCATGGATATTAAAGGCAAAGAGCGTGTTAAATGGATTGATGACTGCTGGATGCTCATTGGAAAAGCTTATTTCTACGAGAAGAACTTTAAAGAATGTATTCCAATATTTCGCTACGTAACCAAGAAGTTTAAGGGGGAGCAAAAATACGATGCTACATTATGGCTGATCAAGTCTTTTATTCAAACTGAGAATTTTGACCGTGCCGACGAAATGATTCGTTTGCTGATTAACGACAACAAAGTACCAGATGAAATAATGCCAGAGGTGAAGGCAACTATTGCGGAATATTACCTTACTCAAGGTGAAAACACCAAAGCAATGCTGGAATTAGAGGCTGCAGTATTAATCCAAGAAGACAAACAGAAGGCTACACGTTGGATGTTTATCTTGGCGCAACTGTATGCAGAACAAGGTGAGTCGATTCGTGCAAACGAAATGTACCAAGAAGTGGCGGATAGGCATCCAGAATATGAAATGGAATTTTGGGCGCAAATGAACCGCGCATTATCTTATTCCTCTGCAGATGGTAGTAGTTACAACATCAAAAAAGTGTTACTCAAAATGCTTCGTGACGACAAAAACATTGAGTATCGAGACAAACTTTATTATGCATTGAGTAAGATTTATTATCAAGAAGACAGCGAAGACAGACAAATAACGGCGTTAAAACTATCTGCCGAATCTAGCGTAGAGGATGATTATCAAAAAGGACTTTCTTTTTTGGAGTTAGCTGAAATTTACTTTAAACGACCCGAGTATATTCCCGCGCAAGCCTACTATGACAGCACGGTGCAATATATTCCCGATAACTTTCCAAATAAGGAAGAAATAATCAACATTAAAAATAGCTTGACCGAACTTGTAGAAAACATACTCGTAATAGAACGAGAAGATAGTTTACAAGCGTTGGCCAATTTGCCTGAAGCAGAGTTAGAGGCTTTTATAGAGGATGTTATTGAGGAACGTTTAGCTGAGGAAGAAGAACGGAGAAGGGCTCTTGAAAACCAATCCGCTTTTGATGATGACGTGGGTTTCCAAAATGAAATTTCTACTGAAAAGGGAGCTTGGTACTTTTACAATGAAAAAACGATAGAATTAGGGAAAAAAGAATTTAACAAGCAATGGGGAGCACGACCCAACGAAGACAATTGGAGAAGAAGTGATAAGTCAAGCATGAGCTTAGATGACTTAGATTCGTTTAATGAAAATGCCGTAGATAGCGTTCTGAGTGGAATTTCAGATAAATCTACCTACATGAAGGACATTCCTTTTTCTAATGAGGCAAAATCTAAATCCAATGACAAAATTATTGAAGCGTACTACAACCTAGGAATCATATACAAAGAGAAAATGGACGATGCGCCTCGTGCAATAGGAGCATTTAGGAATCTACTTTCAAGATACGACACTTCTAAATATCAACTCAACTGCCTTTACCAATTGTACAGAATGTACTTGGGTGAAAGTAAAATGGACTCGGCGGCTTACTACAGACAATATATTTTAAGTAAGTACCCACAGTCGGATTACGCAAAAATTATTCTAGATCCAGACTATGCAAAAGATATGGACTCCAAAAAGAAAGCTGCACTTGCCGCCTACAAACGTGCTTATTACTATTACAACAGAGGCTTTTACACTGCGTGTGTTCAGGAATGCGAAAAGGCTGAAAAAACAATGCCTGATAATCACCTAATAATCAAGTTTAAATATCTTAAGGCTCTAAGTGCGGTGAGTAGTCAAAACAAAGCCGATTTAATTGCCAGTTTGAAAGCATTTCAAGGTGCTAATCCCGGTACACCAGAAGCAAAAGATGCCGAGCAACGTATTAAAATCTTAACTACAGAGAAAAAGGAACAGCCTACCAATTCTCCCCCACCCGCATATAGTATTGATAAAGATGGAAGACACTTAGCCGTCATGTTAATTCCTACTAAGGATACCGATATTGAACAAATTAAAGAGCGAATAGCAAACTACAATAAAGCATATCACGCAGGTTCGGGTTTAAAAGTTAGTGCCGTGATGCTAGATAAAGCAACACACATGATTTCCATTAAACAATTTCCAAACGCTAAAAAGTCCATTGACTATTACACAAATTTTTCTCGAAACCGCACCAGTCTTAAAAAAATCAACGAAATGGAAAATGAATTTTTCATCATCAGTTACACAAACTATGCGTTATTTTTTCAGGACAAGCGGGTAGGACTGTATCAAGAATTCATGAACAAAAGCTATAAACTTTAAGTTGTTAATAATTTTTACCTTTGGCGCCTCTTAATAAATAGAAATGTTCAAAAGCAGCAAAACAATGGCGAAGCAATCGGATTTAGAAGGAACCAGAAATCATATTTCTGCTGGGACTACAATTAGTGGAGACATTGAAACTAGCGGCGATATACGCCTTGACGGTAAATTAATTGGCACAATTGTCAGTAAAGGAAAGGTGGTAATTGGCGAAGGTGGTATACTAGAAGGTGAGATCATTTGTGCTCGAGCAAATGTTTCTGGAACCGTTAAAGGTAAAGTTTCGGTAGAAGAATTATTGGCGCTGCAATCCACAGCAAATATCAACGGCGACATAATTACCTCGAAATTATCCATTGAGCCAGGAGCTGCATTTACAGGGGCTTGTAGCATGGGTGCAACGATAAAAGACATTAACCAAAGTCAGTCCTCAAAAGAAAAAACAGCTTAATTATTCTTTGATTTTTGATTGAGGTCTCCTCATTCAAACTTATTCTGTTAATTTTCATAAATTTATACAGTAATTTTAAACTGTATTTTATGGAAACAATTCACAACGCATTAAAGCTTCCCTTCCAGTTTGTTATCGAAACAGCCGCCCAAAACGAATTCATGTATGTAATAGTTGCTTTGCTGGCAGCATTTGGTATTTTAGGACAGTGGGTGTTGTACTATAAGTGCGACCTTCCTGGAGTGGCTTCCATCGTTCCTGTCTGGAATGTAATTGTATTCCTTAAAATAGTTGGCCGGCCTGCTTGGCAAGCCGTTGTATTTATGATTCCGCCGCCTATTATTGCTTATATTGTATATACGGGTGACGTTTCGATGGGAGCTAATATTGCCTTGTTGAGTATGCTATCGGTATTCCTGATTTTCACCATAACACTATATATCGAATTGTGCAAAAGCTTTGGTAAGAATAGCATTGTAGACTACATACTCGTGATTTTATTCAACGGCTTTTACGTTATGTATTTAGGTATGTCGGGCGATACTGAATACCAAGGCCCGCTGTATGGCAATACAACCCAAACAGAGGCTGCATAACCTAGCTTTCGAATAAGGCCTTCAGTTCAGTTGCTTTTTTTGCTTCAAGTTTACCGGCAAGAATTAAACTCAGCTGCCTTCTTCTTAATGCCCCATCGTATCGCTTTATCTCTTCAGAAGTTTCAGGTTTTAATTCGGGAACTTCAATAGCCATTCCATTCTGATCAACTGCAACAAAAGTGTAGATGGCTTCATTGCATTTCATTCGTTTTCCAGTCAAACGATGCTCAACAAAAACATCCATAAAAACTTCCATTGAAGAGGTAAATGCTCGGGATACTTTAGCCTCAATCGTTACAATATCTCCCAAACCAATGGGGTGATTAAATGCAACATTATTCACCGCAGCAGTAACAACCACTCGCCCACAATGCCTATGTGCTGCAATAGCAGATGTTATATCCATCCAATTTAAAAGTTGGCCACCCATTAAATTCCCCAATACATTCGTATCGTTTGGAAGTACAATCTTACTTGACGTAGCCTTTGACTCTGATGCCGTTTTTACTTTCATAATTCGATTTTTTGCAAATCTACATTATCGAACACTTCCGGTTTAACCATGTTATTGAATCGAGTTACTTTTACAAAAAATTACCGTATGTATTTTTTATACGCAAAAGCTTTACACCTCATCTTCATTGTAACGTGGTTTGCTGGGTTGTTTTATATCGTTAGGCTGTTTATTTATCATACAGAAGCACAACAAAAAGAAGCCGTCGAAAAAGACATTTTATCTGCCCAATTCAAAATAATGGAAAAACGCCTATGGTACGGTATTACCTGGCCTTCGGCAATATTGGTGTTAATTACTGCACTCTTCATGTTATATACTAACCCAAATTACCTATCCATGCCCTTTATGCACTTGAAGTTGTCTTTTGTGCTCGGTTTATATCTGTATCACCTATACAACCATCGCTTGTTCAAGCAAATTCAATTCGGCAAATTTGAGTTATCCAGTACTCAACTACGCTTGTTCAACGAGTTGGCTACGGTTTTCTTGATAGCTATTATTTTTATTATCATTTTACGCGATCAAATAAGCTGGGTTTGGGGGCTAGTTGGTGTTTTCGGATTTGCCTTTTTATTATGGGGGGCGGTTTACCTTTACAAGAAAAAAAGAACTAAAAGTAAGAGCTAGCCAACGTTTGGCTGCTGTTTAACGTCTATTTTAATAATGAAGTCACTTTTTACCTTAATTGTAGTTTGTTGTTCTTTTGGGCTATTTGCTCAGAGTAATACTCGAGAGCAAGAACCTCTATCTCGATTTTTGGGTTCCGCAATAGCCACCAAAGCTGAAATTAGTGGTACGGTACTGAAAAATGGAAGCCCTGCAGATTCTATTTGGGTTTCTCTTTTTAAAGAATCTAGTCCACATACACTTCAGTTCGTAAAGGCTACACAAACAGAAAGTGGCACGGGTAATTACATCATCGATAATTTGGAACAGGGTACTTATTACGTCCTTGCAGAGCCAATGACGTACAACACCAAGCAGTTTTTTGCGCCTACCTATTTTGGTGATTCTGCCGTTTGGTCGCTATCCAAGGCGTGTTTTGTGCAGGGCAGTGTAACGGGTAAAAACATTAACCTTACTCCAATCAATAGCAATACCGGCAGTGAATCGATTTCTGGTGAAATCAAATTTAGCGATGGCGTTGCTGGTTACCACGAGGGAGATCCCGTCGTTAATCAGCGAGTATTGGTATTCAACATAAAGCAAGAATTATTATCCATCCAAAACTCCAATCAATCGGGTGAATTCCGTTTCGATAACCTTCCGAATAAAGATTTGCGATTTATAATCAATTCTCCAGGAAAAACATCAAAAAGTATAATTTTAAATCCAGCTAAATCAGAAAACGCGTTGATTTTCTGGGTAACATCAACAAAGTCTTTTGCAGAAAACTACGCACTTAGCGTAAATGATGAAACGCTGTCAACACCTTCAGTATACCCCATTCCAGCTCGAAATAAATTAACTATTGAAAGTGGCGAACGTGAAGCTAAGGCTTTGTTTTACGACCTTTCAGGTGTATTGGTGCAAGAAAATGACCTTGCAGTTGGGAGTCAAAGTGTGGCCGTGGATGAACTAAAAAATGGCTGTTATGTCTTAGTTATAAGAGGTGCACATTCCCTTCATCAACAGACGATTATTATTGAGCATTAAATCCTAAGATTATATTAATCAAGCGCTTATATTTGTAAACAACGGCGAAAAACCCATTGGAAGTAGATAAGGACATATTAGAAGGCTGTATAGCCAATAAGCGTAAGGCTCAGTTTGAGTTATATAAACAATGCTACAGCATTTTACTAAGTGTTTGCCTACGTTACGAAAACAACAAGGAAGACGCAGAGTTTTTGTTGAATCAGGGATTCATGAAAATAGTAACAAAGCTTTCCACCTTTAAAGGCGATAGGCCATTCGAAGCTTGGATTCGTCGAATCATGATCAACACTATAATTGACGACTACAGAAAGCACAATAAGGAAAAAAGTATTATTCAGTTCAAGGACATCCAAAATGATGGAACTGAAAATGAGTGGGTGGAATACAACGCTGCTGATTTAGAATTTGAAGCAGAAGAACTTCTGGGTTTTATCGATAAACTTCCGACTGAAAGTAAAAAGGTGTTTGTGTTGTATGCAATTGATGGTTATGCGCATAAAGAAATCGCTAAAATGCTTTCAATTTCTGACGGAACATCTAAGTGGCACGTATCTTTTGCTCGAAAAAAATTAAGGGAACTTATTGCTCAGTCTATTGAACAAGAGTCTTACAATGCAGGAAATCTATGAAAGATCAAAGCAACATAGATAAGCTGTTTAGAAATGGGTTAAGTAATCCATCACCTCATGCATTTAACGAATCTGCTTGGGAAAACATGAGTGATATGCTCGATCAGCGGGATAAAATGTCTTGGATGAGCGTAGGTAAATTAAGTGCAGCCGCACTATTTTTAAGCACACTTTTTGTCGCTAGCTCTAGTATAACAGATTCAACTGATTTAGCCAAAATCAGCACTCAAGTTTCCGGTGCCTCCAAGGTGGAGCAGCCTATTGAAAAGGCCAATGCTCAGCCTGTTCTTGCATCTAATCAAAAACAAACTAAAGAAATTATCACCGTTGAGCCGGCTCAGCTTACGGTTACAGATACAAAAACACCTGAAGCTTTTTCTAATGCGGTTGTAATCGATCATCCGGCAACCAAAAACACAAAAACCAAGGAAAATTGGGCAACAGTTTCTAATAATATGCCATTTGCACTGCCTGAATCCAATAAGGATATCAACCCTACCGATGTGTCTGAGTCTACTGAAGTTGCTCAACTTAATTCTAGAGAAAATCTGACCCTTGAACTCGTTGATTCCAAAACATTGACCAACATAGATGTTGATTTTGCCGATGCAGGTTTCGATCCTGTTGATGCTTCAAACTTACCTAAATCATTAAACCAATCACTATCTGTTTTTGGTGGTTTGATGTTAGAGAACGGTTTGGGAACAAGTCCAAGCCTTACGGCTAGCAACTTGCTATACACTGCGGGTTTTTACTATTCAGTAAATGTGGCAAAGAACTTTAACATTTCCACTGGTTTAAGTTACAGAAGCAAATCCGGTAAAGGAGTTGAGTTATCCAGAACACAAACAACTTACGGTTTTGGAAAAACAGAACGCACAGAAACATTGGCGCTTGACAGGTTACATTACATAGATTTACCTTTAGAAGTAAGCTACGACATAAAAGGAAAGCATTCGATTATTGCAGGTGCTAGTATTGGATACTTAGCAGGTGTAAGAAGTTCATTAGCTACCAAAAATGAGGAAAGTCTATATGCCTCTTCAGAAGAATCAAAGAATACCTGGAATTATAGAGACGGCTTAAACAATTTTGATGCAAACCTTAGATTGGGTTACGATTATCAGTTGCAAAATAATTTGAGTATTGGTGGTATGGTTCAATACGGGCTGTTAGACATCACAAACGACCAAACTTTTAATGTTGTTGATAACAGCAATAACCTGGAAGTACGTGTTACTCTTAAATACACTCCATTTAAATTCTAATGAGAGCCTTAGCTAACATATTGGTTTTGATAATCTTCTTCTCAAGTTGTAAGAAAGAAGAATTGCAGCCTGTAATTGAAGGTACACCAGAGTTCTTTATTTCTGGAACGATTGGAGCGCGTGACGTAAATATTGTAGCCGGAGACGAAGATTATTACATGTACAGTAGTTATAAGTCATCTAACAGTTCTGTTGGACAATATATTGGTGAATTAAAAACCGAAGGCTGTGCTGCAAATTGTCCAGAGTCTTTTGTCCTAATATACACTGCAGAGCAGCCTAATGTCGAAGAAATTGCCTCTGAAGCCGTGCTAAAAACCGGGTTTAAATCATTTACCAATGAGCATGCAGGAAATGAAGTTGAAGTTTCATTCAACCCAGAAGAGTCCTATACTAGTAAAGCAGTTGAAGTGGATTATAATTGGGACTTTGGTGATGGAACTACGAGCACCGAAAAAAACCCAAAACATATTTACACTGGCGATAAAGAATATTACGACGTAAAATTGAAGGTAAAAACCTCAAAAGGTTGTGAAAGTGAAATAAAGAATAGAGTGTATACAAATTCGTCAGTAAATACAGATTTTAGAATCACCCAATCGAATCAATCGCTCGCACTCAAGCCCGAAGTAGAGGATGTTGCACCACAAAATTATTTGTGGGAATTTGAGGACGGCTTTACAGCAAGTACGCCTTATGTTGATTACCAATCTAACCCAGAAAAAGGTATCGAAAAAATTTGTCTAACAATTACAGATTCAGAAGGAAACCGCTCGCAACGCTGCAAAAACCTAGTATTAAAGGAAGAATATGCATTTTGTGCTGCAAATTATGTATTCAATAGTGGTTCTCGAATAGATCCAAACGGAGAGTTGCAGTTGGGCACAGTTTATATCAAGTACACCGATCCATCAGGAGTCGAATACTACTCTCAACCAAACAGTACAAATGGTAATGCATTTGAAGTAACCGCTGTGCACGAATACGATGCAAATGAGAATGGCTTGCCAACAAAGAAAATAGACTTTTCTACAAATACGACCTTAGAATCTATTGACGGTAAAACCATTTCAATAGAAAACCTTACGGGTTCTTTTGCTGTTGCCTACAGCGGTAAATAACCACTTTTTTCTCGAACTCTGTTAAGAACCTCGCGAGCCGTTTTCCGCGCCTTTTTTGCCCCTTCTTTCAACACCGCGTCAATCGCACTTCGGTTTTCCATATAATGATTGTACCGTGCTCTTTCCTCGGAGAAACGATCAAGTATTAATTCGAAAATATCTCGCTTTACGTGACCATAACCGTAACCACCGTTTTCATACTTCTTTCTTAATTCTTCGGTTTGCGAATCGGAAGCTAACAGCTTATACAAAGCAAAGGCATTGCATGTATCGGGGTTTTTAGGTTCCTCAAGCGGAGTAGAATCTGTAACTATGGAATTGACCTGCTTTTTTAGCTTTTTTTCTGGAAGAAAAATGTCAATCGTGTTGTCTCTCGACTTACTCATTTTATTGCCATCTCTTCCAGGGATCAACTTAGTGTCTTCTTGCACGAGGTCTTTTGGAATCACAAATGTATCGCCCTGCTGATGGTTGAATCGATTGGCAACATCGCGTGTCATTTCTAAGTGTTGCAACTGATCTTTTCCTACTGGAACATAATCAATATCGTACAACAAGATGTCAGCCGCCATAAGCATTGGATATGTAAATAACCCAGCGTTAACGTCTGAAAGTCGATCTGCTTTATCCTTGAACGAATGAGCAAGAGTAAGTCGCTGATAGGGGTAATAGCAACTTAAATACCATGAAAGCTCAGCAGTTTCTGGCACGTCGCTTTGTCTGTAGAAGACGGTTTTATCCGTATCTAACCCAAAAGCTAACCAAGTAGCCGCAACGCTATAAGTGTTAGTGCTTAATTCCTCACCATTTTTTATTTGGGTAAGCGAATGCAGGTCCGCAATGAATAAATAGGATTCGTTTTCAGGGTTGTTCGCCATAGCAATAGCAGGTGCAATTGCCCCTAGAATGTTTCCTAAATGCGGTGTTCCTGTGCTTTGTATTCCAGTAAGTATTCTTGCCATTGTTTTTGTTTGGTGGCAAAATTACACCAACAATACCGACTGTATATTGATTTCTTTACCTAAACCTTATTTGGATAGTTGCCCTCGCAAAAAAACAATCTCTTCTTCTAAATGTGCTATCATTTTTTGGTAAGGTGCTACGTCGCTATGGTTTTCTTGATTTTCTATATAACCAGACCCCTGACTCTTATTATTGGTAATGTTAAAAATATGACTGGCTTTAAAGTTTAGAATTTGAGAAATCTCAACCTCTAATATTTTAGCTATTTCATACACCCTTTTAAGGGTCAAATCGGTTTCGTTGCGTTCTATTTTTCTATATCCACTTAAACTCATGTTCAATCCGCTAGCAACCTCTTGAGGAGTTAGTTTTTTTAATTCTCTTAAATGGCGGATACTACTGCCGATGTTCAATTCTTCATCCATAAAAAATACTTGTTGTTAAAGCGTACCTAATAAAGGGCAATATTAACCAAATCTAGGCATATAAAACACTTATACGGTAATATGGCGTTTAACATTATTTGTAATTTAGGTGTACACTTTAAAAATCAATAAAATGAAAACAAAAACGCTAATTCTAACAGTATTCCTATTACCAATTACAATCCTTAATGCCCAAGAAGACTCCCTCTTCAATGCTCTAATAGACCAATACCACCCAGCTGGCTTTATTTATTTTAAGCCCAACGCATTACAACCAGGAGAACCGTTTACCATTTATGAAGAATTTTTCTTTAACGGAGCAGAAAACACCATGGAGCTTAAAAAACAGGAGTACAACTCAGCGTTGGACATGGAACACTATAGATATCAACAGTACTATAAGGGAATAGAAGTAGAAGCTGCTGAGTTTACTGAACACGCGGATGAAACAGGCTACCTCAGTTTTGCCAATGGTAAAGTGGTGCAAGATATTAATCAAGAAGTGCCCGAGGTAACAAATGAAGATGCTGCGTTGAACGCATTGTTAGCTACCATGCCGGAACATACTTTTGCTTGGCAAGACTCCGCCACAGAAAACGAATTAAAACTACTAACAGGGGACTCTAATGCAACGTACTACCCAACTGGCAGTCTGATATGGACGCTGGATAATTATGCCAATTTATCCTACGATATTCCAGCATCGCGCTACCAACTCTGTTATGCGTTTAGTATAAAATGTTTAGCCCCATCTTTTGACAAAACCTTTTACGTAAACGTGAATGATAATACTATCTACAGAACAGACGATGACCGCTTTTACGATGGCCCCGCCATCACCTCGCACCACGGAACACAAACTATAGATACCCAATGGAAAGGTGGGTTTACACAAAAGCACATTTTAAAAGCGAATACCAACGGACATAATTTTCATACAAGAAGATATAAAGATGGTATTTTTAAGGAGTCTGTAGATGTAAAAGATGACGATGATAACTGGGGCGATTCCCAACAGCCCTATACTGATGTACATTGGTGGGCAGGTGAAGCGTGGGATTATTTTTACAGTGAATATGGTATTAAAGGCAGCAATTATCTTGGTAAACTATTAGAAATTCATGTAGACTACGATAATAAGGAACCAACAGAAGGAACTTACATGCTTACTAAAAAAGTTAACCCAAGCGATATTATGTGGGTAGGAAATTATAATGACAACTACTTATCCTCTCTAGACATAATTGGCCATGAATACACCCACGCAATAATAGCGCATAGCGCTGCACTTAAAAATTCGTACGAATCTGGTGCCTTGGGCGAGTCCTTTTCAGACATTTTTGGAATCATGATAGAACGCAGAACAGAAGGCACTCTCAACGATTGGCATATCGGCGAAGACGCAAATGTTGATCCCGAGTTTGAACGCAGTTTGGATGTCCCAAATAGCATGGGATATCATTTTCAGGGTGGAAACTGTAATAATAGACTAGTAGGCCAGCCCGATACTTACGAAAGCACCTATTGGGAGTTTGGCAATTGCGATAGAGGTGGTGTGCATGTAAACAATGGAGTACAAAATCATTGGTTTTATTTACTCGCCAACGGCGGCAGTGGGGTAAATGATAACGGATTTAACTACAATATACAAGGCATTGGCTTAGATAAAGCAGCAAATATTGCCTACTTAAATATGACTACTGTGTTACAATCTGGAGCTCAATATGCCGATGCAGCACAAGGTGCAATTACTATGGCGATAAAGCTTTACGGTGCCTGCTCTATAGAACATTATTATTGTGCTAATGCTTGGGCGGCAGTAGGTGTAGGTCAACCTATACAATGCGGAACCCTCAACATTGAAACCGCGGATAGACAAACAGTGCATCTAGCCCCTAACCCTGCCACTAGTATATTAAACTTGAAGTTTAATTCTTCTGCCCAAAGAAGCATAACCATAACCGACCTTACGGGTAAAGTGGTGTTGGAAAGCACTTCCGGAAATGAAGAAAAACAAATTTCAATCTCAAACCTCAACCAAGGTGTGTATTTTATAACTGTACAAAACAAACAAAATATTGGTACTTTTAAGTTCGTTAAAAATGAATAGCATTCTACAGCAGAATATAGGTGTTATTATTCTCTTGTGCATTTTGCCCAGCTGGATAAATGCACAAGACCAATACGTTCGGCCAGAAGAAAAACTGTTGAGGCACCATATTCAAGTAGGTTACAGTATGTACAATTTTGCCGATGGTAATGGTTATTTTACCATTATCCACCGGAAAAATGTAAAACGCACTGCAAACCTCTTTAGTCCATTTGCTGCACGCAGTCAAACAGCTCGCATTTCCTATCAATTCCGCATATCGAAGCCAACCAGCGTTTACGCCAGTTTTGAAAGAATAAATGACGGTACTTTGTTACCAAGGCCCCATACTCAAGGCCAGGTATTAACCAAAAAAGCAAACTATTACAGTTTATCCTATCAACGAAATCATACAATAAACGAAGAATGGGATATTTTTGGTAGAATTGGTGGGGTGCATAGAAAAGGATCTGAATGGATTTTTGCGGCTCAGGCCACTTGGGAAATCTTGTTAGAGTATCATGATTTAAAAGATTGGGGTATTCGAGCGGGTATTGGGGCTGAATATAATTTTGCACGCCGTTGGTGTTTTACTACCGAACTCAATTACGATAGGTACTTAATAGTTCCCCAAAAAGGGCACGCTTATTTAAATTCTAGTGGTCCCTCTAAAAACACGTTTATTGGTCGATTTAGTATTGGCTTTAGGTTTTAGAAATAGAGCAGAAGCTAGCACATAAGGTTATGGTTAAACCTTACTTTTGCCCTCCATGTTTATAGAAATCATAAAAAGACCATTTATTATCCTTTGGAAAATTTACTTTTTCTTCTGGTTCTTGGTTTCTATGATTCTCGTTTATCCAATTTTCCTTTTTCTTTTTGGTAAAAAAAAGCGGTATAAAACGGCTTTTAAACTCAAGAAAATATGGTCGTGGTTTTTGTCGCTGATTACTGGAGTTGTTCTCATCAGAAAAGGAACTGAAAACTTTCCAGAGCCGCCCTATGTGTTGGTTGCAAATCACAGTAGTTACTTCGATATCATCTTAATTTATCCATTGGTACCCGACTATTTTACCATAATAGGAAAGGCAGAAATTATGAATTGGCCGCTTTTTAATATTTTCTTTACAAAAGGCATGAACATACCTGTAGACCGACGAAGCAGAAAAGATGGCCACAGGGCTTATACAAGATCGGTAGAAGAACTTAAAAAAGGCAATTGTATGGTATTATTTCCCGAGGGAACGATTCCCGATAAGGTACCCGAAATGAGACGATTTAAAAATGGTGCTTTTAAACTGGCTATAGAACAACAAGTACCGATTGTTCCAGTAACGTTTATTAAAAACTACAAGCGTCTAGAAAATGGAGGTTTTCTAAAGGCACCTGCTTCTCCAGGGTTAGCTCCGGCAATTGTGCATCCGCCAATAAACACCAGGGGAATGACTGAAAAGGATATTGTACCTTTGCGCGATCAAGTTTTTGAAATTATAGACAAGGCATTACCGAAGAAATGAATATTGACGATAAATTGATAGATAAGCTTTCAGGGCTTGCTAAGTTGGAGTTTGAAGGCGAAGAAAAAGAAGCCATTAAAAAGGACTTGACAAGAATGTTAGACTTTGTCGCTCAGCTAGAAGCTATTGACACCGAAAACGTTGAACCCTTGGTTTATATTACCGATGAAAAAGGGTCCACAAGACCAGACGAAAGTAAAGTGACTATTTCTAAAGAAGACGCGTTGAAAAATGCTCCACAAAAAGATAGCTTTTATTTCAAAGTGCCTAAAGTCATAAACAAAGGCTAGTATTCGTAAATAATCGCATCTGAGTAGGAGTGCACTTTTACCACAATTTTCCCGCCTTCACTAGCCGATTTTAATGGGTCTAAATTATAGCAGACCTCTGATTCCATTTCTGAAACCGCATCACAATACTCCTCATCTTTTTGCAAGACCAACGTCAACTGAGGCGGTAGACTTTTTTTAACTCTACCATTGTGATAAAGTGCGTATGATGTCTTTTCACAACCTTCATACCTAAGTTTCAACGTCAGACAGTCCCCCTTTAAAACAGCCTTTTCTATGGTTACTCCAGCTGCCGGAGTTAAGGTTACATCTGGCGTTACTACCGTTAGGGATTTACAAGTCTGATCTGAGCTAATTGCTTTCGAACTGTTTTTACAAGCGACAGCAAACAAGCAACTGATCAACCCAATTAAAAAAAAGTATCTCATTCTACAATTAGTTTTTTATTTATGATATTATTCCCTGTAGTAACTATCTGTACCATATAAATTCCTGTTTGCCAAGAGTTAATATCAATTACAATCTTTTTGTCAACTTCAGTCTTCATTACGAGTAACTCTGAACCAGCTAGATCATATGCCTTTAAGTCTTTTAATTGTAGGCCTCCCATATCTAGGTTAATCAACCTTTTTGCTGGATTGGGGTAAAGACTAATTTGCCGCTCCAATAGGTTCGATACAGCATCATTTGTTAATGCCAGCTCACTGCATGGCCAATCGATTCCGTCCAAAACCGGTGTATGATTACTACCATCCAGATGCGGAAATAAACTCGATTCGGGATCATATAACCACCTCCAAGCAAGAGAAATTTTTCCAAAATAGTCTGGGTAATCTGGGCTTACCCCTTTATCTTGATCTTCCTTACAAGCCGATGCACCACCCGTGAGCACTCCAATAACTCTTCCCCTGGAATTGAATAAGGCAGAACCACTGCTTCCCGGCTCTGAAACACCCCTCCCGTTATCTGTTGAAGACCAATAAACCTCCCAGTGCGTATTTTCTCTTATGTTTTTATCCCACTCCGACTCAATTATAGCGGTGTTATAGGTTGAAATCTTTTTTATGTCTCCAGATGGGTGATGAATCATTACCCCATTACTACTTATCTCGTCAAAGTTTTCCCAACCAGCAAAGTGTGGGTTATAAAACTCCTCGATTGTGTTGGAGAGCTTTACAAGTAATGCATCTGGACCACCGCCACCCATTCGTTTCGAATACGATATTCTTTTACAACCGGTATAAGAACCAATACTAACGTCTCTTTCTCTTGGGTTTTTACAGTCCGTACCTTCATAATTGAAATAAAACTGCCAATCGTTATAGTTTTCTTCAGTAGCCGCTTCACCCTCAAGTTCTCTGCAATGGTCTGCTGTTAGCACATAGGGTGTACAATCTTGTAAGGTATTGTTCATTAGCGTTCCGGTGCACCAACCTAAATAGTTACCCGCGCGGGTTTGCACACGCACTACAGCATTCTGTTGTTTTCTCCAATTATCTCCCTCCGAACAGTTTACATTAATTTGGCAGTTTTCTGAATCACCAAAGTCCCTTGACCCATAGTCTTCTTGAGGTTTGGAAAGGTCTCCAGTATTGTACCCCAATTCCGTAACTACATAACTTGGCTTAATCCGGCTATTTCTAGAATACACAGATACAATCTTTATGTGGTCACCTTTAATCATTGAAGGAACTAGGCGTTCATTCAATACATCAGCCTCTGTAAAAGGACCGTATATTTCATTGGAGGTGTGGCTCGTTACATACAGCTTGGAGCCAATGGGTAAAAAAACATCGCTCAGGTAAACCGTTAAACCTTTGGCTCCTTCACAACTAACTTCTAAAACATCTGATCGCAACGACTCATTTATATTTTGAGACGTAGATTGTTTGGAGCTTAACTCCACAGGAAATACTTTACCAAAAGGCATATTTCGATGCATCTTTTTTGCTGATAATTGCATTTGCCTCACATCCTCTAAATCTGGACGAGGTATCTCAATAATTTGATTGACGGCTAATTGATTCTGCTTCAAGTATCGGGGTGCATCTGGTTTGCTAACCTGAGCGAATAACAACTGAGGGGCCAGCAATAAAAAAAACAACTTTAATTTCATCCAATCAATTTTCAGTAAAAATACGCACATTCACTCAATATCTTTACCGTACATTATATTTGCTGAAAATCAATTTATGGAAGGAAAAATAAACTCTGACAATGCTCCTAAAGCTGTAGGCGCATACCCGCATGCAAGGAAAGTTGGTAACCTTTTATTTTTATCAGGTGTCGGCCCAAGAGTAGCCAAATCCAATGAAAACGATAGTTCTGTTCCTGGTCTTAAACTCGACCACAATGGAAACTTTGAAGCGTTTGACTTCGAAGCACAAGTACACAGTGTGTTTTCAAATGTAAAAGCTGTCCTTGAATCATCAGGGTCGAGCTGGGAAAACTTAGTAGATGTAACCGTGTTTTTGGTGGACATGAAACGTGACTTCAAAACCTTTAATCGAATTTATGCAGAGTACTTCAAGGACAATCAGCCGTGCCGAACTACTGTAGCTATAAATGCATTACCCACACCAATAGCGATTGAGTTAAAGTGTATTGCAACTGTATAAGCATTAATTGTCGGTCATAACGGCTTATGAGGGGCTATGGTTAAATAGCTCCATTTATGTAAAGTGAATTACCAAAGACTCGTTTGTTGCACTACATTTGAGACGTGACTTCGAAAAAAAGATGGTACCTCTTATCTCAAATTGTTGGCTGGGGAGCCTACATACTAATTGCGTATTTTCTTAACCAATTGAGTGGCGTAGAGGTCTCTACCCAACTCATTTTAACGCTATCCTCTGCCTTTATTTTGGGCATTACAATCAGTCATTTATATCGAGAAATCATAATTCGCAACGATTGGCTTAAACTGAACATAGCTAGCATAATTCCTCGATTCATAATTGGGTCGTTTGTTATGGCGGCGTTATTTCAATTGGCTTACAGCGGTATTACCTACCTTATATTTTCTAAAAAAGACATTACCCTAGGGGTTTTATTTCAAGAGTTGGCGGGCTGGATGATCTTGTTTTCATTGTGGTCGTTAATTTACTTTTTCTACCATTTTTTCAAAAATTATAAGGCAGAAGAAATCAAAAACCTGAAATGGGAGGCCACAAGAAGAGAAATTGAGTTAAACAAGCTCAAATCTCAACTCAACCCTCATTTTATTTTTAACTCCATGAACAGTATTCGCGCATTGGTAGAGGAAAACCCAAAAATTGCGAAGCAGGCCATTACTCAACTTTCAAATATTTTGAGAAGCAATCTGCTGATGGGTAAAAAACGCCTGATCCCTCTTGAGGATGAGATCAAACTGGTAAAAGACTACCTTGCAATTGAAAGTCACCGCTACGAAGAGCGCCTTCAGGTTGAAATAAACATGAGTCCGGATACCAAAAACTGCTTAGTTCCACCACTTATGATTCAAACCTTAGTTGAAAATGGTATTAAACATGGAATTGCTCACATACCCGAGGGGGGAAGGCTTGGAGTTTATGCCACGAATCATGCACATCATTTAATTATATCCATTGAAAACTCTGGTCAATACCAACCGAATAAGGCGGTAGACCTAGGTTTTGGACTAGAAAACACGAAGGAACGATTGCGCCTCATTTTTAATGATCGCGCATCTTTTACTATTGAAAATAAAAATAAATCAGAGGTGATTTGCACCTTGTCTATCCCTCATAATACAGAGCTATGAAAATTAAAACCATTGTAGTTGACGATGAACGATTAGGAAGAAAAGAGTTGCTATCTTTAATACAGAACCACTCCGGTTTAGAAGTGGTCGCCGATTACGGCAATCCCAATGAAGCCATTAAAGGAATTGAAGAGTTGAAGCCCGACCTGGTTTTTTTGGACATCCAAATGCCTGGAAAAACAGGCTTCGAGTTGCTAGAAGAGTTAGACCGGGTGCCTCACGTAATATTCGTAACCGCTTATGACGAGTTTGCATTAAAGGCTTTTGAAGTAAATGCCATGGATTATATCCTAAAGCCTGTCGAAGAGGATCGATTTTCAAGTGCGGTAAACAAGGCGATAGAAACAATAAAAGAAGAAAAAACAAAAGCAAATGAGCATTCCAGTAATTTACTCTCAGGGGATGATCAAGTTTTTTTAAAAGATGGCGAACGCTGTTGGTTTGTCCATTTGCGTGATGTAGAGAAATTTGAAAGTGTAGGAAATTACATCAAGGTCCATTTTAATGGAAACAGACCACTAATACTTAAATCGCTGAATAACTTAGAAAAACGTTTGAGCGATAAAGAGTTTTTTAGAGCCAATCGCAAATTCATTATCAACCTAAAATGGATTAAAAAAATTGAGCCTTGGTTTAACGGAGGAATGCAAGTGGAGTTAACTACGGGAGCTAAGGTTGAAATTTCTCGAAGACAAGCAAGTAAATTAAAAGACATGATGAGTCTATAGCCTGTTATGCTTAAATGGAGAAGCTCCCATATAACCCTTGCACTTTCAGCACTAGTTTTAATTTTTATTTCTTCAAACTTAAATTGGTACAACGACAACTGGAAGGATTTTCAAGAGGCCGATGCTAAAGGTTACTACGCCTATTTACCAGCAGTTTTTGTGTACCAAGACCTACAGTTTGGGTTTTTTGATGCAATTGAAAAAGAGAAATACTATCTAGGACACCCCCCTTATGAGTATCGTAAAAAACACGGAGATTCCTATGTAAACAAATATTTCAGCGGCACTGCGCTTGCGTGTAGTCCTTTCTTTTTAATCGCCCATTGGATTAGCCCCTTTTACGGTTTTGATCAAGATGGTTATTCGTATTTGTATATGGTCTTTCAAACCATTGCTGCCTTGTTTTACTGCATACTTGGATTATACTTTTTAAGTGGATTATTAAAGCTATTTGATTGTTCTGAATCTACAATAAGTCTGGTAGTGGTCTCCTTTTTATTTGGCTCCAATCTATTTTATTACACCGTCGGGGAGTTGGGTATGTCTCATGTATATTCATTTGCTTTTGTTTCTTGGTTTTTAAACCTATCCAAGAGGCATATTGACCAAAACCGCAATCGAGATTTACTTTTAATGGCATTCACCTTCGGAATGATTGTGCTCATAAGGCCAGTAAACGGATTGGTTATTTTTTTCCTTCCATTTTTGGCGAAAGATCTAAAGCAATTTGTAGACTGGTTTGCTAAACGGGTTGAACAATGGAAAACCACGCTTTTGGCAACAGTCGTTTTCTTCATTATCGTTGGAATACAATTGATTATTTATAAATTCCAAACCGGTTCTTTCTTTGTCTATTCCTACAAAGGAGAGGGCTTTAACTTTCTGAACCCGGAGATTCTTAAATTTTTGTTTAGTTACCAAAAAGGGCTGTTTTTGTACACGCCAATTTATCTTATTTCACTTATTGGTTTGGTTGTACTTTTTAAAGATTCTAAATACTTATTCTATTCGGCATTACTTCCATTATGTATAGTGATTTATGTGCTGGCTTCATGGTGGTGTTGGTTCTACGGAGGTAGTTTCTCCTCAAGGGTAATGGTAGAATATATACCCATTTTTGCTGTATTATTAGGATTTGCTTTAAAAAGATTTTCTGGTTACAGAAAAACAGGACTGGTCTCTGTTCTTCTAACGGTGGTCATTGTCTGTCAAATACAAATATTTCAGTACAGATATTACGAAATACACTGGGCGCACATGAATAAAGAAAAATATTGGGACGTATTTCTGCGAGTGGATAAGCTGATTGAAAAAACTCAAAACCCCCAGAAGGATTAATAAAAAGGCCGTACAAATAAATACAGTCTTTTAATTTGTAGCCAGAGAGAGATTTGAACGATCGTCCGCCTCAGGCGCATATGAATCCTCCACAAAGCATATAGGTCTATTAAAAAAAAGACCGCATCGTTAAATACAGTCTTT